>NZ_JAMYVQ010000035.1:0-59474 GCF_040324155.1 Mesorhizobium sp. M0011 | reverse complement strand
ACGCTGGTGTTCCCAAATGGCATCGCGAACCTCCCGGCGCAAAGCACGCCAAACTGTGCGCGATGTCCTCGCACACCTGTTCGCGATGTCTCCGGTCCAAACACCCCCTTGCGGGGGAGATGTCCGGCAGGACAGAGAGGGGTGTGAAGAAACTCGACCGAGCAGGTTCTAATCCGCTCTGCTCCGACTCTACTTCACCGACCCACTGGGCCCACCTTCGACGGCCAGCACCAGCCGGCGGTTGGTGATCCTGGCCAGTTGCGCCAGGCGCCCGGCCGGCCGCTCGCCATAGAGATCGGCCAGCGATGCCGGCAAGACCAGCGCCAGCACGCCGTTGGCGCGCTGTTCCCATTTCAGCCTGGGCATGATGCCGGGCATCGACGCCGTCAGCAGGTAGACGACGCGCATCATCGCGGCGAGCACGCGGGCGCGCTCCAGATAACGCGGCGGCGCCAGCGCCTTGATCTCGGGGGCGATGGCTTCGTTGAAGATGCCGTCGTGACGATAGGCGTTGGCCATGGCCAGGAAAGCACGGCCGGGATGGTCGACGCCGAAGAAGGAAGCGTGCGCAATGATGTTGAGCGATTGCTTGCCGCGATATTCGGGGTGCGCGCGCCAACCGATATCGGCCAGCAATGCGGCCGCGTGGCGGTAGCGCGCCTCGTCTTCGGTCTCGTCGATGCCGAAAGCGGCAAAGGTTTTGGCGGTCCAGTCGACGAGCTCATGCGCATGGGCGACGGAGCGTGAGCGCAGGCGGGCGAGTTCCTCCGAGGCCGAAATCAGCGGATCGGCCTTCTGCTCCGCCTCGTCGAGCAGCGAATAGAGAAAGCCTTCGCGTACACCCAGAGCCGAAACGATGATCTTCGACGGCTGCATCGCCGCCATGATCTCCTGCAGCACGACGGCGCCATAAGGCAGCAGCGAACGGCGGTTCTTGGAAACGCCTTCGATGCCCTTGACCTTCTCGATCTCGGCCTTGGCCACCTGCTTGAGGAAATTCGCCGCGCTTTCGGCCGATATCTCGTAATGGTGCATGACGCCAAGCGGATAGTTGGTCATTTCCATGTGCAGCCGGGCAAGATTTCGCCAAGTGCCGCCGACGGCGTAGAAGGGCCTGCCCTGCCCGCCTTTCAACAGCTTGGCCTTCGCCAGTTCGTCACGCGCGATCTTCGCCGCCTGAACCAGCGAGTTCTTCGCCATGTCCTGCAGGCGCAGGCCGCCCAGCGGCAGCGTGATGCCGTCACCGATCGCTTCGCCGCTGACGTCGACCAGCTCGAGGCTGCCGCCGCCCAGGTCGCCGGCGATGCCATTGGCCGGGTGGAAGCCGGAAATGACGCCGAGCGCGGAATAATAGGCTTCCTGACGGCCGCTGATGACACGGATCTCGGTCTTCAGCACATCCTCGGCGCGGTGGATGAAATCGGGGCCGTTGACCGCCTCGCGGGCCGCGGCGGTGGCCAGCACATACATATGCTCGGCGCCGGCCTGGTCGGAAAGCGCGCGAAAGCGGCGGAACTCTTCCATCGAGCGCGTCACCGCCTCGGGATCGAGCTTGCCGGTCGAAACGATGCCCCGGCCCAGACCAGCCAGCATCTTTTCGTTGAACAGCATGGTCGGCGAACGCGCCAGCCCCTCATAGACGACGAGGCGGATCGAGTTCGATCCGATGTCGATGATGGACAGCGGTCGGCGGTCCTGCAGCCGGCCCTGGGAATCAGACAGCATCAGCCGGACGCTGCGGCGTTCTTCTTGCGGCGCTTGAACTGCGCGATGCGCTTGGGCGCATGCGACTTCAGCGCGTCACCCCGTCCCGACAGGCTCGGATTGGTCATGAAATATTCCTGCGCGTTGAACGGTTCCTCGCCCTCCTCCAGCACGACGCGCCGGGAGGTTCCATCAGCCAATACGTCGAAACTTTGTTGATTGTCCATGATGTTGCCCAGCATGATCTGGCCAAGGATCTGTTCATGCACAGTTGGATTGGTGATCGGCACCATGGTTTCGACGCGGCGGTCGAGATTGCGCGGCATCAGGTCGGCCGAAGAGATGTAGACGATCGCCTCGTCCGACGGCAGGCCGTACCCATTGCCGAAACAGTAAATGCGGCTGTGTTCGAGAAAACGGCCGACGATCGATTTTACGCGGATGTTTTCCGACAGGCCCGGAACCTGAGGCCGCAGGCAGCAGATGCCGCGCACGACAAGATCGATCTCGACGCCGGCGCGGCTGGCATCGTAGAGCGCGTCGATGATGATCGGATCGACGAGTGCGTTCATCTTCATCCAGATGCGCGCCGGTTTCCCCTGCACCGCGTAGGCAATCTCGTCGGCAATGTGCTTCAGGATGCGGCTTCTCAGCGTGAACGGCGAGATCGCCAGCCGCATTTCGTCCGTCGGCTCGGCATAGCCGGTGATGAAATTGAACAGCTGGGCGACATCGCGGGCAATCGTCGGATCGGTGGTGAAGAAGGACAGGTCGGTGTAGATGCGCGCCGTTACCGGATGGTAGTTGCCGGTGCCGAGGTGCACGTAGTTGCGCAGCTTGCCGTCCTCGCGCCGCACCACCAGCGACATTTTCGAATGGGTTTTCAGCTCGAGAAAGCCGAACACGACCTGCACGCCGGCACGCTCCAGGTCGCGCGCCCAGCGAATGTTGGCTTCTTCGTCGAAGCGCGCCTTGAGCTCGACCAGCGCGGTGACCGACTTGCCGGCCTCGGCCGCGTCGACCAGCGCACGCACGATCGGGCTGTCATTGGAGGTGCGGTAAAGCGTCTGCTTGATCGCCACCACTTCCGGATCGGCCATCGCCTGGCGCAGGAACTGCACCACGACGTCAAACGATTCGTAGGGGTGATGGACGACGATGTCCTTCTCGCGGATGGCGGCGAAACAATCGCCGCCATGCTCGCGGATACGCTCGGGAAAACGCGGATTGTAGGGCATGAATTTCAGGTCGTCGCGAGGGACGGCGACGATCTCGGAAATCTGGCTGAGCGCCAGCGGCCCGGTGAGCACGCTGATGCGGCTCGACGACACGCCAAGCTCGCCGGCGACGAAGTCGCGCAATTCGCCAGGCATCAGCCTGTCGAATTCGATGCGGATCACCGAACCGCGCCGCCGCCGCTTCAGCGCCGTTTCGAACAGGCGAACCAGATCCTCGGACTCCTCCTCGACCTCGATATCGCTGTCGCGAATGATGCGGAACGTGCCGGAGCCCTTGACCTCGTAGCCGGGGAAGAGCTTGCCGATATAGAGGCCGACCGCCTCTTCCAGCGGGATGAAGCGGACATGATGCTTGCGGTCCGGCAGACGGATGAAGCGCTTCAGCGCCACCGGCAGGCGCAGCAGCGCGCTCATCTCCTCGCCATTCTTGCGATGGCGCAATTGCAGCGCCATCGAGAAGCCGAGATTGGGAATGAACGGGAACGGGTGCGCCGGATCGATCGACAGCGGGGTGAGCACCGGGAAAACCTGTTCCTGGAAATGGTCTTCCAGCCAGATTTTCTCGTCCTTGGTCAGCGCATCGCGGGTGATGCTCTCGATGCCTTCCTTGTTGAGCAGCACGGTCAGCGCCGAAAGGCTCTTCTGCTGGTCTTCCTGCAGCCGCTCGACCTCGCGCAGCAGTTGTTCGAGCTGCTGTTCGGGGGTGCGCCCGTCAGGGCTCTTCAGCGTGATGCCCTCGCGCACCTGGCCGGCAAGACCGGCGACGCGGACCATGAAGAACTCGTCGAGATTGGCGGCCGAGATCGACAGGAAGCGAACGCGCTCCAGCAGCGGATGATTGAGGTTCAGCGATTCCTCGAGAACGCGCCGGTTGAACTGCAGCCAGGAAAACTCGCGGTTGACAAACCGGTCCGGGTTGCCGCCCTCCGGGCGAGCCACCTCGACGTTCACGAATTCACTCTGCACCGGCTTCAGTTCGTTCATGATTCCCGCTCTTCCCGTACCGTCAGCCGGTTAGCCGTCTTTATAGCGACCCATGGTCCCCCCGGAAACCGAACTCGGTTTTCGGTTCATGGGTTAACCGGCTTAACTTATCCTCTGACAGGCTTTTGCGACAGTTTCATTTCATCGAACTTGCAAAGAGGCCTGATATGATCCAGATGCAGACGAGACTGCGTTAAGGAGACGACGATGGCAGGCGGTTCCATTCCCCATTTTCAGAACGATGCGGGCTTTCAGGCAATCGACATCGGCGTGAAGGAATTCATGTGCACGGGCGCCAATCCGCCTTTCGACCACCCGCATGTGTTTCTGGACATGGGCGACGACAACGAAAAAGTCTGCCCCTATTGCTCGACGCTCTACCGCTATTCGCCGAAGCTGAAGGCGACCGAGACGCTGCCGGCCGGCTGCATCTATATCGACCAGGCCGCCTGAGTCCTTCGCGACCAGCCCGATGAACGACACGCGCTCCCGGCAAATTGTCATCGCCGGGGCGGGTGTCGCCGGATTGACCGCAGCGCTGGCGTTCGCCGAACGCGGCTACTCGGTACGGGTGTTCGAACAGGCGCAGCGCCTGGAAGCGGCAGGCGCCGGCATTCAGCTTTCTCCCAACGCGACACGCATCCTTCGCCAGCTTGGCGTACTCGACCGGCTGCTGCCGGCGGCGGTGCGGCCGGAAGCCGTGGTGTTGAAGGAGGCCGCGACCTTGCGCGAACTGGCGCGCGTGCCGCTGGGGCAAGCCGCCGAAAGCCGCTGGGGGGCACCCTATCTCGTCGCTCATCGGGCCGACCTGCAGAGCGCGCTACTGGCGACGGCCAACGAAATCGCCAACATCGAGACCGTCACCGGGGCGCGCATCAGCACCATTGCCGCCGACACCCATGGCATCACGGTGACGGCCGAGATGGCCGGCAAGACTGTCGAGGCCGAGGGCTTCCTGCTGGTCGGCGCCGACGGCGTCTGGTCGTCGGTGCGCGGGCTTGCCCATTCGAGCAAGGGAGCGGCCTTCGCAAGGAGCCATTTCTCCGGCGAACTGGCCTGGCGCGCCACCGTCGCGGTTGACAGCGCCGCCGGGCAAACCTTTGCAGCCATCGGCGCCAAGGACTGCGTCACCACCTTCCTGCATCCCGGCTTCCACATGGTCGCCTATCCCGTCAGCAAGGGTGCGGCCTTCAACCTCGCCGCCTTCACCAAGGGCGAACGCATCGCCGAGGGCTGGTCCGGCAACGCCGACGCCGGTATCCTGGCCCGAGCCCTCCGCGGCACCTCGGCAGAACTTGCCCGTCTGGTCGAGCAGGCCGGCCCGTGGACGGCGTGGCCGATCCACACGGTCGACAGCAAACAACCTTGGACGACCGGCAACATGGCGCTGATCGGCGACGCCGCGCATGCGATGACCCCGTTCGCGGCGCAGGGTGCGGCGATGGCGATCGAGGATGCTGCGACGCTTGCCGATATCATTGCCGACTTCCCTGCCGATCCTCTGGCCGCGCTTGCCGTCTGGGAGCAGTCACGGCGGCCGCGTGTCGCGCAGGTCGCCCGACGCGGCGCTGTCAACCGGCTGGCCTGGCATGCCGTGGGTCCAGTGGCGATTGCGCGCAATGTGTTCCTGAAGGTGCGCTCGTCGGAAAAACTCGCGGCGGATCTGGACTGGCTCTATGGGTGGCAGGCTCAGAAGATCATTCGACGCTGAGCGTACAAGCACAATCGGTTGGTGGGACAGCACCCCCCTCTGTCCTGCCGGACTGTCCGGCAGGACAGAGGGGGGTGTGAAGGAACGCGACGCCAATTCGCGGAATGCCCACGCTAATTGTACAAGCTCATCGACAGCCCGAGCGATGCAGGCAGCGGGTTCCACCAGCCGGTGCGCAGGCCGGCGATGCGCAAGGCCGCCGCCGTCCAGGTGTTGCAGCCGACCAGTGCGTTGAAATGGCCATTGGCTTCGTAGAAGCCGTCGAACCTCGAATAGGCTGCGTCCGGAACGAGGATCGGGCCTTCCGGTCCCCGCTGGAAACTCGCATCGATGAAATCGAGCAACGCCGTGAACCGATCCTCAGTGATGTCGAACCCCGCGATATCGGGGCGCGGTTCGACGATGTCACCGGCGACATCGACATGCATGACCGAGGCGTCGAGTGTCAGTGCCTTCATCACCGGCACCGCCTTCAGCTCGGACCATGTCGGCGTCTCCAGGTAGAAGGCGCGGCCGCCCCAGCCGAAGACGATGTAGCGGACCTCCGGCCTGTCGGCCGGTATGCCCGCGTCGACCAGGAAATGGAAACGCCGGCGCACGGCGTCATCGACCGGGATGGCGATATCGGTGTGTATCGGATTGTTCAGCACCAGGATGTGGCGCGTCGCCGCGGGCATGGCGGCGGCCGCCGGCCACAGCGGCCGTGGCACGAAGGTGCCCGTCGTCACGGCGAGTGCGACGACAACCAACAGAAGACCTAGAAAACGTCCCAGTCTTTTCATGAAAGGCGGCCCTGCAAACGCGCTCCGGCGCGACACGAACGCCCGCCTGTTATCCCATACGCAAAAGAGCCCGGCAGTGCTTCAGCCGGGCTCTTCGTGGCCGTCGAGGCCTAGTGCAGGATCTGCGACAGGAACAGCTTCGTGCGCTCGTGGCGCGGGTGGTCGAAGAACTCGGCCGGCGTGTTCTGCTCGACGATCTGGCCCTGGTCCATGAAGATCACCCGGTTGGCGACCTTGCGGGCGAAGCCCATCTCGTGGGTGACGCACAGCATGGTCATGCCTTCCTCGGCAAGACCAACCATCGTCTCCAGCACTTCCTTGATCATCTCCGGATCGAGCGCCGAGGTCGGCTCATCGAACAGCATGATGCGCGGGTTCATGCACAGCGAGCGGGCAATCGCCACACGCTGCTGCTGGCCGCCGGAAAGCTGGCCGGGATATTTGTTGGCCTGTTCCGGAATCTTGACGCGCTTGAGGAAATGCATGGCGATTTCCTCGGCCTGCTTCTTCGGCGTCTTGCGCACCCAGATCGGCGCCAGCGTGCAGTTCTCCAGGATGGTCAGATGCGGAAACAGGTTGAAGTGCTGGAACACCATGCCGACCTCGCGGCGCACCTCGTCGATCTTCTTGAGATCGTTGGTCAATTCCTTGCCGTCGACAATGATCTTGCCCTTCTGGTGCTCCTCCAGGCGATTGATGCAGCGGATCATCGTCGATTTGCCGGAGCCGGAGGGGCCGCAGATGACGATGCGCTCGCCGCGCATCACTTTCAGGTTGATGTCCTTCAGCACATGGAACTCGCCATACCATTTGTGCATGGCGATGATGTCGATGGCGACATCGGTGGTGGAAATCTGCATCTTGGCGGCGTTGACCTTGATCTCTTCGGCGCTGACGGCATTTTCGGTGGCCATGACAGGGGTCCCCTTGTTCTTTTGTTTAGCGTTTGTGGCCGGTGTCGAGCCGGCGTTCGGTGTACATTGAATAGCGCGACATGCCGAAGCAGAACAGCCAGAAGACGAAGGCCGCGAAGATCAGGCCGGACCTCGCCGTCTGCGCGGTTGCCCAGTTTGCATCGGAGAAATTCTGTTTGACGATGCCGAGCAGGTCGAACATCGAGATGATGATGACCAGGCTGGTGTCCTTGAACATGCCGATGAAGGTGTTGACGATGCCCGGGATGACCAGTTTCAGCGCCTGCGGCATGACGATGAAATACATTTTCTGCCAATAGCCGAGACCGAGCGAATCGGCACCTTCATACTGGCCCTTGGGGATCGCCTGCAGGCCGCCGCGCACCACTTCGGCCATATAGGCCGCGGCAAACAGCGACACACCGATCAAAGCGCGCAGGAACTTGTCGAACGAGACACCCTCCGGCAGGAACAGCGGCAGCATGACGCTGGCAAAGAACAGCACGGTGATCAGCGGGATGCCGCGCACCGTCTCGATGAAGACGACGCACAGCGTCTTGATGATCGGCATCTTGGAACGGCGGCCGAGCGCCAGCACGATGCCGAGCGGCAGCGACACGGCAATGCCGACGAAAGACAGGCTGAGCGTTACCAGCAGCCCGCCCCACAGCGAGGTCTCGACATGCGGCAGGCCGAACATGCCGCCGACCAGCAGGACGAAGGAGACGACCGGCAGCACGAAGAACAGCAGAACCGCATTCAGCCCTTTGCGCGGCACTTTCGGGATAAGCATCGGCACCAGCAGTGCCACGAACAGTATGGCGACCAGAATCGGCCGCCAGCGCTCCTCGATGGGATAGCGTCCGACCATGAACTGGCCGAATTTGGCGTTGACGAAAGCCCAGCAGGCGCCGGTCCAGCCATCCGGCTGGATGCCGCCTTGCGCCACCGTGGCGCATACGGTCCGGTCCGGTCCCGTCCACACGGCGTTGATGAACGCCCAATTGATGATTTGCGGCAGGATCATCGCCACCAGGGCGATGCCGACGATGGTCAAAATGGTGTCGCCGGCAGAAGCGATCAGGTTCTTGCGCACCCATGCGCCGAGGCCGGTGACGCTGGCGGGCGCCGGCTGCGCCAGCACCATTTCGGTGCGCACCCAGGACATATCATGTTCTTGCATGTCCTTACCTCACCTCTCCACCAGCGCCATCTTGGCGTTGAACCAGTTCATCACCAGCGAGGTCAGGAGACTGATGGCGAGATAGATCACCATCATGATCACCACGCCCTCGACGGCCTGGCCGGTCTGGTTCAGCACCGTCCCGGCGGTCGCCGTCAGGTCCGGATAGCCGATGGCGATAGCCAGCGACGAGTTCTTGGTCAGGTTGAGATACTGGCTGGTCAGCGGCGGAATAACGATGCGCATGGCCTGCGGCACGACGACCAGCCGCAGGATCGATCCGGACCGCAACCCCAACGCACCGGCAGCTTCCGTCTGGCCCGCGCTGACACCCCTGATGCCGGCGCGCACGATCTCGGCGATGAAGGCGGCGGTATAGCAGGACAGCGCCAGATAAAGCGACAGGAACTCCGGCCGGACCTGGAAGCCGCCGGTCAGGTTGAAAGTCGACTGCTTCGGGTAGTCGAAACTCAGGGGAAAGCCGCTCAGCGCATAGGCGAGCAGCGGCAGCCCGACGATCAGCGCCGCGGACGTCCAAAACACCGGAAATTGCTGGCCGGTCGCCATCTGCCGTTGCCGCGCCCTGCGCGCGACGAACCACGCCATGGCGATGCCGACGAGCAGGGCGACGAAGATCAGCCATGAGCCGTCGCCCCATACGGCGCGTGGAAAATAGAAACCGCGCTGGTTGAGGAAGGAGCCGAACGGCAAACCGATGCTGTCGCGCGGCGCCGGCAACACGGCCAGCACGCCGGAATACCAGAAGAAGATGACCAGCAACGGCGGGATGTTGCGGAAGACCTCGACATAGACGGTGCAGATCTTCCTGATCAGCCAGTTCTGCGAGAGCCGGCCGATGCCGATGACGAAGCCGATGATTGTCGCGGTGATGATGCCGACGATGGCGACGATCAAGGTGTTGATGAGGCCGACCAGAATCGCGCGGCCATAGGTCGAATCCGACGAATAGGCGATCGCGCTCTCGCTGATGTCGAAGCCGGCGCGGCCCTTGAGGAAGCCGAAGCCCGAAGCGATGCGCAGCCGCGTCAGGTTGTCGATGACATTGTGGGCAATCCACCAGACGCCCGCCACCAGCAGCACGACGACCAGCACCTGGAAGAATATGCCCCGGATCTTCGGATCGTTGATGAAGGAACCGCGGCTGGGCTCCTCGCGAAGTATGTCCTGCGATGCCATTCGACCGTCCCCTGGAAAGAGAAACCGGGAGGCAGATGATCTGCCTCCCGGATCACATTTCGATCAGCGGATCGGCGGCGCGTATTGCAGGCCGCCCTTGGTCCACAGCGCGTTGATGCCGCGCGCGATCTTCAGCGGGCTGCCCGAGCCGACATTGCGCTCGAACATTTCGCCATAATTGCCGACGGCCTTGACGATGTTGACCACCCAGTCATTGGAGACGCCGAGATCGGTACCGATCTTGGTATCGGCTTCCTGGCCGAGCACGCGCTTGATCTCGGGGCTGGCCGAGTTCTTCATCTCATCGACATTGGCCTTGGTGATGCCGAGCTCTTCAGCCTGCAGCAGCGCGAAATAGGTCCACTTGACGATGTGGTACCACTGGTCGTCGCCCTGGCGAACGGCCGGTCCGAGCGGCTCCTTGGAGATGATCTCGGGCAGCACGACATGGTCGGCCGGCGCTCCCAGCGTCAGGCGGATGCCATAGAGGCCCGACTGATCGGTGGTGTAGACGTCGCAGCGGCCGGCATCATAGGCGGCGTTGACCTCTTCCAGCTTTTCGAAGACGACGGGATTGTACTCCATCTTGTTGGCCTTGAAGTAGTCGGCGAGGTTCAGCTCGGTGGTGGTGCCGCTCTGCACGCAGACAGCGGCGCCCGAAAGCTGCAATGCCGAATTGACGCCCGGCAGCTTCTTGGCGTTGATCATGAAACCCTGGCCGTCATAGTAGGTGACGCCGATGAAATTCAGGCCAAGCGCCGTATCGCGGTTGATGGTCCAGGTGGTGTTGCGCGACAGGATGTCGATTTCGCCCGACTGCAGCGCGGTGAACCGCTCCTTGGCGCTGAGCGGCGTGAACTTGACCTTGGAGCCGTCACCAAAGACGGCGGCCGCGACAGCGCGGCAGAAATCCGCATCGATGCCTTGCCAGTCACCCTTGTCGTCCGGCGCCGAAAAGCCGGCCAGGCCGGTGGAGACGCCGCACTGGATGAAGCCCTTCGCCTTGACGGTGTCGAGCGTGGCCGCCGACGCGGCGGACGCCATCAATCCAAGCGTGGCGGCGCCTAGAATGCCGATAGCAATATGTTTCATGACCCACAGACCCTTTTCTCTGTTTTTCAGGAGTAAATCCTGATTTTTTCTCCCGTGTGAACGCGGCTCCCATCCCGGCCCATCCCGGAACCCCGCATCGTAACCGACGCGCCGCCTCCCGTTCACAAATGTCATCGAAGGCGATAATTCCTGTGAGGTCAAGGGAAATGACCGAAACCCAAAGAGTTTGAAAACCGATTGCCGCAAATGCCCGATTTACAGACAAACACGCCCGCGATTTAGCCAGCAGGGCTAATAAAGGCGGCAAATCTCATGCAACGCCAACGCCGGGCCAATACGGGCCGCGGCAGCGAAATCCATCCCGGGCAATACCTCGTCGTTGTTGACCTCCGCGTGCGACGAACTACCAGGTCCCAAGATTGTCATCTGACAATTTACTGACGGCTGCATACCAATACAGACCGCCGACGAAGACTGTTCTCAAAGGGCTTGAAAGACGATCCAGATCCCGATGGCAGCCATAAACGCACCTGAAACGCGCGGAATCAGCTGCCCGGTCGGCACCGTCTTCTCCAGCAGAACAAGGATGGCGATGCCGGCGATCCACAGCACGTTCATGACGCCACCGACGAACAACAGAGCCATCAGCGCCCAGCAGCACCCCAGGCAATAAGCGCCGTGATCCATGCCGAGCCGAAGCGCGCCGAGCGGAGCGGAGCGGAATCCGCCACGGCCGGCCAGGAACGCGATCGGCGCCTGACATTGGCGCAGGCAGACGCCCTTCATCGGCGTCCATTGATAGAGACCGGCGGCGATCAGAACGAGGCCGCCGAGGATCGCGCTGCCGGTCGCCATCGAGGGATCGAGCAAGGCTAGACGGGCGAGAAGCCATTGCGCACCGGTCGCCAGGAGGCTGAAGACGACCCAGACGGCGAGATAGCCGGCAAAAAACCATCCCGTCGAAGCGATGGGCCGGCCATCCGCCCGCGCCTTGCGGCCGACCCCGGCATAAAGCAGCAACATCGGCGCGACCGACGGCGTCATCATGCCGACCATCATCACCGCCCACATCGTGAAGGTGAAGGCGAAATCGCCCAATGCCCAGGGCCGGAAGCCGGGCGCCATGGCGGCGCCCATATCAATGCCGGACATATCCATGCCGGCCATGTCGCCGCCTCCGCCGTCCGGCAAGGGGGAGCCGGGCATGACCATGGTGGCGGCGAGCCACAGCACATAGGCCCAGGCGAGCACGGCAATCACGACGAGCGCGACCGTCACGACCGCGCGATCGCGCCTCAGCACCGCCTCGAGGGCCGTATCGCCCATTGGATCAGGTCAATGCACGATGCCGCTCTGCGTGAGATGCAGATTGGCGAAATGGCTGTGCGTATCGGCCAGCTCGAACTTGATCGGGCCCGTCGCCTTGGTCCAGCCGCGCCCGACCTCGGCGATCGCGTATTCGAAGCCGTGCGGCAAGTCGATGCGCGCCTGGTGCGCGGCGCCGGTGACCGGATTCCGGATCGGCTCGCCGCGACCGTCGGTTATACCCTCGACATGCAACTGACCGGTTCGCGCGTCGACGTCGATCTTGAACTCGATCGGCGCGAAGATCGGATCGTGGAATTTCTCCAGAGTGGTCGAAAAGACCTGAAATATCGTTGCACCTGGCTCGGTGTCCAGACCACCCAATATGCGAAGCAGCGCGCCACGTTGGGCTTCCGTCGCCCTCTCGTCGATGACCACCGCGGCTTCACCCCCGCCCTGGTGTATGGCGCCGGGCCAGCTGAGAATCCCGACGAACCGCAACCCGTCGAGCTTGGTGTCGCCGTGATGGCCGCTCTCGATTTCCATGCCGGCGACCGCCTGGCAGAATCCGTATGTCGGCATGGCGTTGAACTGGCACGGGCAGCCATAGGCGCAGTTGCAGTTGATGAATTCGCTCGCCTTCATGGCCCATTTGACATCCGGCATGGCATTCCTCCCTTGCCGCGCTCACGCTTCGTGAGCGCGATCCGGATCGTGGAGGACCAGAGGTCAACCGGCAGCAACCATCCGGCAGCATCTGATCGAAGCAATCCGGCGATTAACATTAGCCGACGATCATATACCATCCACAGCCGCCCACAATAGACCGATCGGCTGAGACAAGGGCTCCGAACGCAGTTCAATAAAAGGCCGCCTTTTGCGATAGGAATTTTTTCTTGACTCCCTGCCCTCAGCTATGGTACATATTCGTCCATGGTGCTGATTTGCGCCGATAACCCGCCGCACAGGCGGGTTTTTCGTTTGATACCCTGTCCCAGCATCGCTGTTTTTGCCGCGACGAATTGGCATATTCGAAGTCCGCCTCCTGGCGGACGGTGGCTGTTGCACGGTCCATAGCGCCGCACTATGGCTAGCGGCTTGTCAAACAAGGCGACGCAGAATGGCGAAAGACGGCAGCGAGCACGGCGGGATGGGCATCAACACGCGGCTTGCCCATTCGGGCAACAACCCGCATGACTATTTTGGCTTCGTCAATCCGCCGGTGGTGCATGCTTCGACCGTGCTGTTTCGCGACGCGGCTTCGATGGCGGCACGCAGCCAGAAATACACTTACGGCACGCGCGGCACACCGACGACCGATGCGCTTGCCCATGCCATAGACGCGCTGGAAGGCTCGGCAGGCACGATCGTGGTGCCGTCGGGCCTTGCGGCGGTGACGGTGCCGCTGCTCGCCTTCGTCTCGGCCGGCGACCATCTGCTGATCGTCGATACCGTCTATCATCCGACCCGCAATTTCGCCGACACGATGCTGAAGCGGCTGGGCGTCGAGGTCGAGTATTACGCTCCCGATGTCGGCGCCGGCATCGCGGCGTTGATCAAGCCCAACACCAAGGTGGTGTTCACGGAATCGCCGGCCTCCAACACGTTCGAGGTGCAGGACATCCCGGCCATCGTCAAGGCGGCGCACGCCGCGGGCGCCATCGTCATGATGGACAACACCTGGGCGACGCCACTCTATTTCCGCCCACTCGACCACGGTGTCGACATATCGATCCATGCGGCGACCAAATACCCGGCCGGCCATTCCGACGTGCTGCTTGGCACGGTGTCGGCCAAGGAGAGCTGCTGGACGCACCTCTACGAAAGCTTCTGCACGCTTGGCTGTTGCGCCGGGCCCGACGACGTCTACCAGGTGCTGCGTGGCCTGCGCAGCATGGGCGTGCGCCTCGAACACCATCAGCGCAGTACGCTTGCCATCGCCTCCTGGCTCGAGGGCCAGAAGGGCGTGGCGCGCGTGCTCCACCCGGCCCTGCCCAGCCATCCGGATCACGCTCTGTGGAAGCGCGACTTTTCCGGCTCGAGCGGCATCTTTTCCATCGTTCTTGCCGGTGGCGGCCAGAAGCAGCAGCACGCCTTCCTCGACGCGCTGCGGATCTTCGGCCTCGGCTATTCCTGGGGCGGCTATGAGAGCCTTGCCGTGCCGGTCTGGCTTGGCGACCGTGTCGTTGCAAAAGCCCCCTATGAGGGTCCGTTGATCCGCCTGCAGATCGGCCTCGAGGATGTCGACGACCTGAAGGCCGATATTTCGCGCGGCCTGACCGCCGCAGCAGCGGCCTAAAGCGTGTCGCGCCTGAAGATTTTCAGGCGACCCGCTTCAGGTTTTGTTTTTGTGCATGTCGTTCTCCCAAAACCGAGGTCACATTTGGGCGACATGCGCTAGCGAAATTCTATTCCCTCAAATTGCGGTTTCCCGGATCAGTTTGGCTTTCAAATTCAGCGCTGCCGCGTCATTGCGGTGCGATCAGCACATTTTCGACTTCCCCTGGAATACCGGCAGAGTTTTCGACCCCATGGCTTTCCGCCTTTTTGTTCCCATTCTTGCCGGCGCAACGCTGCGCGAGCGTCTCGTCGCCTGTATCGGCGCGACGATCGGGATTGCACTCACCGGCGTGATCGCCAGCCTTGTGCTCGGCAACGGCCCGCATGTGCCGCTGCTGGTGGCGCCGATGGGGGCGTCGGCGGTGCTCCTGTTCGCCGTGCCCGCCAGTCCGCTGGCACAGCCATGGTCGATCATCGGCGGCAACACGATATCGGCCCTGGTCGGCGTGATCGTGGCGCATTTCATCCACGAAACCGCCCTTGCCAGCGGCATCGCGGTGGCACTGGCCATCGCCGCCATGTCGTTCACGCGCTGCCTGCATCCGCCGGGCGGAGCGGCCGCGCTGACCGCGGTGCTGGGAGGGCCTGCCGTCATCAGCGCCGGCTTCCTGTTTCCATTCGTGCCGGTGGCGCTGAACTCGATCCTGCTGGTGACGCTCGGCTACGGCTTCCACAGGCTGGCCCGGCGCAATTATCCGCATGTACCGGTTGCAGCGCCGGCGAACAGCCACGGCACCGGCGACCCGCCGGCGCAGCTGCGCGTGGGCTTCCGGTCCGAAGACATCGATGCCGCGCTTGGCGCACTCGACGAGACATTCGATATCGATCGCAACGATCTCGACCGGCTGCTGCGGCAGGTCGAATTGCAGGCGATGGTACGCGCGCACAAGACGCTTCTGTGCGAGGATATCATGTCGCGCGATGTGATCTCGGTCGATGCTCACACCTCCACCGAGGCGGCGCGCCAATTGCTGCTTGACCACAACATCCGGACCTTGCCGGTCGTCAATGCGGAGGCCAGGCTGGCAGGCACCGTGGGGTTGCGCGAACTCACCCAGGCCTCCGGGACGGTCGGATCCGTTGTATCGCCCGCGGCAACAGCCGCCGCCGGCTTCGCCGCCATGGGTCTGCTGCCGGTGCTCACCGACGGCCGCAGCCATGCGGTCATCATCGTCGACGACGACAAACGGATTCTCGGGCTGATCACCCAGACCGATCTGTTGGCGGCCACGGCGCGCCTGCAGGCTGCCTGACAAGCCTTCACTCGCGCGGTAGGGTACCGCCGCCGGGCCCCGCGAAAAGTCTTCGGGAACCTTTTGCCGGCGACAGCGTCCAATCTCTCAATCGAGGTTCGGTCCGGAGATTGGGTTGAGGAAACTGGCCATGCCTGCTGTCTTGACGGCCGTGCCTTCTGCTGTGCCAGGCGAGATGCAGCTTGTGCGCCGCGCCTTGGCGCGCGACGGCGATGCCTTCCGCACCATCATCAAGACACACAATCAGCGGCTCTACCGGATCGCGCGTGGCGTCGTGCGCAATGACAGCGAGGCCGAGGACATCGTGCAGGAGGCCTACGTCAAGGCTTTCGCCCATCTCGATGCGTTTCGCGGCGACTCCTCGCTCGCCACATGGCTGTCGCGCATCGTCATCAACGAGGCGCTTGGCCGCCTGCGCAAAAGGCGCAGAACGGTGGCACTGCCGGAAAATCCGCAAGCCGAGATCATCCGGTTCCCTCTCAACCCCAGCGACGATCCGGAACGGACGATGGCGCAAAGGCAGATCCTCCAACTGGTCGAACAGGCCACCGACAGCCTTCCCGACGTCTACCGGACGGTGTTCGTGGCGCGGGTGATCGAGGGGCTGAGCATCGAGGAGACCGCCGATCTCCTCGGCGTGCGGCCGCAAACCGTCAAGACAAGGCTGCACCGCGCGCGCGCCCTGGTACGCAAAGCGCTGGACGACCAGATCGGACCGGTGCTGCTCGATGCCTTCCCCTTCGCCGGCCGGCGTTGCGAACGACTGACTAGCGCAGTGATGCGGCGGCTAGGGCTGGAAAGCTGACCCTCACCGGATTCAGTTGATTTTGGCGGGAACGTTTGCCGCCGACCAGCATCCAATGACCGTCAACCGAAAAACACAGTCCGGCGCGATTTTCAGCGTCCGGACGAAGGAGATGCCATGTCTATCCGACACACTGCCGCGCTCGCCGCCCTGCTGCTGCTTGGCGCGTCCCCGTTCGCACAAGCCGCCGACAAGCCGACCGATCCGCAGATCGCCCACATCGCCTACACGGCCGGGGTCATCGACGTCGAAGCGGCCAAGCTGGCGATCGAGAAATCGAAGAACAAGGAGGTTGTCGATTTCGCCAAGGACATGGTCCGGGATCACGAGGCTGTAAATGTTCAGGCGCTCGACCTGGTGAAGAAGCTCAAGGTCACGCCGGAAGACAACGCCACCAGCCAGGCGCTGACCAAAGCTGCGGCGGAGGAGCGGGCCAAGCTTGCCAAACTCGACGGCGCTGCCTTCGACAAGGCCTATGTCGACAATGAGGTCGCCTACCACAAGCAGGTCAACGGCGCGCTCGAAACCCTTTTGATCCCGTCGGCGCAGAATGCCGAACTGAAGAGCCTGCTGGAAACCGGCCTGAAGATTTTCCAGGGCCATGAGCAGCACGCCGAGCACGTCGCCGGCATGCTCAAGTAAGGACCCGGAGCATGCCGAAACGCCATCTGTGGATTGCGTTGGCGCTGGCCGTCGGTACCGTTCCGGCGCGAGCAGAAACCATCCAGGTCATCATCGACAGGCTGGTGTTCTCGCCAGCCACCGTCGAGGCCAAGGTCGGCGACACGATCGAGTGGGTGAACAAGGATGTGTTCGCCCACACGGCCACCGTGAAAGGCGGCTGGGAAGTGATGATCCCGCCGAAGAAATCCGCAAGCCTGACATTGAAGGCCGCGGGACCGGTCGACTATTTCTGCCGCTTTCACCCCAACATGAAAGGCCGTTTGGTGGTGGCGCCCTGATCCAGCGCCAACGAGGCTCGCCTGGCCTCGTCGGGGCGCGCGATATGCGTCCACGAGCCGTCATAGCCCGGCTCGCGGCGTGCAATCCAGGCATTCAGCCCTTCGCGCAGATCGGCGGTCGGGGCCATGCGGGCGAACTGCTCGGCCTCGACAGCCAAGCCTTCGGCGATGCTCTGGTTGAGGCCGCGCGCCACTGCCGTGAGGATGCTGGCGATCGCCAGATCGGAGTGCCGCAGGATACGCCTGGCCAAGCCGATTGCGGCCGGCATCAACTCGGCATGCGGCACAACCTCGTTGACGAGACCCAGCTCAAGCGCACGCGGCGGCGCAAACCAGTCGCCGGTCAACAGCAGTTCGAGCGCCCGCTTGCGCCCGGCGAGCCTCGGCAGACGCTGTGTTCCGCCAAAGGTCGGCGGCATTGCAAGGCTGATTTCCGGCTTGGCGAACAAAGCGCGGTCGCTGGCGATGGCCAGCGGCACCGCCTCGGTGATTTCGCAACCGCCACCAAAGGCAATGCCGTTGACGGCAGCGATGATGGGCTTGCGAAACGCTTCCAGCCTTGCCGTCAGCCGTTGCCCGCGCATGACGAAATCACGCATCGCGACATCGACGCCGACCGCCACGCTGGCCGAGAACTCATGAATGTCGCCGCCGGCCGAAAACGCCCGCTCCCCTGCTCCGGTCAGAATGATTGCGCGGACGCTGTCATCGACGTCAATGTCGTCGAGGATCGCAAGCAGGCGATCGATCAGGGCATAGTTCAACGCGTTCAGCTTCTCCGGCCGGTTGAGGGTGAGGATGGCAATCCCATCCCGGGTTTCGTTAAGGACAAGATCGGTCATTGGCTCTTCCTTCTTCATCATGCTGATGACCGGAAGACTATGCCTCTTTCCGCTTGTGTATATTCACTAGTCGGTATACCTAAGCTCATGCCTGACACGCAAAGTCCTACCCGCAAACGCATTGTCGATGCCGCGACCAGGCTCTTCTATGCCGAAGGAATCGGTCGCGTCAGCGTCGATGCCGTCGCCGAGGAAGCGGGTCTCACCAAGCGCACGCTCTACTACCATTTCAAGAGCAAGGACGACCTCATCGCCGCCTATCTCGATGGCCGCGACCAACCCAATCTGAAGCGGATGGCTGGCTGGTTCGATGCTGCCGAAGGCGGCGCGGATCGCAAGGTCGAGGCGATCTTCACCAATCTGGCGAGGTCCGCTCGTCACCCGAAATGGAAAGGATGCGGCTTCCTGCGCACGGCCGCCGAACTCGCCTCGATGCCCGGACATCCGGCGGTCAAGGTCGGCGCGCGGCACAAGCTGAATTTCGAAACATGGCTGGCCGGCGCCTTGTCGGACCATGGCATCGGCGAGCCGCCCGCCTTGGCACGCGAGATCGTGCTTTTGATCGACGGCTGCTTTTCGATCATGCTGATCCACCGCAACCCCGATTACATCGAGGCCGCCGGCCGCGCCGCGGCGACGCTGGTGCGGGCGCGAATTTCAGGCAGCCCGGTCTAGAACCCGAAAGCCAGCCATGCCGTACCGGCGGCCAGCGTTATCAGCGTCAACGGCAAGCCGACCTTGAAAAAAGCGCCGAACGACAGCGTCGTGCCGGCGGCGCGTGCCTGTTCGGCGACGATCAGATTGGCGACCGAACCCAGCAGCGTGAAATTGCCGGCCAGCGTCGAACTCATGGCGACGACCAGCCAGGCGCGCTCGGGATTTTCGAGGCCCGGTATGAAGGGCCGAAGCGCCAGCACGGCCGGGACATTGCTCATGATGTTGGAGAGCACCGCGGTGAAACCGGACAGGCGCCAGACGTCGCCCAGCCCGAGGTTCTTGGCCGAGGCGATCATGTCGGGCGAAAGAAGCGTCTTTTCGGCGCCGGCGACCACAACGAACAGACCGGCGAACATGAACAGCAGCGGACCGTCGATCTCGCGGTAGATGCGTTCCGGCTTGATCGCCCGGGTGAGCAAGAGGATGGCGCCGCCGATGAGTGCGGCCTTGGCGACGGGCACGCCGGCGAAGAAGGCGATTGCCAGTCCGATGCAGACCACCACCGCCTTCAGCACCTGCCCCTTGTGCATGCGGCCACGCGAGACTTCGGGCGTCAGTTGGACCGTGCGGGCAAATTCGGCCCGGTAGACGATGCGGATGATGACAACGGCCGCGACGAGGCCGAACAGGGCGACCGGAGCCAGCGCTGCCGAAAAGGCCGGATAGGAAATGCCCGACAGCGCGCCGATGACCATGTTTTGCGGATTGCCGGTGATGGTGGCGACGCTGCCGCAATTCGACGCGGTGGCGGTGGCGATCAGATAAGGGATCGGGTTGCGCTTGATCACACGGGTGACATGGACGACGATCGGCGCCATGACGAGGCAGATGGCGTCGTTGACCAGAAAGGCCGACAACACGCCGGTCAGCAGCGTCACCATCACCAAAAGCATCAAGGGCGCGTGCGCGTGCTCGATGGCGATGGCGCCAAGGCCGCGAAAGGCGCCCGACACTTTCAGATGCGCCACCACGATCATCATGCCGAGCAGAAGCGTGATGGTGTCGAAATTGATCGCCCGGTAGGCATCCTCCATGCTGAGCGCGCCGATGGCGATCATCGCGGCCCCGCCGAGAAGCGCGATCCCCGCCCGGTCGAGGCGCAGGCCGGGGATGCGGCCGATGGCAACACCGGCGTAAGTCAGGATCAGGATCAGCAGTGCCGCCGCGCCCATCAATGTCATCGATAGAAGTCCTGCCCAGTCTGTGGCGCGCCGCTGCCTGTCAGCCCCAATGGTCCGCTTTGCGTGCCTGCTTTAGCGCGATGCCGAGACCGATGACAGACAGCCAGGCATGTTGTTGCGTCAAGCACTGCCCAAGGGCGCTAACGCAGATAGAAATCCAGCCTTTGTCGCAGTGCCTGCGGCGAAAACAGCTGCTCGACGGTCTGCCGGGCCTTGAGGCCCACTGCCGCCCGCAGCGCCGGATCGGCTTTGAGATCGGCCAGGATCCGCGCCGCCTGCTGCGTCGTTTCGAACAAGAAACCGTTTTCGCCATGCCTGATATGGTCGGAATAGCCTCCATATGAATGGCAGACCACGGGCAACCCGCAGGCCATCGCCTCGAACACGACGCGACCGAAGGTTTCGACATGCCAACCGGTGCGATAATAAAACACGTCGAGCGTCTGCAGAAACGCTTCGGCGATAAATTGGCCGGGTGGCAACAGCTCGAGTTGCGGATGCGGCATGAGGCTGCCGTTGAGCCCTGTCCCTCCCTGAATCCGCAAGGCTGTACCTTCGGCCAGCAATGTCTCGTAAAGGGGTATGTCATCGGGATGATGTTTGCCCGGCCCATCGCGGCTCAAGCGTCCGACGGTGAACGGACGATCCGAATCCAGACGCCGTGGTGAAAAACGTTCGATCTCGATCGGAGAGGGGTGCACCGTGCCGTCGATTTGGAGCAATCGCTTCTGAAAGTCGGAAACAAGCACTATCTCGGCGGCGGGCCATCCCAAGCTCCGAGGCATGCGCGTGGTGAGGTTGAGAACCTTCGGATGAAGGGTGTTGAAGTCGTAAATCAGCCGGCGCGGCCGCGGGATCAGGTAAGGCCACACCTTGTTGCGCCAATGCGCTCCGAGAAAAACGTAAGTGCCGCCATCCGGAACTTTTCGCGTAAGCGGGGAAATACGACGTATCGGGAATTGCCGCATTAATTCATCTGAAGCGCGCGATGACGCAGCCCAAAGGCGCACCTCCGAATCGGCGCTCAACAGCCGATGGAGTTCCAAAGTCTTGAGGTCACTGCCACCGAAAGGATCCTGAAAGCCGTTGAACAAATGGATCATAATAGCTGTGCTTACCTGACCGTTTCCGCCATTGTTCGCCGGCGTGAAAAATCATGATCGCACGTCGGCCGTAACCCTTGGAAACTCAGGAGTGAGAACCGTTTCTGCCGACAACGAAACATCGCCAACGCGGGGGGAGTATACCGGTAAGCGGTTGCAGTCCATGGCCTATCGAGCCGGCATGCTATCCATAAAGATCGGAATCCCGGCATATGACTGTAAGCATTGAAGCGTCGAGAAAGCGGCCTGCGTCGATTTCGAGAGCTTCCCGATCAGCCATCCGCAAGTTTATGCCGTCAATGCACGGTGGCGACCCCCGGCGGAGGCGCCGGAGACGTTCCGGCCGGATCGAAGCTGACTTGATCGCGTCCGTTCGACTTGGCCGTGTAAAGCCTTTTGTCGGCAGCGGAGAAGATTTCCTCGTAGGTGATCGGGCCGGTAAAGCTTGTGCCGCCGATGCTGACGGAAAGCGGACAAGGCCTGCCGCCGGGTGAGAATTCCATCTCCCTGATACGCCGGCGGATGCTTTCGGCAACCATCCAGGATTGCGAGGGATCCACGCCGGGCAGAAACACGCCGAATTCTTCGCCGCCGATGCGGCCGACGATATCGCCGCCACGCAGTTGCCCTTTGATCGCCTGCGCTATCAGTTTGAGCGCCTGGTCGCCGCAGTCATGGCCCAGGCGGTCATTGATCGACTTGAAGTGGTCGGCGTCGATGATCAGCAGCGCGCCCGAACGGGTCTGCTCCTGCTTTCGGGTCTGCTCGAGATAGGCTTCGACCAGCATCGAGAAAGCGCCACGGTTCAGCACCGCCGTCAGGCTGTCGGTCGCGGCGATGACGCTGAGATCGCGCTGCGCGATGGCCAGCTGGCGAATCTTCCACATCAGGAAAAACAAAAAGGAGCCGCCCAGCACCAAAGGCAGCATCAGGTCGGTCATCTGCGCCCGCCACACGGCCTCGGGCGAAAGATAGGGAAAATTGAAGGAATCGACGAAGAACGCCACGGCAATGAAGAATGCCGTACCGACTGCCGTGACAGCGATCACCCTGCCCCAGCTCGTCGGCGACAGATCGAGCTTCATCGCGTTCAACTCCGTTAGCCGTCGCTACTATGACGCACCAACCCCAACAAATTGATAAGACTTTCCCTCCAATTCGATATCGGGCGGCGGAACCAACCCGCCGGCCCTGTCGATGACTTGCGACAGACGCCACAAGACGGCCGCTGGAAAGCAGCCATCCTGTTTCAGAGCTTGAAGGCGTGGGCCAATTGCCGGCCGAGCAAGGGCAAAACGGCGCGCGAAGCCAGACCGCTCGTCGTCAGTTGAGCGTCGGCTCACTCAGCGCATCGACGACAAAGGATGCCGCGATCAGGTCGTCGGCATCGAGGCGTAGGGAGCCTCCGTCGCCTCCCATGGCTGAAGCCACTTTTTGAAAGGTCTTCATTTCATATTCCGTGATCCGGGCGTCCTGCATCCTGGCCTTGAGGTCGGCGATGCGCCGATCCAGAGCCGAAGATATGCCTATTTCTCGCTTCGACATGGCAACACTCCTCCCCACCCTTGTTTGCCTCCCGCCTGTCCACTTTTATATGAGGGTCCGCGAATACAGCGGGCCGAACGCGCCGTGCGCGGGAAGGTTCCGAAAAGGCAGAGTAACGAAATAATACGCTGGCCCCCAGCCGACTGCCCGGCCACGCTAAATCCCCTCATCACCATGACAGAGCTGAACAGCTTGCGGTATTTACCGCTGTCGTGGCGTTCCTGGATGGAAAGAGGTGATTCCGTGACTTGCTATATAAGGCATAGCTAATCCTTGACGCCAGCCGGATGCCGCCCCAGAATCAGAAGCATGGCAATAAAGGTCGGCGACGAAGTGGCGGTCATGGCGACGGTGCTGAAGCGCGTCACGGAAGACCGCGTCAGCGTGTCGATCCCCGGTTACGATTTTCCGCATTCGGTCATTGGTCCAGCGACCAAGCTGACCGAGGGCCAGCCGATGGAATTATCCGGCGACGTTACGCAGATCGAGGGCGACAAGGTCACGGTGTCGTTCGGACAATGGTCACCGTGGGTCTGGACAAGGTGCACCTGGTGCAAAGCCATCTCCCGCCGAAGCGAAGGGATCTGAGGATGTGAACACGCGAAGCTCCACCGTCTCAGGGATCCAGCCCCTTACGTCCCAGCAGTGCAGAGCCGCACGAGCGATGCTGAAATGGTCGCAGGTGCGACTCGCCGCGAAGTGCGGCCTTAGCGAAGGAACGATCGGCAGTTTCGAGAGCGGACGAAGGATTCCGAGTTCGGCCAAGCTGGCTGCCATCCGTCGAGGGTTGGAGGCAGCGGGCGTGGTTTTCATCGATCAGAAGGTTGCAAGGACCAAGAGCGGTCCGCCTCGTCAAACTATCGGCGGAACATAATTTAGATATCGCTGTTAGACCCCAAACGGGAGGCGCGCGATGTTCAAAGGTGAAATCGGCATTGTTTCGGACTGGTCGAAATTGGTGGCGGACGATCCTCTGATCGCCGCCGATATTGCCCAGCGTCTTTCTCTGCTCGCTTGCAATGACAACACTCCCGCTGCCGCCGACGGCCCGTCGCCCGGCACCGAAACATTTCGAAATCCCCACTTTGCCGGCCTCGCGACACCCGCCGAATATCCTCGCCCGATCGTGCTTCTAGCCACGATCTATGCGTCGACGGTCCTGGGGGTAACGCTGCTTCTGGCGGCGGCGGTTTGAGCGCACGAGGCCTGGTGACGCTCTCTGAAAGCCCATGTCTCTGGTATAAACCGCGACCTATGTGTCCGGAATGGACCCGAAAGGCTTTGGCGATCCCGACAGGATTCGAACCTGTGACCATCGGCTTAGAAGGCCGGTGCTCTATCCAGCTGAGCTACGGGACCGCTGGCCGGCCTTTGGACCGGCTGGATATTCTGGCGCTGGGCGCCGTTCAATGCGTCCAGGGCGTCCTGCGGTCATAGCGGAAATTCTCCGCATAGGAAATCTGGCGGCGCTTGGTCTCTTTCGGCTCTTCGACGCGGAAAGCGAGCCCTTGCTTTTCGGCGTAGGCCACCGCCTCTTCCCGCGTGTCGAAGCTAAGCCTGATCTGGCTTCTCATGTCTGCCGACGTCGTATAGCCCATCAGCGGGTCGATCTTCTTGCGCGACTCGGGATCGAATTCCAGCACCCAGTGGCCGGTCTTGGCCTTGCCGGACTGCATCGCGGTTTTGGCTGGGCTGAAAATGCGCGCGGACATGGCCACCTCGTTCTTGTGCAAGGCAGCATCGCCACCCTTTGCCCGTCATTACTGCGCAATGCGCATGGCGGCAAGGTTTTTGCTCTCGCAGGTTTTTGCACTTGCCATGCACCACCGAAATGAATAGGCAACAGACCGTTCGGAGTGTAGCGCAGCCTGGTAGCGCATCTGGTTTGGGACCAGAGGGTCGGGAGTTCGAATCTCTCCACTCCGACCATCCCCTCACAGCCCAATGCCCGGCGCAGCCATATGCTCACTTGCTCCGGCTCCGGTCGTGCATCCGGCAGCCGCGGGCCGGTTCGGCAAACAGGGGTTCAGATGCTTGGAATCGATGCCTGGGTGTCGCTTTTCGGACCGGCCTACTTTGCCTATGCCGGCATCACCGTTCCGTTCATGGTGACGTGGGCAATTGCCTGCGCCGCACTGGCGATGTGGAACAACCGTGAAAGCCGCAGACAGGCGAGGCAGGCCCCAGGCGCTGTCGTCTCCCGCTCCTGGCGTATCAGTATCGGAATGTTTGTGCTGGTCGCCGCCGGCTATATCGCCGCTCACTCTGCCGTCTACCTCGCGGTGCGTCATTTCGCCAGAATGTGGCTCTGAGACTGGCCTCTCAGGCTAAATCTCGAATTCGCCCTGCCCTTCGTCCATGGCGTTGACGGTTTCGGCTGCCAGCGCCCTGGTGATCGGGGTCTTGCGTTCGAGCGCGGTCCGGTCGAGCCGCTCAACCACGCGCATCGCTGTCGCCAGCGAGCGCTCGATACGGCGGACCAGATACTGCACGACATGCGGTTCGACCTCGATCTGACGGTCGGCGAAGAGTTTTGTGATGACGCCGGCGAGCAGGAGATCGTCGGGCTCATGAATTTCCACTGTCGCCGCCGCTTTCAGCCGTGAGGCGAGATCAGGCAGCGTGACGCCCCAGGCGGACGGGAAGCGGCGCGCCGTCAGAAGCAGCGCCGACCCGGCACCACGCACCGCATTGATCAGATGGAACAGGCCCTGTTCATCGACCGCGCCGGTATCGACATCGTCGATCAGTGCCGGCCGCGCGCCGAGATTGGCAATGCTGTCGCCGATGCGCCTGGCGTCGACCGCCACCGCATCGGCACGCGCGCGCCAGATCGAGGCCAGATGCGTCTTGCCCGAACCCGCGGGACCGGCCAGCACCACCACCGGCGATGGCCAGTCCGGCCAGCGGTCGACCAGCGCCACCGCCTGGTTGTTGGTGCCGGAGACCACGAGTTCGTCGCGCGAATAGCCGGTGCCATGGCCGAGATCGAGCGGCAACTGGCGTGGCGGGTCGGTTGGCTGGGCAGTCACTTCAGCGACGCGGTTGCGTGCGGTGGCCGCCGCCGCGATCGGCCGGAAGCTGCGGCACAGGTGCCGCGCCGCGGCCCTTGTAGAGCGGCGATTCGAGATAGCGGGCAATGGCGAACCGCACCAGCACGGCGACGGCCGCAGAAGCCGGCACCGCGATCAACAAGCCGACGAAGCCGAACAGCGCACCGAAGGCAAAAAGCGAAAACATCAGCCATACCGGGTGCAGGCCGACGCTTTTGCCGACCAGCCGCGGCTGCAGGATGTTGCCCTCGATGAACTGACCGATGAAGAACACGACCGCGACGGCGACGATCATCGTCCAGTCCGGCCAGAACTGGACGAAGGCGACGCCGACGGCCAGCACCAGCCCGGTCAGCGAGCCGACATAGGGGATGAAGGAAATCAGCCCGGCGAACAGGCCGATGAGGATGCCGAAATTCAGTCCGGTCAGCGTCAGCCCGGTGGCATAAATGGCGCCCAGCACCAGGCACAGCGTGCCTTGGCCACGCACGAAGCCGGCTGTGGCGGTGTTGATGTCACGCGCGATGGCGCGCACGGTCGCGACGTTGTCGCGCGGCACCCAACCGTCGATGACCGCCACCATGCGGTCCCAGTCGAGCAGCATGTAGAAGGCGACCACCGGCGTCACCACGAACAGGCTGACCACCGAGACCAGCGCCATGCCGGAACTCCACAGTGAGGTGAAGACGGTGGTGATCAGACCGAAGCCCGAGGTCAGCAGCGAATTCAGTCCGTCGCGCAAGCTATTGGCGTTGACGCCGAACTTCTGTTCAAGCCATTTCGGATCGAACGAGGTGATCAGGCTTTGCAGCCGGGTCAGATATTCCGGCAATTTGCCGGCGAAATCGGCCATCTGCGTGGCCAGAACCGGAATGAGGATGACAAAGGCCAGCACCAGCACGATGAGAAAGGTGATGAGGATGACCACCGTCGCCATGAAACGGGACAGGCCGAGCCGCTGCAGCCGGTCGGCAACGGGATCGAGGAAATAGGCAAGCACCATGCCGGCGACGAAGGGCAGCAGGATGGCGCTGAAAACATAGAGGAAAAGCGCCAGCAGCGCGGCACCGGCCAGCCAGAAGAAGATCTGGCGGCGAAAGGTCGCGGACGCGGCGGTGTCGGCGGCCGCGGCCTCGATCGCTGTCGCTTCTGTCTCAGATGTCCGGAGTGGAGCCTTCGCCATAGCCGCTCATGTGCCTCAGCCAAGTCACGAGATAGGCTGCGGCCGAAGCCACGGTCAAGACCCCGGACAGCAATATGAGAACTGACCTCAGCGGGTCGAGGTGAACGGCAAGGGCAAGTTCTCCCAGCACAAGCGCGGCCAGCACGATCTGGATCGCGGTGTTGGCCTTCGACACGAACAACGGTTTCATCTCGACCGGATGGGTCATGACGGCGGACAACACCACCGCGCAGACGATCAACGCGTCGCGCGACACCATGATGACGACAAGCCACAGCGGCAATTGCCCGATGAAGCTCATGACAACGAACACCGAAACCAGCAGCAGCTTGTCCGCCACCGGGTCGAGATAGGCGCCGAGGGTGGATTGCTGGTTGAAACGGCGGGCGATGAACCCGTCGACGCCGTCGGAAATACCGGCGACGAGGAACCCGGCAAAAGCCCAGTCCCAGCGCGCCTGCAGCATCGCCAGCACCACCGCCGGCACCAGGATAAGGCGCAGGATGGTGATCAGGTTGGGGATGGTCAAATGCTTGGCACCTCCTCTTGGTCGGAGATAGATGATGAAGATGGCGGGTGGCAACAAGGGAGAAGCTGCCGATCTCCCGCACGGGAGAGCGGCTTTCAGCCCGGCTTTCGCCAATCACGAGCGCCTGTACGCGCGCGCCATCCACGGTTTTATGGGCCGAGATGGCCGTTATCCTTGCGGACAGAAACCGTTCATGCGAAGAGCCCGCGACAAGGAAAATTGTTGAACGGGCACCAGAAATGAGCAAGCGCGACGTGAACAAGCGCAAGAACGGGCTCACCTATGCCGAGGCCGGTGTCGATATCGACGCGGGCAATCTCATGGTCGAGAAGATCAAGCCGCTGGTGCGCGCGACGCGCCGGCCGGGCGCCGACGGCGAGATCGGCGGTTTCGGAGGCCTGTTCGACCTCAAGGCCGCGGGCTTTACCGACCCGGTGCTGGTGGCGGCCAATGACGGCGTCGGCACCAAGCTCAAGATCGCCATCGATGCCGGCAAGCACGACACAATCGGCATCGACCTCGTCGCCATGTGCGTCAACGACATCGTCGTGCAAGGTGCCGAACCGCTGTTCTTCCTCGACTATTTCGCCACCGGCAAGCTCGATCCCGACCAGGGTGCCGCGATCGTCGGCGGCATTGCCGAGGGCTGCCGCCAGGCCGGCTGCGCGCTGATCGGCGGCGAAACGGCCGAAATGCCCGGCATGTATCACGGCAACGACTACGACCTTGCCGGCTTTGCGGTGGGCGCAGCCGAACGCGGCCAGCTCTTGCCCACCGACGACATCGTCGAAGGCGATGTGCTCCTGGGCCTGGCGTCCTCGGGCCTGCATTCGAACGGATTTTCGCTGGTGCGCCGCATCGTCGCCGTCAGCGGTCTGTCGTGGAGCGATCCGGCGCCGTTCGCCGACGAGGCCACGCTGGCCGAGGCGCTGCTCGAGCCGACCCGCATCTACGTCAAGTCGATTCTCAAGGCGATCCGCAACACGCATGGTATCAAGGCGCTCGCCCACATCACCGGCGGCGGCTTCCCGGAAAACATCCCGCGCGTGCTGCCCAAGGATTTTTCGGCCGAACTCGACCTCGAAGCGATCGACGTTCCTGCCGTGTTTTCGTGGCTGGCCAAGACCGGCGGCGTGGCGCCGGAAGAGATGATGCGCACTTTCAATTGCGGCATCGGCATGATTCTGGCCGTCGCATCCGGCCAGGCAGCACAGGTCGCCGCCGTGCTGCAGGAGGCCGGCGAGACGGTGACGCCGATCGGCCGCATCGTGCCGCGCCGCGACGCCGGGGTCATCTATCGGGGCTCGATCGGCCTATGAGCGCGCAGAGGAAACGCACCGTTGTCCTGATCTCGGGACGCGGCTCCAACATGACCGCGCTGATTGCCGCGGCCAGCGACCCGGCGTTCCCGGCCGAGATCGTCGGTGTCATTTCCGACAAGGCGGATGCCGCCGGGCTCGGCATCGCCAGGGCGCGCGGCATCGCCACGCAGGTCGTCTCGCGTGCCGACCATGGCAGCAAGCAGGCGCATGACGCGGCAATAGACGCGGCGCTCGCGGCCTTCAACGCCGAGATCGTGGCGCTGGCCGGCTATATGCGCATCCTCACCCCCGGCTTCGTCCAGAGATGGCAGGGCCGCATGATCAACATCCACCCTGCCCTGCTGCCGGCTTTCAAGGGGCTCGACACCCATGTGCGCGCACTGGCCGCCGGCATCCGCATTCATGGCTGCACCGTGCACTTCGTCACCTCCGAGATGGATGACGGTCCGATCATCGCGCAGGCAGCCGTACCGGTGATGGTCGGCGACACCGCCGATACTTTGGCAGCCCGCGTGCTGAAGGCCGAGCACCGGCTTTATCCGCTGGCATTGGGGCTGGTCGCCGAGGGCAAGGCGCGCATGGAGGCCGGCCGCACCGTACTTGCCCACTTTGCCGACGATGCCGACAACGGCACTTCGGTGGTGATGGCCCCCGACCCGCTGCGCGAAGAAACCGACCTCGAACATCTGGCGCGCATTACGCCTTGAACCTAGATCGGGAATGACAACGGCACTTAGCCTGGAACCGCCAAATCAGACTCGGTGCCAGGCCGAAACGGACCGGCTGCGCAGAGCTTGGCTGGAAGGATTGGAAAGCGGCCCGTTAGATCCCTTCGACATTGAAGCGATCAAACAAAAGGCCCGCACTCGTCTGACCAGTCTCCCTGGTCCTGACCGACATCGATGAGACAACTACTCCTCCTCCGTCACGCCAAATCGAGCTGGGACGACCCTGATCTCGATGATTTCGACCGGCCTTTGGCCGAACGCGGGGTTAAGGCGGCGTGCTTGATGGGACGCGAGCTTGCGGCGCGCGGCTGGCTGCCGGACCTGGCGCTGGTGTCGGCGGCACTGCGCAGCCGCGACACCTGGCGGCTGGTGGCGGCGGATCTGCCCTTGCCACCCCGGATCGCATTCGTCAAGGCGCTGTACGATGCTTCAGCGGCGGACATTCTGAGCCAGATTGGTCAAACCGACGCTTCAAGCGGCAGCTTGCTGGTAATTGGCCACAATCCGGGCCTGGAACTTGTGGCCAGACAGCTTGCCGGGCCGGGGTCAGACGCCAAGGCGCTCAAGAGACTTGAGGAGAAATTCCCGACGGCAGCCCTGGCCCGGGTGGTCTTCGAAGGCGATTGGTCCGTCGTGTCCCCCGCCCGGTTGACACATTGCCTGCGGCCGAAGGACCTGGGCCTGCGGCCGAAGGACCTGGGCTAGCGTCCATGGCAGGTGCGGCAGGCCAAGCCCACCGCACGCCCGCTTGAGCCGTCAGTTTCCCCAGTTGCCCTGGCCGGATTCCGGCTGGACCGAATCGGGCCTCAGCGTGAGGTCGCGCTTGACCAGCCTGTGGGTCGAAGCCGTGTAACTGTGGTCGACATTGACCGCGTGCGAGGTGACGGCCGGCTGATTGACATTGTCCGAACCATAGTTGTCGCTGCCGGCATAAGCGGTGCCAGTGGCAACGAGGATGGCGGCGGCGGTAAGAGCGATCCTGGTCATTTTATTTACTCCGGTATTCCTGTTCCTGTCCGTCCAGTGGCGTGCCCTTGGGAGGAATTTCGCGTCGCTCGGACAGCCTCGATCTGGGTTTTTCGTGCGCCGACTTCCAATCACGAAGACGTTCCCTCACGCGCGAAATCCGGACCTCGAACGTGGGCCAAGGTGTTGAGCTCACCCTGTTTTATCAATCGATCTCAAACGTTTATAAGGGGATACCTGACGCATGGTGCGGCGGTTCGTCGAGCCAGCGCTCGCCATCCGTTCACGATTCGTCGACGTAAATTGAACCAGTTGGTTCGATTTACGATCGGCGCCCGACACTGGCGCCGTCGGCCGAAATCCTGCTCATGCATAAAAACAAGAGCGGCGGGCAAAGCCCACCGCTCTTTGTGGTCGCAGACTTCAGAAAATCAACGACCCCAGATGCCTTGGCCCGACTGAGCCGGCACGTTGGCATTGGCATCACCCTGCGTCTTCACGGACTTCGGGATCGAGCCGGTGTGCGTGGTGTCGATGTTGGACACGGACTGGTTCGCAACCGGCTGGTTGGCATTGTAAGAGCCATAATTGTCGCTGCCGGCAAAAGCGGTGCCCGTGGCAACGAGGATGGCGGCGGCGGTAAGAGCGATCTTGGTCATTTTAATTACTCCAGTATTTGTCATGTCCGTCTAGTGGCTGCCCTTGGGAGGAATTTCGCGTCGCTCGGACCACCCCGAGATGGGCTTGCCCTGTCGCGGATTCCAATCACGAAGATGTTCCCCCGCGGCTCGAATCCAGGCCTTGAAATTTGACACAGGGTCTCGGCGGTCATAATTTAACTATTTAAAATCAGATATTTACCCGAAAACACTCATCACCGGCTGCGACCATTCACCAGGCCGGCGTTCACCATCTGCTACACAGCGCGTCAACAGAAATCGAACTGAACGGTTCGGTTTGAAGCAGTCTGGCCGCGTCAGGCGATCTTTTAGGGTGGAGAACGTGGACGAGGTATGGGTCCGGACATCCACCCGGGGCGACAAATCGGCCCTGCTATGAGCCGTTCAGGCCCAGCACGTCGCGCATATCGTATTCGCCTGGCGGGCGTCCCTCGAGCCAGAGCGCGGCGGCGATGGCGCCACGGGCGAACATGACGCGGTCGCCGGCCGCATGCGACAGGGTCACAAGCTCGCCGTCGGCGCAGAAGCTCACGCTGTGTTCGCCGATGATGCTGCCGCCACGCAGCACCGCAAAGCCGATCTCACCGGGAGGCCGCGCGCCAATGGTGCCATCGCGTGCACGCCTTGCGACCGTCTTCAGATCGATGCCGCGTCCGCCGGCTGCGGCATGGCCCAGCATCAACGCCGTCCCCGATGGCGCATCGACCTTGTGGCGATGATGCGCCTCGACAATCTCCACGTCCCAGTCATCGGGATCGAGTGCCCGCGCCGCCTGCTCGACCAGTCCGATCAACATGTTGAGCCCGAGCGAAAAGCTGCCGGAGCGCACGATGGCAATTGTTTTCGCGGCGTCGGCGATCGCAGCCGATTCATCAGCATCGAAGCCCGTTGAGCCGATGACCAGGGCCGGCCCGCCGCGTTCGGCGCAAATGCTGGCCAGATCAGCCGAGGCAGCCGGCGTGGTAAAGTCGATGACCACGTTGGCCACGGCAAGCGCCTCGTCGCGGCTCACCAGCCCTTCGCCGATACTGCCCGGCCGGTGGAAGCGGGCGGCGAGCGCCAGCCGCGCGTCGCCCTGCACGGCCGCCGCCATCTCGCGGCCCATGCGGCCCAGCGCACCCGCGATGGCGACCCTGACCGGTGGTTTCGACATGGCGCTATCCCGCGGCTGTTTATTTCCACATGCCGCGCATGCGCGCGCCGATGTCGACGCGCACCTCCGGCCGGGCCGCCCTGCCCTGTGCCACCTGTGCGCTCGGCCACGACACCTGCTGGAACGCGGCAAGGATCGAAGCCGGGATGAAGCGGGTGCGCGAGGCATAGAGATGGCGGTCGCCGCGCGCCGCCTGGCCGTGCGGAAAGAAGCGTTGCGGCATGACCAGGTTGAGATTGTCCTTGGCCCGCGTCATCGCCACGTAGAGCAGCCGGCGCTCCTCCTCGATGTCTTCCTTGGTGCCGACGCCGAGATCGGCCGGGATACAGCCGTCGACCGTGTTGAGCACGAAGACGTTCTTCCATTCCTGGCCTTTGGCCGAATGGATGGTCGACAGGATCAGATAGTCCTCGTCGCGATGCGGCGGCCCGGCCTGGTCACTGGTGGCGTCGGGCGGATCGAGCGTCAATTCTGTCAGGAAGCGTTCGCGCGAAGCATAGCCCGAACCGATCTGCTCAAGTTGCAAGAGATCGGCGCGCCGCGTCGTCGCATCTTCGTGGATGCGCTCCAGATGCGGCTCATACCACAGCCTGATCTGTTCGAGGTCGGCAGGCCATTTGGCGCCGGCGCGCAGGCCGGAATAGAGCGAGACAAAGCCCGGCCAGTCATCCGCCGCGCGTTGCGGCGGACGCCAGCCGGCCAGCCCCATGGCCTCGTCCAGCGCCGTCGTCATGGTCTCGACGATCTGCGCGGCAGCCGAAGGGCCGATGCCTGGCATCAGCTGCAGCACGCGGAAGCCGGCGACGCGGTCGCGCGGGTTCTCGGCGAAGCGCAGCACCGCCAGCACGTCCTTGACATGGGCTGCATCGAGGAATTTCAGCCCGCCGAACTTGACGAAGGGAATGTTGCGCCGCGTCAGCTCGATCTCCAGCGGGCCGCTGTGGTGCGAGGCGCGAAACAGCACCGCCTGAGATTTCAGTGCCGTGCCGGCCTCGCGCTCGGCCAGGATGGTATCGCAGACGAAATTGGCCTGCTCGACCTCGTCGCGCACGCTCACCAGTTTTGGCCTGTCGGTCGACTTGCGCTCCGACCACAGGTTTTTGGTGAAGCGCTCCGAGGCTTCGCCGATCACCGCATTGGCGGCCGCCAGGATGGTTTCGGTGGAGCGGTAATTGCGCTCCAGCATCACGACGTCGGCGGCTTGCGCGAACTGGTTGGGGAAGTCGAGGATGTTGCGCACCTCGGCGGCACGGAACGAATAGATCGACTGTGCATCGTCGCCCACCACCGTCAGCCCGGCGCCGTCGGGTTTCAGTGCCATCAGGATCGAAGCCTGCAAGCGGTTGGTGTCCTGGTATTCGTCGACCAGCACATGGTCGAAACGCCCGCCCAGATGCGCCGCTATCTCGGGCTCCGCCGCCATCTGCGCCCAGTAGAGCAGCAAATCGTCGTAATCGAGCACGTTCTGTGCCTGCTTGGCCTCGACATAACCGGCGAACAATTCTTTCAGTTGCTCCGCCCAGCCGGCGCACCAGGGAAAGGCAGAACCCAAGACCTCGTTGAGCGGCGCCTGTGCGTTGACGGCGCGCGAATAGATGGCAAGGCAGGTTCCCTTGGTGGGGAAGCGCGCTTCCGTCTTCGAGAAGCCGAGTTCGTGGCGGACCAGGTTCATCAGGTCGGCGGAATCCTCGCGATCATGGATGGTGAAGGCAGGGTCGAGGCCGATCTCCAGCGCATAGTCGCGAAGCAGCCGCGCGCCGATGCCGTGAAAGGTTCCCGCCCAGGTCAGCGCATCGGTGATGACAGCTGCATCGCGGCCGAGCACTTCGCCGGCGATACGCTCGACGCGCCTGGCCATTTCGGACGCGGCGCGGCGCGAGAAAGTAATCAGCAGGATGCGGCGCGGGTCGGCCCCCTTGACGACCAAATGGGCGACGCGGTGAGCCAGCGTGTTGGTCTTGCCCGAACCCGCGCCGGCAATGACCAGCAGCGGACCGGCTATTTGGCCGTCGCCGTGCTCGACTGCCTGGCGCTGGGCATCGTTGAGCCGGGCGAGATAGGCAGGCTTGACGGTCGGGTCCCGAAAGGTCGAATCAGCAGTGGCGAGGTTCATCGCCCATCAAGCATCGTTTCTGCTTTGTTCGCAACGTCGATGCGAGGCTGGCCTCGTGCTCGACAGGCCGAAGCGTGACGTCCGTGTCTTTAGCGTTGCGGATCGACACCCATGTCGGCCGACTGCCGCCGCAAGGTCTCGCGATCATATTGCGACGGCGGCAACAGCAGCGGGTCGACCGTATCGGGCACGTTTTCGACCATCTTCCTGGCGATACGATAGGTGACATAGGCGAAGGCGCCGACGACGAGCAGACGGAACATGGTGCAACACTCCTTTGGAGCAGAACCAACCGGGGAAACCGCCTTTGGTTCCCTTGCCAATCGTCCACGCGCGCAGTCGAAGTTGGAGGACGGCTATGGGTTTCGCCAGCGCTTTCCCGATGCATTCTCGGGGCACCGGAGGCGGAACTTGGCGTTTGCGGGGCTCGTGTCCTGCCGCATGCCGCTGTGGCGTCCCGGACAGGCTTTTGGGGAAGAAGGCCGGCGCCGCTTGGGAGGAGGAATGAAGCGCCGGCCAAGCGGATAATTAGGTCCGCCGCATAGGTGAGGCTAGCTGAGTCTTTCCCCTGCGTCATTGGGGGAATATCTTTGTTAAAAACGTACCGATGCGCACGGCCCCTATCGGTCGCCGATCCGTCACAAGCTTGTCTTGACCATCATCCCCGCAATCTCAATAAACCCGGGAGTTGGCGATCAAAACGCGATCATCTTCCCGCCTCGCCACCCAGCCTTTGCCTGACCACGGCGACATGGAAGTCCGTGCCGAACAACAGCCCCTCATCGTTGAAGTCGTAGCTGGAATTGTGCAACGGCGCGGAAGCCTCGCCATTGCCGAGGAAGACGAAGCAACCCGGCACATGGTCGAGGAAGCGGGCGAAATCCTCGGAGGCGGTCATCGGCTCGCGGGCGACGGCGATGTTGCCGGGTTCGAAGACGTGCCTTGCGGCGGCAAATGCCGCATCGACCAGTTCGGCATCGTTGCGCAGCGGCACGAACTCCCTGCTGTAATTGACCTCGGCCGCGACATTGTAGGCGGCGGCGGTGCCCTGCGTAATGATGCGCATCTGCCGCTCGATCTCGGTGCTGACCTCGGGGCGGAAGCTGCGCGCATCGCCGAGGATGCGGGCAAGGCCGGGCAGAGCGTTGCGGGTGCCGTCGGTGATCAGCTCGGTCACCGAAACCACCGATATGTCGGCCGGGCTCAGCCGGCGCGAGACGATGGTCTGCAGATTGGTGACCAGCGCGCAGGCGGCGACCAGCGTCTCGTTGCCCGCATGCGGTCGCGCGGCATGGCCGCCGAGCCCTTTAAGCACGATCTCGAAGATATCCTCGGCCGACATTATGGGGCCGGCACGGGTCTCGAAATGCCCGATCGGCAGGCCGGGCATATTGTGCAGGCCGAAGATCTCGTCGAAGGGAAAGCGCTGCATCAGCCCATCCTCGAGCATGGCGAGCGCGCCCCTGCCCCATTCCTCGGCTGGCTGGAAGACGAAGCGCACGGTGCCGTCGAAACCGCCCTGCTCTGCCAGCAGCTTTGCCGCGCCGAGCAGCATGGTTGTGTGGCCGTCATGGCCGCAGGCATGCATGATGCCAGGGTTGCAGGAACGGTAGGATGCGTCCGACCGCTCTGATATGCGCAGCGCATCCATGTCGGCCCTGAGCGCGATCGCCCGGTTGCCGCTGCCGCGCTTCAACGTGCCGACGACGCCGGTGCCGCCGACGCCTTCGCTGACGTCGTCGAGGCCGAACTCACGCAGTTTGGCGGCGACGAAGGCTGCGGTGCGCTTCTCCTCGAAGCCGAATTCGGGGTGCGCGTGCAAATCGCGCCGCCAGAAAATCATCTCGCGCCTCAGCGCGTCGCGATCGAGTTCAGACATTTTTCGCCCTGTTACTTCACAAGTTGCGCGGCCACATCAAGCAGGATGTTGGCACCGGCAACAAGCTCGGCGTCATCGGTGTGCTCGCGCGGACTGTGGCTGATGCCGCCGGCGCTCGGCACGAAGATCATCGCTGCCGGTGCGATACGCGCCAGCATCTGTGCATCGTGGCCGGCACCGGATGTCATGCGCCTGACGCCGAGACCACGGTTTTTCGCGGCGGCCTCGATCCGTTCGACGATGCGGGGGTCGAAGATCACCGGCTCGAAGCGGGCCAGTTGCTCGACCGAGACCGTCAGGTTCTCGGTGGCAAGCTGCTCGAGATAGGCGGCAAGCGCCGCCTCCTCCGCCTGCAGGCGTTGTTCGTCGGGATCGCGCAGATCGATGGTGAAGACGGCGCGTGAGGGAATGACGTTGATGGCATTCGGCTCGAAGCGGATCGTACCCACGGTCGCCACCGTCGGCGCGTTCGAGGCTTTGATCCGGTCGAGCAGGAAGGTGATGGTCCGGGCGGCGGCATGGCCGGCATCGTTGCGCATCGACATCGGCGTGGTGCCGGCATGATTGGCGACGCCGTCTATGGTGATACGCTGCCAGGAGATGCCTTGCAGATTCTCCACCGCGCCGATCGGCACGCTTTCACGCTCCAGCACCGGCCCCTGTTCGATATGCAGTTCGAGATAAGCATGCGGTTTGAGGAACCCGGGTTCCCGGTCGCCGGCATAGCCGATGCGGGCGAGCTCCTGGCCCGGCACGCTGCCGTCGGTGCCGACAGCCGCCAGCACCGTTTCGGCATCGATGCCGCCGGCATGGACCAGCGAGCCCATCATGTCGGGAGTGTAGCGCACGCCCTCTTCATTGGTGAAAGCGGCGACCGCGACCGGACGCGACGGCGAAAAGCCTGATGCCTTGAGCGTCTCGATCACCTCCAGCCCGGCAAGCACGCCATAACAGCCGTCATAGATGCCCGCATCGATGACAGTGTCGATGTGGGAGCCGATGAGCAGCGGCGCCTGCTCCCTGTTGTCCGGGCTTTGCCAGATGCCGAAAATATTGCCGACCCGGTCGATGGCGACATCGAGCCCCACCTGCCGCAGCCAGCCGACGAAGAGATCGCGGCCCTGCTTGTCGGTGTCGGAGGCGGCCAGCCGGATCAGCCTGCCCTCGCCGTCGCGACCGACGGCACCGAGTTCGCGGATACGGCCAAGCAGGCGCTGTGCATCGATCGCGGTCATGCCGTTGCCTCGGCTTTCATCTTGCCTTCCAGCACATCGGCCGGGCTCATGCCAACCAGCTCGGCATAGCGATGCGGGTCGGTGGCACCTTCGGTGTTGATCACCAGCACCCGCGATTTGCCGTCCAGTCCAAGCTCGGTCGGGTTGTCGGCCATCGCCCGGATCAGCCCGGCAAGACCAACACCGCCGCTTTCGCCGGCGACGATCGCCGGATCGCCGGCGGCCGGCCGTGCCAGCCGCCGCATGACCGCGACGGCGTCGTCCTCATCCACCGTCATGAAGGCATCGGCGGCGCGCGCCAGCACCCGCCAGGCGACGGGCGACGCCTCGTAGCATTCAAGCATGGCCATCACCGTCGGCTGGCCGTGCGCGACTTTGACCGGGTGCCCAATCTGGGCGGCTGCAAAAACACAGCCGGCACGCGCCGGCTCGACCACGATGAAGGTCGGCCTGGCGTCACCGAGCACGATGGCCAGATGGCCGGCCAGCGCGGCGGCAATGCCACCGACACCGGCCTGCACGAAGACGTGGGTTGGCGTCCGAGAGAGCTGGCGCAAGGCTTCGCGCACGATCGCCGTATAGCCCTGCATGACCAGGCCAGGAATCCGTTCATAACCGGGCCACGAGGTGTCGGACACAACGGTCCAGCCCTTCTCGGCCGAAACCTGGGCAGCTTGCCTGACCGAATCATCATAGTTGCCGTCAACGCGGATCATCTCGGCGCCATAACGGGCGATCGCGGCGATGCGCTCCTCGCTGACGCCGGCGTGGACGAAGATCGCCGCCCGCGCGCCGAGGAGTTGCGCGCCTTGCGCGACGGAGCGGCCATGGTTGCCGTCGGTCGCACAGGCAAATGTCATCGCCGCGGCGACGGCCCGCACGTCGGGCCGACCGAGATCGGCAACATCGACGGGCCGGCCAAGCCGGTTGCCAGCCTCCTCCAGCACCACGCGACAAACGGCGTAGGCGCCGCCCAGAGCCTTGAAGCTGCCGAGGCCGAGGCGAAAACCTTCATCCTTGATATGGATAGCGCTAATTCCGAGTTCGCTGGCAAACGCCGGCAGCGCATGCAGCGGCGTTTTCAGGTGATTGTCGCGATGGGAAAGAAAACGCTCGACCGTGTCAGCGCCGGCCACGCCGAGGGTTTCGGCATCGGTAGGATCGAGTGGCAGGCGATGCAAAGCATTGCGGTTGAGCAGGAACACTGGCGGCCTCCTTGGCGTTCGGCGAGAATATATTGCAGGATGACCGCAAAGAGCGCTGTAATATGGCCTCCCAAATGCAAATTTGTTTCGCCGAGGATATCTCCATTGCCTGTATTGCCACCCTCGCTCGACAGTTTCGATCTTGCCATCCTTGCCATCCTGCAGCGCGACAACACGACGCCGCAGCGGCTGATCGGCGAGGCCGTGAACCTGTCGGCGCCGGCGGTGCAGCGCCGCATCAAGCGCATGGAGCAGACCGGCGTCATTGCCGGCAATGTCGCGGTCATCGAGCCCGCGGCTGTCGGCCAGCCCATCACCATCTTCGTCGAGGTGGAACTCGAGAGCGAACGTGCCGAACTGATCGACGCGGCCAAGCGGCAATTCTCGGCAACCCCCGAGGTTCAGCAATGCTACTACGTCACCGGCGAGGCCGATTTCATCCTGGTCATCACCGTGGGCGACATGGCCGCCTATGAAACGCTGACGCGAAAGCTGTTCTTCGACAGCAACAATGTCCGCAAGTTCCGCACGTTTGTTGCGATGGACAGGGTCAAGGTCGGGTTGACGGTGCCCTTGCCCGGCTGAGCGTATCCCTGAACGGTGTGATCTGGCGCGAGGCGAGCGGAATTCTCACCTATCTCAGCTTGCCGCGCGCAGCCACACCTTGTTGTCGTGGAAGGCAGCCCCCCCATAGGGTGCAGGCGCGTCGGCACCGGTCAGGACATTGATCCCCTCGCCGCGCTCATGGGCGCTGTTTGGCCAGATGCCTTCGGCGATCACCACGCCGCGCTTAATACCGTCAAACAGCTTTGCATGCAGGACGACTTCGCCGCGCGTGTTGCCGACCTCGACGCGATCGCCGTCGGCGAGCCCAAGGGCTGCGGCATCGTCGGGATGCAGAAGGAGTTCCGGGCGGCCCTCCCTGGCCTTCGACACCGGCGTTTCCGAGAATGTCGAATTGAGGAAGTTGCGCGCCGGCGACGTCGTCAGCCGGAACGGGTGCGCCTCGTCGGCAACCTCGATCAGATCGACATGATCAGGAAATTCCGGCAGCCGCGCCACCGGGCCGAACAGGCCCATGCTTTTCGGCGGCCGATTGGGCGCTGCCTGTCCCGTCCAATCGGCGCGGAAACGGAACTTTCCATCCGCGTGGCCAAATCCATTGATGAAGTGTGCTGCCTCGAAATCCGGCTGCAGGTCGATCCACTTGTCTTCCTTCAAGCTGTCGAAGCTGCCCAGCCCACGCTTGCCCAGGATGATGTCGATATGCTGCTGCTCGGTCAGGCCGAAGCCCGGGCGATCGGCGACGCCGAGGCGATCAGCCAATTGCTCGATGACGAAATGGTTGGTGCGCGGCCCCTCCGGCGGCTCGATCAGCTTCGGGCCGAGCGTGATGTGCTGGTTGCCGCCGCCCTTGTAGACGTCGTTGTGCTCGAGGAACATCGTCGCCGGCAGAACGACATCGGCGAGCTTGGCCGTGTCGGTCATGAACTGCTCGTGCACGCAAGAGAACAGGTCGTCGCGCATAAAACCCTGTTTCACCAGCCGCTGCTCCGGCGCGACATTTACCGGGTTGGTGTTCTGGATCAGCATCGCCGTCACCGGCGGGCCGCCATAAAGCGCGTCGCTGGCTCCGGTCAGCACCGGGCCGATGCGCGAATGGTCGAGATAGCGGATCGAGGGATCGCGCATCCTGGTGCCTTCCAGCACTTCCTGGTTGAGCTTGAAGATGCCGGAATTGGAATGGAAGGCGCCGCCGCCCTCATATTGCCAGCTGCCGGTGACGGCCGCGATGCACGACGCGGCATGCATGTTAACGGCGCCATTGCGCTGGCGCGCGAAGCCGTAGCCGAGCCGGAAATAGGTCTTTTTCGTCGTGCCGACGAGCCGAGCGAAGGCCTCGATCTCGGCGACCGTCAAGCCGGTGATCTCCGCCGCCCACTCCGGCGTGCGTGTCCGCAGATGCGCTTCCAGCCCCTTCGGGTCGTCGGTGTATTTCGAGAGATAGGCGCGATCGGCCATCCCTTCCCTGAACAACACATGCATGACCGCGCAGGCCAGCGCGCCATCCGTGCCGGGCTTCAGCACCAGGCCGAGATCGGCCTGCTTCATCGTCGCGTTCTCGTAGACGTCGATGACGACGATCTTGGCGCCGCGCTCCTTGCGCGCCTTGATGGCGTGGGTCATGACGTTGACCTGCGTGACAACGGCATTGGTGCCCCAGATCACCACGCAGTCGGATTTCGCCATCTCGCGCGGGTCGGGGCCGCGCAGCGCGCCGGCTCCCATCATCCAGCCGGTCCAGGCGAGGTTGGTGCAGATCGAACCGAAGAAGCCGGAATACTTTTTCGCGTGGCGCAGCCGGTCGATGCCGTCGCGCTGCACCAGCCCCATCGTTCCGGCATAATAGTAGGGCCAGACCGTCTCCGAGCCGTATCTCGCCTCGGCCGCGATGAAATTTTCGGCGACGAGGTCGAGCGCGGCCTCCCAGCTTGCTTCCTTCCACAGGCCATCGCCCTTGGCGCCGGCACGAAGAAGCGGCTTCAGCAAACGGTCGGGATGGTGGACGCGGTCGGCATAACGCGCGACCTTGGCGCAGACGACGCCAGCCGTGTAGCTGTTGGACTTGGCGCCGTGGACGCGGCCGATGCGCTTGTCATCGAGCAGCTCGACCTCGAGCGCACAGGTCGAGGGGCAATCATGCGGACAGGCCGAATGGCCGATGCGGAGGTGCGCGTGCTGGTTCATTCTGCAAGACTAACGGGTTCAGAACGCCGCGTGTAGGGCCAGATGCGGCGCACGGTTTTGCCTCGGCGAGCAAGCCCCCTGCCTTCTCCTCTTTGGAAGAAGCCGATCGGCCACTCAATGCTGGGGCGTCATTGCTTCAGGAGACTTCCGCCAGGGGCACGCCTTCCAGGCAGAGCCATTTGTGCTTCCTGTTGGGCCAATGGAGAATTGCCGGAGCCGGAAATTCCAGGTCCTCCAGACAGCCGACAGATACCGACAGCGCTTCCGTCAGGCCTTCTGCACGCATGAAGACGATCGATCCGCATGTGGTACAAAATGTCTGCTCCAGCCATTGCCCCGACGAACCGGTTCGTCGCCAGGATTTCGTCTCGCCTTTCTGGGCGACTATGGCGGAGTCGGCATAGATGGCTCGGTATGAGAACGCTGCCCCGGTGCATCTCTGGCATTCCAGGCAACTGCAGGCATAGACGCGCCGAGGCTCTCCGGCGAGAACCAGTTCCGCGCCGCGACACGAGCAGGTCGCCCTTCGCTCCGTCTTGCCATCACGCATTCGCGGGCTCCCTGCCCGGACGGGGCGAGCCATTTCCAAACAGGGGTGAGAGAGATGCAAAATCATCATCCGCGCGCCCGCGCGCGAGCGCCTGCTGAAAAATCCCGTCCATTGCGCGCGGCATGGCCGCGTCAAGACCTCGCTCCTGGCATGCTTCGAGAAGATGCCGGAAGGCGCTGTAGTGGGCGCCCAATGACGCGAGCGTTGCGTCGTCGCCGGCAAAGAGGCGCGCCTTTGTCCGGTCAACCACATCGAACAAAGCGGCATCGACAACCGGCTTGAATGCGGACAGATGGCTCCCGAACGTATCCAGATCGAGACCTTCGGCCTCGGCGACAGCCATGCCCTGGAGCGCGCCGAACAGCCCGCCCCACATCTGGGTGAGCAGCGCGGTGTCAAGCGCGGAGGCTTGGCCAGGCACCTCGCCGACATAACTCGTGCCGCCACCAAGGGCAAAAAGCAGGGTCTTGTTTGCTTCGTAGACGGCGTGGGATCCTGAATACAGCAATGCGGTGTCCGGTTTGCCAATAAAATCCGGAGTCGCCAGGATCGCGCCGTCCAGATAGCCGGCGCCATGCGCTTCGATCCAGCGCGCCTCCTCCCGCGCCAAACGCGCTGAGCCGGAGGTGAGTTGTATGACGGCTTTGCCGGCCAGCGCCGAAGCGACGTTGCCCTGCTTGAGCAGTGCATCGCTGGCGGCATAATCCAGAACGTTTATGATCAAGACATCGGCCGACCGGATTCCGTCCTCTACTGAAGAGGCCAACCTCGCGCCAAGAGCAGCCAGGGGCTGGCACTTGGCCGCAGTGCGATTCCACACGGATGTTGGATAATTTCGGTCGAGCAACGTTCGAACGATGGACGAGCCCATGCGGCCCGCGCCGAGCACGCAGACATTGGATTTCATGGTGACTTCTCCGATAGCCCTCTCGACGAGGGATTGGTTTGTGTTTGGCGCGCTGATCCAAAGATATATATTCTTGCTGTGTTGAGAAGTACGCACCTTGAGGTAAGCTATTGGAATCATGTCAGGAGTTGTCACATGAGGAGCAAGGAGCCCGACAGTTGCGGCTTTGCCGCCGCGATGCAGGCAATCGGCGGAAAGTGGAAAACCTCGCTATTGTGGGAATTGCACCTGCGGCCGCACCGCTTCGCCGAACTGCACCGGCGGTTGCCTGGAATCAGTGAGAAGATGCTCGCGCAACAATTGCGACAGATGGAGGCCGACGGACTCGTCAGCCGGCGCGCCTATGACGAGGTACCGCCACGCGTGGAATACTCGGTCACGACCCTGGGCATGAGTCTGAACGATGCGGTCACCGCTATGTCGGCATGGGGAAAGCGGCACGAGACATGGAAAGACGAGCGGAAAGCCGCCTGAAAAAAGCAGGAACTCGTGCATGGTCGCGGAAGAGTTTGTGATCCGCGGTCCGCTTCTAAACGCCAAAGGCGGCAATAGATGCCGGGCAGCGTCGTCCGGTCGAGCAAGACAAGCCGCAGCAAGTGCATCTGTGCCACAGGCCTTCAGCCATCTGCCGGATCCGCCGCTACTCTACACCGTCCCGGCGTTCGTAGGCAATTCATCGTGCGGCTGGCACGATGAATTCGCTTGCATAGCCGGCTGCTTACTCCGCCGTGCCTTCCTCGTATTCGGCCGACATGGTCAGCCATTTCTCCTCGTGGCCGGCAAGCGTCTGCGCCAGTTGCGAGCGCTCCTTGGCCAGCCGTGTCGCGGTCGAGGGATCCTTCTCGTACACCGCAGGATTGGACAGTTCGTCCTCGATTCCGTCGATGCGCTTGCGGATGCGGTCCATCAGCGCTTCGGTGGCGCGGATTTCCTTGGCGAGCGGCTCGAAGGCGGCGCGGCGTGCCGCTGCATCGCGGCGGCGATCGGCCTTTGACGCCTTGTCGGCCTCGCGCTTGCCGCGGCGGTCGCCGGACACGCCGGTGACCAGCGTCTTGTAGTCTTCCAAGTCGCCATCATACGGGTTGACCGCGCCGTCCTTGACCAGCCACAGCCGGTCGGCGGTCGCCTCCAGCAGATGGCGATCATGCGAGATCAGGATGACGGCACCGGGAAATTCGTTCAGCGCATGGATCAGCGATTCGCGGCTGTCGATGTCGAGGTGGTTGGTCGGTTCGTCGAGGATGAACAGGTTTGGACCCTCGAAGGCCGACAGCCCCATCAGCAGGCGCGCCTTCTCGCCGCCCGACAGATCCTTGGCGGCGGTGTTCATCTTCTCGGTGGTGAGGCCGAACTGGGCGACGCGGCCGCGTACCTTCGATTCCGGGGCCTCCGGCATCAGCCGGCGGACATGCTCGTAGGCGTTTTCGTCCGGCCGGAGATCGTCGAGCTGATGCTGGGCAAAGATCGCCACCTTCAACCCGGGCGCAACCGTCATGGTGCCACTCTCCTGCTTCAGCCGGCCCGACAGCAACTTGGCGAAGGTCGACTTGCCGTTGCCGTTGGCGCCGAGCAGCGCGATGCGGTCGTCGGCGTCGATGCGCAGCGTCATCTTCTTGAGGATCGGCTGCCCGTCCGTGTAGCCGACATTGACGTTGTTCAGCGCCACGATCGGCGAGGCCACCGTCTTCACCGGCTCAGGGAAGGAGAACGGCCGCACCGAATCGTTCACGAGGGCCGCGATCGGCTTCATCTTTTCCAACGCCTTGATGCGCGACTGTGCCTGTCTCGCCTTGGAGGCCTTGGCGCGGAAGCGTTCGACGAAGGATTCCATATGCTTGCGGGCTGCTTCCTGCTTGACCCGGCCCTTCTCCTGCAATTCCTTCTGCTCTGTATATTGACGCTCGAACTGATCGTAGCCGCCGCGCCAGAAGGTCAGCTTTTTCTGGTCGAGGTGAACGATCGAGTTGACGGCGCGATTGAGCAGGTCGCGATCATGCGAGATCAAAAGCACGGTGTGCGGGTATTTCGACACATAGTTTTCCAGCCACAGCGTGCCTTCGAGATCGAGATAGTTGGTCGGCTCGTCGAGCAGCAGCAGGTCGGGCTCGGCAAACAGCACCGCAGCGAGCGCCACGCGCATGCGCCAGCCGCCGGAGAAGGACGAGGCCGGACGCCGTTGCGCGGCGTCATCGAAGCCAAGGCCTGCGAGAATGGTGGCGGCGCGGGATTCGGCTGAGTGCGCGTCAATATCGGCCAGCCGCATATGAATATCGGCGATACGGTGCGGATCGGTCGCCGTCTTTTCTTCTTCGAGCAGCGCCGTGCGTTCGAGATCGGCCTTGAGCACGATCTCGATCAACGGATCCTCGGTGCCTGGCGCTTCCTGCGCCACCTGGCCGATGCGGGTGCTCTTGGGCAGGCTGATCGATCCTGTCTCGGACGGGAAATCGCCGGTGATGGCCTTGAACAGCGTCGTCTTGCCGGTGCCGTTGCGGCCGACAAGCCCGGCCTTGGTGCCGGCCGGCAACGTCAGCGAGGCATGGTCGAGAAGCAAGCGTCCGGCCATGCGGAGCGATAGGTCGTTGATGATCAGCATGGCCGCGCTTTTGCACCGGACATCAACGCTTCGCAAGGCCTTGCGGGCCAGTTGGCCGCACAAGGCCTCGAAACGACGCCCGCGAGGGCGTCGTCAAAGCAGCCGAACAGTGGCTTGCCTGCTCTCAGGCAGTCGCCTTGCGCTTCGTTGCCTTGGCGACAGCGGCCGGCGCTGCTGCCGGCTTGCGGCCAAGTCCCGTCGACTTTGCCAGCGCCGATCGCGTCGCCGAATAGTTTGGCGCTACCATCGGATAGTCCGGCGGCAAGCTCCATTTGGCCCGGTAGTCGTCCGGGCTCAGGCCGTAGTCGGTCCGCAGGTGCCGCTTGAGCGACTTGAACTTCTTTCCATCCTCAAGGCAGATGATGTAGTCGGGAAACACCGACTTCTTCGGATTGACGGCCGGAACCAGGTTTGGGACTTCCGCGACAGCCGCACCGGCGAGCTTGCGAACCGAGGCGCTGACGCTGGCAATCAGCTCGGGCAGGCCGGCAGCCGGAAGCGGATTGTTGCCTACATAGGCCGAGACAATATCGGCCGTCAGCTCGATAACGGTCTTATCATCGATATTTGACAATTCTTTCACCTTATTTGCGACAAAATCATCCACCCCAGCGAAGACTTGTGTCGATGTATCTCTTTAACCGCGTCCCCCAACGGACCGCCAAGCCTCATAAAAGAATCAAGAATCGGCAAAAATAGCATTCATGCAAAATCGACGCTGTGCAAATTAGAAAATCTAATACTTGGAACCAGCAGACTTAGCGGCAGGACTTTCGTCCAATATCTCCAGAATACGCTTCCACCGGGCGCAACGCGCGAAATCCTTTTGTTCTATCGCCTTTTCGGCCTTCATCGCGGCGTAGAGCGGCGCCTCGGCGCCAAACTCCTTGACCAGCCAATGCGCTTCCTGAATGGCCAGACGTTCATTTTCGTCAAACATGGTTTTCGGCCTCCGAACGTTCCACACCGACCGCGACGCAACTGCCGATGACGAGGATGGCTCCGACAATGGCCGTCATCGTCAGCCGCTCACCGGACAGGGTCAAAAGCAGGGTCGAAGCGATCGGGGTGAGATAGGCGACGACCGCGACCTTGCCGCTGCCTTCTAGCTTCAGGGCGCGTGACCAGAAATAGTAGCCCAGCCCCATCGGACCAGCGCCGAGATAGAGGCCGAGAGCCAGATCCGTACCGACGGGCCAGGTGAAACCGTCGCGAGCGCACCACAGAAACGTCAAAGCGACGCCAATCAAAGACGATGGCAGCAACAGGCGATCCGCTGGGGTGGCGACCCGTCCCACCATGATCGAGTAGAAGGCCATGCACAGTGCGGATCCGAATGCGGCGAGATAGCCGGCCAGATCGCCCTGGAACCAGGATTGGCTGCGCCCTCCCGAAATCACCAGTGCGACGCCGATGAAGCCTACCACCGTGGCGAGGCCCAACAGTGCCGGACGCCGCGGATTTTCCAAGGCGATGACTGCCACCGCGACCATCAACGGCCAGGTGTAGGCCATCAGATTGGCCTCGATGACCGGCATCGAAGCGAAGGCGATGTATTGCAGCACCATGGTGCCGACCAGACCGATGAAGCCGACCGCGACAGAGATGAGCGCCGCCCCGGGCGTGACCGGTGCTACTCTTTCCCGGCTCATCAATCGGATGGCGGCGAAGACGAGTGCAGCGCCTGCAAATTGCAGGAACTGGACCTGCGACACCGGGTGGCTGGCCAGCAGGGATTTGCCGACCAGCGCATTGGTGGACCACAACGCCACCGCACCGGCAGCGAAGACCAACGCGGATATCGAGCCGGATCCCTGCCGAAACAATCGGCATGGGATTCTATTTTGCTGTTCGACCATGATCCTGTCCGAAAACCGGTTCCGACTTTTCGGGATCTTGGTTCATTACCATGATTCCCTGGCGCCGCCCGGAACCGGTGCATCGACGGCCGCGGGCACGGGATGCTCTGCCTCGAACCGACGATAGGCCGGCAACTGGTTGGTCCAGACATCTTCGGCCAGTTCGCTGACCCACTCACGGTCGTGGTCGTTGTCGGCGGCGAGATAGAACATTCTGTTGTCGTCGACATAGGGCTTGGACACCGAGCGCTGGTTGAGCACCAGCGTGACGCGCTCGCCGAACCGGATCGGAGCGGTGCGATGCAGGACGCCCAGGAATTGCCCGAGCGTCGCGTAGTTCATCTTGTGATCGATGCGCATGACACTGTTGCGCGGGATCTCGCGGCCGGCTTCGAGAATGGCGCGGCCGGTTTCGGAGTCGTCGCAGTAGATTTCGAGGTGGCCGCCGACCAGCGGATTGCTGATCGACAATGGAATGAGCTCGGTGACCGGAACGCCATCGCAATGCCACTCCACGGCGCCGTCCTTGGGATTCATGAAGGTGACCGTCGAGCCGACGATCGACAGCGGATAGGGCTCCAGCTTGGTGCCCATCATGTCGGACAGCCGCTCCAGCCGCAGCTTGTCATGCAGCAATTCCTTGATCTCGGGGATGAAACGGTCGGCCCCGGTGATGAAGGTCAGATCGAGGTGCTTGTGCACGGCATGGCTGGCCTTGAGCTTCAGGGCAGCCTCCTCGATCGCGGCAAGCAGTGCCGGGACATAGCCGTGCAGATATTGCGCGACACCGAAACTCGACACTTTCCAGGCGGTTTCATGGCCTATAATGGCTTCGCGGCTCATCGCATAACGCAGTTCGGGAATGGTATGGGCGTTCATTGTACTTCTCCAGGATGGGGGCAACACTTGGTAAACAGTCGATTAATTCACCCACCCCTGTAAAATTAGGAATGCTGGTGCTAGTGTAAGCCAAGCTTAAGGTCGAAACCGTGCGTCTGCTCAGTCAGGTCAACCTCAATTCGCTTAAAATCGTGGAAAGTGCTGCAAGGCACGGTAATTTCACGCGTGCCGGCGAAGAACAGTTCATTACCGCTTCAGCGGTCAGCCAGCGGGTGAAAAGCCTGGAGGATCAGCTTCGTTTCAAGATTTTCCAGCGCGGCGGCAATGCGGTCTCGTTGACGCCGGAGGGTGAGACCTATGTCTCGCGCGTTCGCGAGGCGCTGGAGCGAATCGTCGCCGCCAGCATGGAAGCGACCGGGCAATCGCAGGAGCATGTGCTAAAAATATCGGTGCTGCCGACCTTTGCGGCACGCTGGCTGTTTCCGCGCCTGCCGCTGTTCCAGCAGCAATATCCCGATATCGTGATGCGGGTCTCGACCTCCTACGCGACGCATGAGTTCACGGCCTCGGAATTCGATCTCGAAATCCGTTATGGCGACGGTCACTTTCACGGGCTGCAATCCGATCTGCTGTTTCGCGAAGACCTGACACCGGTGTGCAGCCGCAAGCTGTTCCACGAAGTCCTCGGCGATAAGCGGCTGTCGAAGGTGACACCGGACGACCTCAAGCACTTCACCCTGCTGCATTCCGACACCTGCACCCAGAATTGGCAATCCTGGCTTGGTTTCGCCGGCGCCAGCTTCGTGCTCAGCGAGACCAAGAGCATCTATTTCGACTCGTGCATGATGTCCTACGAGGCAGCCAATTCCGGGATGGGATTTGCGGTGGCCAACCGTGCCTATATGGCCAGCGACATCCGCGCCGAAAGGCTGGTGGCTCCCTTCGCCGTCCACCATCCCAACACGGCTGGCTGGTATTTTGTCTCTCCGCAGAAAGGCCTTGCCGCACGCAAGGTCCAGTTGTTCAAGCAGTGGGTGATGGCGGAAGCGGCTCTGACGCAGTGCCAGCTGGACAGCGAAATCAGGGGCGAAGCTTCGACGGCTGCCTGAATCTCGGGCAAGCATCCGGTGTGCCCGTTAATTTCTGATGTAAAGACAATGCTGCAGCACAAAATGCAGAGATGAGCGCGGGGCTCTTCAACCTCGGACTGACTATGCAAAACGCCACCGGATCAGGCGAAAGCCCTGCCCTCCTCGGTCCGCTGGAAAAGCATCAGGTCCAACCCCAGGCTTGGCCGTCCCAGGATGGTCAGGATCGTATGCGCCTGGCCGCGATGGTGGGTCTGGTGGTTGAAGACATGGTCCAGCGCCGGCGCCAGCCTTTGCGAGACGGTGCGCATATCCGAGACGGTCATATAGGTGAAGCGGCCCGTCAACGCCTTGTCATTGAGGCCGCCGACCCAATCGATGATCCTCCTGTCCTCGGCTTCACGCGCCGCCCGCAGGCCGGCCAACCCCCGATGCAGGATGGCATCCAGTGTCGTCGGCGCGTCGCCCTCGCCGGTGAAGCGCTTCATCCAGATGCGGTCGGCAGTCAAAAGGTGATTGAGCGTGCCCATCATCGAGCCGAAGAAGGCACCGACATCGCGGTTGAATTCCTCATCATCGAGCTCGGCGGCGGCCTCATAGATGCGGCCATTGGCCCATTGATTGTAGGCCGCAAACATCATGAAATGCTGTCTCATGGCTTCCCCTCGGCTCGCGTCGATGCGGGGCCCACCTAACGCTTGAAGGGCCTGCCGCCAATGACCATTCTGCTCTATGACCTCGTCGGACGCGACACCACACGTCCGTTCAGTCCGCATTGCTGGAAGGTGGCGATGGCGCTTGCCCACAAGGGGCTCGACATCTCGACCGTGCCGACGCGCTTTCTCGATGTGCCCGCCGTCGAGGGCGGCGTTTCGAAAACCGTTCCGGTGATCCGGGACGGCGAGACGGTCGTCGGGGATTCCTTCGCCATCGCGCTCTATCTCGATGAAGCCTATCCGGACCGGCCGACGCTGTTTGGCGGTGAAGGCGGCAAGGCGATGGCTCGTTTCATCGAGCGCTGGTCGCAACTGACCATCCATCCCTACGTGACCACCGCCGCGATCATCGACCTCCACACCATGCAGGACGAGGAGAACGCCGCTTATTTCCGCCGGAGCCGCGAGCAACGCTTTGGCAAGACGCTGGAGGACGTCGTCACCGCGCGCGACGCCGGGCTGGCGACATTCCGCGCCGCGCTGGAGCCGCTGCGTTCAATGCTCGGCTATCAGCCATTCATCGGCGGCGCGTCGCCGCTGTTTGGCGACTATATCGTCTTCGGCGCCTTGCAATGGGCGCGCATAGCCTCTCCCTACCAACTGCTCGACGACGGCGACGTGGTGGCGCAGTGGTTCGCTCGCTGCCTCGACCTGCATGACGGGCTGGGACGAAAGGTCGCCGCCGCGGCTTGACGCCGTAAAGCAGTAACTTACTTGGCCACCTTCTTTGGCTTGCCGGCCTTCGTGGCAGCCTTTGCTTCCTTGGGGGCTGCCTTTGCCTTGCCTGCGCCAGCTGCCTTCCTGGTTGGCTTTTTGGCTGCCGACTTGCCCGCGGCGTCCTCCTGGTCGACATCGGTGGCCGCCTGATGCCAATGGCGCTCATGATGGCCAGCCGGCTGGCCCTCCTGCAGCCAGATCTGGTGCGCACGGTTGCGAATGCGTTCCTGACGATCGTCTGTCATGGTCATGTTGTCTCCATACGGCCCGACCTCAGCGCGGCGCCGACACGCGACTATAGCAAGCAAAGCGTTGCTGTGCAGCCGTCTGAACGGGGCCGGCTTGCCGCAGAAACGCGCAGCCGTCCGGCCCTTCGCTCTCGCTCCCTGCCCTTCGGGCGTTCAAACCCTTTGAAAGGTCCACTGGACCTTTCAATCCGCCCGAAGGCGGACCGGGCTTTCACCGTTCGTCACTCGGAAAGCCAAGCAGTTGGCTTTCCGTCCGCCGCGCGGACCGTTCCTCACCCCTTGGCAATGGGCCGGGCGGCTTGTATAGAGCCCGCCACTCTCAATTCCATTCTCAGACAAGGACGACCCATGGCGCTCGAACGCACATTTTCCATGATCAAGCCGGACGCGACCCGGCGCAACCTCACCGGCGCCATCACCAGGATGCTGGAAGAGGCAGGCCTGCGCGTCATCGCCTCGCGCCGGGTCTGGATGAGCCGCCGCGAAGCGGAAGGCTTCTATGCCGTCCACAAGGACCGCCCTTTCTTCGGCGAATTGGTGGAATTCATGTCGTCGGCACCGACGGTCGTCCAGGTGCTGGAAGGCGAGAACGCCATTGCCAGGAACCGCGAAGTGATGGGCGCCACGAACCCGGCCAACGCCGCCGAAGGCACCATCCGCAAGGTTCATGCGCTGTCGATCGGCGAAAACTCCGTGCACGGCTCCGACGCACCGGAGACCGCGGCAGAAGAGATCAAGTACTGGTTCTCGGACACCGAGATCGTCGGCTGAGCCGATAGTCAAGACCTTGGATCCCGTAAAAAGAAGGCCGGCGTTTCGCCGGCCTTCTTCGTTGGGGGTCAGCTCGCCGCGCTAAAGCGCAGGATCTCGCGGCCGTCCTTGTCCGATATGATGAGCTTGCCGGCATCGACACGGTATGACGCCGCCTTGGCCAGCGCATCGAACAGCGCCTTTTCCTCGGCCATCACCTCGGGCGCACAGGCCTTGTAGGTAGAACCGATGTCTCTGATCACGATCGTTTGGCCATCGAGTTTGGCAGTGGCGAAATAGGTGTTGCAGGGGCCGCTGCCGCCCGCCTTGCCGGCCTCGCTGACCCTGAATGTCGCTTGCGGGGCAGCAATGGCGCCGATGCCGTCGACATAGTCGACCAGCCAGAGCTGATCGAAGACCGAAACCATGGGCTCGGCGCTCGGGGTGACCATCTTCAGCATGATGGTCTGCGGCACGTCGGCCAGCGGATCGACCTGATGGCGCATATCGGAGATGAACAGGAGCTTGTCATCGACGGTGATGCGGGCTTGCAATGCGTAAGTCATCCGCGACCGGATGACGGAAGGGTCGAATTTGATCTCGAAGCTGATCGGCACCTGGCCGGCCGGCTGCACTTTCTGCTCGCCGATGATGGTGGCAGGCGCATCGGCCAGCGACACATCGGCAAGTTGTACGGAGAGCACGGCACTGGGCGGCAAGGCAATGCGCTCGCGATAGATCACCTCGCCTCTCACGGCCTGTTCGGCGGCAACAGACTGGTCCGGAACGGCCAATATGCCGACGACCAGCGGCACGAAACCGAAGATGAAGAACTCCGCGATCCTGTCCAGCATGACCATCTCCCTTGCCCAGGCTGGCCAAGGCCCCGAGCCGCCAATGCTCCCGGGCTGCCAGTGCCCAAGCTGACCAGCCGCGCTCAATTGGCCAAATGATTGCGGTCAATACATGGCTGCGGCGGTATTTTAGTCTGACGATTCCCAGCGACCGGCCGCCTCGTCGTCGGCCTCCTTGGCCTCGACCCAGCCGCCCTCGGAACCGTCCGCGCGATGCTCCTTCTTCCAGAAGGGCGCGCGCGATTTGAGATAGTCCATGAGAAAGTTCGCCGCCTCGAACGCCGCATGGCGATGCGCCGAGGCTGCCACGACCAGCACGATGTTCTCGCCGGGCGCGATCTTGCCGTGACGGTGGATGGCGGTAAGGCCCTGCAGCGGCCAACGCTCAACCGCTTCAGCAGCGATGCGGGCGATTTCCGCTTCGGCCATGCCGGGATAGTGTTCGAGCTCGAGCGCTGAGAGCGCGCCCTGCTCGTCGCGGCAAAGGCCTGAGAAGGTCACCACGGCGCCGATATCGGCGCGGCTTTGCGTCAGTCTGGCGATCTCGGCGGCGACGTCAAAATCCTGGCGCTGAATGCGCACCACAGGCAAGACCGCGCCGCTCATGTCAGCCCCCGGTCATCGGCGGGAACAGCGCGATTTCGCGGGCGCCCGCGATCTTCTCGCGGTGCTCGACATGTTCCTGGTTGATGGCGACGCGGATCACGTCGGGATATTGCAGAGCGTGCTCGTAGCCCTCGCCGCGCGATTTCAGCCAGCGCAGGAGATCGGTCACCGTCTCGATGCCGGCAGGCAGGTCGACATCCTCCTCAGCCATGCCGATGCGTTCGCGCACCCAGGCAAAATAGATGAGCCGGGTCGTCATCTCACTCGTCCATGATGTGCTTGAGGCCGGCGCGGAAATAGTCGTAGCCCGTATAGAGCGTCACCAGCGCCGCGATCCACAGCAGCACCAGTCCGGTCTGGGTGGTCAGCGGGAAGATCTTGTCGCCGGCCGGCCCGGCCAGCAGGAAGGCGATGGCGACCATCTGGATCGCGGTCTTCCATTTTGCCAGCTGCGTCACCGGCACCGAGACCTTGAGCGCCGCCAGATATTCGCGCAGGCCCGAGACGAGGATTTCGCGGCACAGGATGATGATCGCCGCCCACAGCGACCAGCCGGCAATGCCCGCATGGCGATCGGTATCGGCGGCCAGCAGCAGCAGGCAGGTGGCGACTAGCAGCTTGTCGGCGATCGGGTCGAGCATCTTGCCGATGTTGGAGGTCTGCTGCCAGGCGCGCGCCAGGTAGCCGTCCAGATAATCGGTGATCGAGGCGAGCAGGAAGATGATCAGCGCCGACCAACGGGCGAAGTCGCTCGACTTCAGATGTCCTTCGAGAAAAAAGCACAGCACCACCAGCGGCACCGCGACGATGCGGGCGTAGGTGAGCATGTTGGGCAGGTTGAACGCGCGCTTGGCCATATCTGGAAAACTCTTTCTGCCTGCCTACTCAAATCAGAAGCGAATGTAGGGGGTCAACAGGCGAGAATCGATTGACCAGACGAAAATAGCATCCTTGCTGTCAGCTCTCATGGAAATGATTGTAGACCAGTTTCGCCACCTGCTCGGAAATACCGTCGACTTTCCTCAAATCCTCGACAGCAGCACGGCTGACCGCCTTGGCGGTGCCGAATGCCAGCAGCAATGCCCGCTTGCGACCGGGACCGATGCCGCTGATCTCGTCGAGCGGGCTCTTGACCATCTCTTTCTTGCGGCGAGCCCGGTGGGAACCGATCGCGAAACGGTGGACCTCATCGCGCAGCCGCTGGACGAAATAGAGCACGGGATCGCGAACCGGCAGCGAAAACGAGTCCCTGCCTTTGACGAAGAACCGTTCGCGGCCGGCGTCGCGGTCCTGGCCCTTGGCGATGCCGATGGCAACCACGCGGTCCTCGATGCCGAGATCCGAAAGGATCTTGCGCACCGCGGTCATCTGGCCCTGGCCACCGTCGATCAGGATGACATCGGGCCAGGCCGGGAAGCTGCCGGAGATATCGTCCTCCATATCGTCTGCCGAACCATCAACCGCATCCCCAGCCGGGACATCGCCATGCTCCTTGAGCAACCGCGAAAACCGTCGCTCCATCACCTCGCGCATCATGCCGAAATCGTCACCAGGCGTGATCTCGGTCGAGCGGATGTTGAATTTCCGGTACTGGTTCTTCACAAAACCTTCCGGCCCGGCGACGACCATGGCGCCAACGGCATTGGTGCCCATGATGTGCGAATTGTCGTAGACCTCGATGCGCACCGGCGGCTTGGCCAGGCCGAATGTCTCGGCGAAACCGGCAAGCAGGCGTCCCTGGGTGGAGGTTTCAGCCAACCGGCGTCCGAGCGCCTCGCGGGCATTCTGCAGGGCGTTGTCGGTCAGGTCCTTCTTCTCGCCACGCTGCGGCACGGAGATCGCGACCTTGCGGCCGGCGCGGGTGGAGAGCGCCTCGGCCAACAGTTCCTGATCCTCGACGCCATGCGACAGAAGAATGTTCCGCGGCGTCGGCTTGTCGTCATAGAACTGCGCCAGGAACGAACCCAACACCTCGGCTGCTTCCAACGCCGGATCGGCCTTGGGGAAATAGGCGCGGTTGCCCCAGTTCTGGCCGGTGCGGAAGAAGAACACCTGGATGCAGACCTGGCCGCCTTCCTGATGGATGGCGAAGACATCGGCTTCGTCGACGGTAGCCGGATTGATGCCCTGGTGGCTCTGCACATGCGACAGGGCCGCAAGTCGATCGCGATAGATCGCGGCGCGCTCGAAATCGAGAGCTTCCGACGCCTGCTGCATGGCGGCCGAGATTTCCGTCTTCACCTTTTGGCTGCGGCCGGACAAGAAGTCCTTCGCCTCATTGACCAGTTCCGCATAGTCCTGATGCGAGACTTCGCCGGTGCAGGGACCAGCGCAGCGCTTGATCTGATAAAGCAGGCATGGCCGCGTGCGGTTCTCGTAGAACGAGTTGGTGCAACTCCTGAGCAGGAAGGCGCGCTGCAGGGAGTTGATGGTACGGCCAACGGCACCGGCCGAGGCAAAGGGGCCGAAATAATCGCCTTTGCGCGAGCGCGCGCCGCGATGCTTGTAGATGCCCGGCGAGACATGGTCGCCGGTCAAGAGAATGTAGGGAAACGACTTGTCGTCGCGCATCAGGACGTTGAATCGCGGCCGCAAGCGCTTGATAAGGTTGGCTTCGAGCAGCAGCGCTTCGATCTCGGTGCGGGTGACGACGAACTCCATCGTCGACGTTTCGCGCACCATGCGGCCGATGCGGGTGGTGTGGAAGCGGCCTTGCGCGTAGTTGGTGACGCGCTTCTTCAGGCTGCGCGCCTTGCCGACATAGAGCACATCGCCGGCAGCGTTCATCATGCGGTAGACGCCGGGCGCGTTGGGCAGCCGCTTGACCAGCGTCTGGATCACCTCGGCGCCGATCATGCCTTCCGCGTCGCCGGCATGCGGCGTCCAGTCGATGGCGGTGAAGGCGACATCGGGACCGACGGTTTCAACGATCTCCTCGACTGCCTCGTCCTCGACGTCGATATCGGGGGGCAGATCGTCGGCGCCGCCGCGCGGCTTGCTTTTGTGGTCTACAGGACTCATTCCGTCATGCCTGTCACATCGGGCGTCTGCCACGCAAGATGCTGGCCGCCATCAAGCGCGATCATCTGGCCGGTGACCGAGCGCGCTTCCCAGAGATAGCGGATCGTGGCGCCGAATTCCGGCAAATCCGGGCCGCGCTTCAGGACCAAGCCATCGACTTGGGCTGCAAAATCGCTGTCATCCTGACGCGCGTTCTTCAGTGTCGGCCCCGGGCCGATGGCATTGACGCGGATGCTGGGGCCGAGCGCTTGCGCCATCATCTGCGTGGCCGTCCACAGCGTCGACTTGGACAGCGCATAGGAGAAGTAGCGCGGCGTCGGACGCCAGACGCGCTGGTCGATCATGTTGACGATCAGGCCCTCCTGCCCTGCCGGCAACGCCCGGGCGAAATTCTGCGCCAGGAGCGCGGGCGCTTTCACATGGACGGCAAAGTGCCGGTCCCAGGCCCGCCAGTCGAAATCCAGAACCGAATCGTCCTCGAACAGCGACGCATTGTTGACCAGCAACGGGATCGGTCCGAGCGCTGCTTGCGCCTGGCCGACGAGATCGTCGACGGCGTCCATATCGGTCAGGTCGGCGGCGACCACGGCGGCGCGGCCACCTCCGGCGATGATTTTGGCAGCCAACGCATCGGCCTCGATGCGCGAGCGGTTGCAATGGATGGCGACGGCAAAACCGTGCGCGGCGAGATCCTCGACGATCGCCCTGCCGATCCGCCTGGCCCCGCCCGTCACCAGCGCCGTGACAGTGGCTTTGCTCATATGGTGTCAATCCTCAATTTCGGCCCGAAAAAGCGGTGCCGGCGAAATATGGCCCGGCATGCGTTAAATGGTGTTCGCACCTTGGGCAGCATTGTGGCGAAACGGCCGTTTGGACATCCCGGCCCGCCCTGGACTCGGGCGCGCCCGACCGCAATATAGGGTGCTGGAGTCCTTGCACCAAGCGGTGTGCAGCGCAGCACGGGATGGTTCCTGCCATTTCGCTGTTGCGAAGATGCAACGTCAAGGTTCTGCCTCATTCGTGCCGGGGAATGACCCAAGTTCAGGTTCGCTTCAGCCGCATTTTGACACGACATTTGGAACCGACGAACGCCAGATCCGTTTCACCCCCCGGACGGGTAGATGGCGATCGTGAGAAACAAGCCTGTGTCCTGTGGCTTAAGGAGTAAAGAACAATGCAAGCCAATCTCAAATTCGCACGGCCGCTGGCCGTTGCGCTCGGCCTCTTCGCCCTCAGCGGAACTGCCTATGCTGCTGACGTGGTTTCGGAAGAGCCGCCGGCACCTGCGCCGATCGCTGAACTTCCGGTCGCTTCGTGGGCCGGCCCCTACGCCGGTCTCAACGTCGGCTATGGCTTCAGCGGCCGGACCAAGGAAAAGGATTTCGACGTTGAAACCGATACCAAGGGTTTCGTCGGCAGTGTCTTCGGCGGCTATCAGTGGCAGCAGGAGAACTTCGTCTACGGCGCTGAAGCCGAACTCGGCTACAACGGCGTCAAGGGCGACGACAACGGCATCGACTCCAAGGCCGGCTTTGAAGGTTCGCTGCGTGCCCGTCTCGGCTACGCGGTCAGCCCAGAAATCCTGCTCTATGGCACCGGCGGTCTCGCCGGCAGAAGCCTGAAGGTGGAAGACACCGTCCTTGGGGCCAGTGATCGCGCAACGATGCTCGGCTGGACCGCCGGTGTTGGCACCGACATCAAGTTGACCGACAATGTCTTCGGCCGCGTCGAGTACCGCTACACCGACTTTGGCAGCAAGAGCTTCGACGGCATCGGCAAGGTCAAGGCCACCGACAACCGCGTCACCTTCGGCGTTGGTATGAAGTTCTAAGTCGTTCAAGCCACGACACGAAAAAGCCGGGCCTCGCGCCCGGCTTTTTTTGTGTCTGAGTGATTTTCCCGGGTGATCGGGAAATCAATTCCGGGGTAATCGGCTATCAACCGGGAATGCAGGGCTTCAGCTCTGGAAACTTCTCGTCGAAGCGCGCAGCCCACCGTGTCAGCCGGGCGCGGCCCTTTTCCCATTTTCCGGCAAAGCGCAGCGAGAGATAGCCAAGGCAGGCGCGCAGCGCCATCTGGCCGGCGGTGATCTTCTTCGGCAGCTTCGGCGGGTTGGCGTTGAGCAGGTCGAGTGCCGCCGTGATCTTCGCCCACTGGCGATCGAGCCAAGGCTGATAGACCATCTCCTCGGGCCGCGTGCGCCGTTCATAGACCATCGACAGCGCGCAGTCGCAAATGCCGTCGGCCAATGCCTCCAGCACTTCCGCCTCGAGCCGCTTGTCGGGATTGCGTGGAAAAAGCGCGTTCTTCGACAAACGGTTGAGATGCTGGGTGATGGCGCGACTGTCATGGATGGAGCGACCGTCGTCGAGCACCAGAACCGGGATCTTGCCGAGCGGGTTGGCGTCGACCAGTTCGGCCGGTTTGTCCTCGGTTTTGACCGCCACCGTTTCGATGTCGATGCCGGCATAGGCTGCGGCCATGCGCACTTTGGAACTGTAGGGAGAGGTGGACGCATAGAGCAGTCTGGGCATGATCGGTTTCCTGTTTTGCAGGCCGGCAGTGTTGACCGATCAGGCGCGATCGAGCAATGGCCAGAAGCGGAAAACCCAGCCGCCAGCGAGCGGCGGGGGTCGGCGAGTCGGCGTCCTGCAGCATACGCCAACAATGCAACATCGGGCGGAAGCGCGTTCGCGTCGACACGGATTCAATCCATGTCGTGGTCCCAACCGGAGCCACTTTTGAGCGACATGCGTTAGCGTCGTTGACGGGGATCGTTTAGCGAGCGTTCCATGATGATGGTGCGTTCATTGCCATAGTAGCTGTCTCGAGCTGCCTTGAATCCAAGCCCGGCGTAAAATGGCTCTGCGGTAACCGAGGACGGCACGGTCAGCACCCTAACACCGCCAGCGTGCGCCGCTTCCTCGACCTCCGCCATAAGTCGTTTGCCGATACCACGGCCTTGCAGCTCAGGGTCCACAAAGACGGACCGAACAATGCTTCCATCTAGAGCCTTTCACGTTTTGACGGAAGCGTATCCGGCGTTTTCGAAGTAGTTCTTGCATTCGGCTGCCTCGATTGTTTCGACGAGGTGGCCGATGTGGCGCCA
>NZ_JAMYVQ010000034.1:0-64320 GCF_040324155.1 Mesorhizobium sp. M0011 | reverse complement strand
GTCATGGTGGCGTTCCTTCGCGGGAATCGGTGACGTTGAACATCACCAGCCTGCCATGACCGCCCTCTCTCAGCGAATTTGCAGAACTCTCAGCACACTACCCGCCACTGACGGAGGGAGCGAGCAAGCCGGCGAAGTTCACGCGCTTTGAAGCGATGGGCAGTGACATGGTGGAAATCATCATTGGCGATGCCGTGGTGCGCGCCGGCGGCGATGTTGATCCCGATCGCCTGGCGAGGATCATCCGCGCGGTTCGCAAGGCATGATCGCTTCCGGTGTGGTGGTTTACGTGTCGTGCCAGCCGGTCGACTTCCGCAAGGGCGCGGCATCTTTGATGGCGCTGGTCAGGGATGGCGGCCTGGACCCGTTCTCGGGGCGCTTCACGTATTCCGTTCGAAGCGTGCGGACCGGGTTCGCATCGTGTGGTGGGACGGCAGCGGGGTTTGTCTTTATTCGAAGACTCTGGAAGATCACAGCTTCTGCTGGTCTGCGATATCGGCCGCGCGCATGCGTCTCGACCACGCCCAGTTGATGGCGCTTCTGGCCGGACTGGACTGGAAAAAGATCCGTCCGGCCAGGGTCAGGCGGCCGTTATCGACGGGCTGAAACCGGCCTGCGGCAAGATGAATCATGCGGCTGGAACGGTTGGGAAAGCGGCTGTTTTTGTGCTCTGTTGCTTGCCATGGTTCTACCGGGTCTTGCCCTTCCCGACGACGTTGATGCGCTGAAGGCGATGATCCTTTCCATGGCTCGCGAGCAGGCTGCAAGCGAGGCCCGGATCGCAGTCGCCGAAGTTCGGATCGCAGCATCTGAGGCGGAGGTCGCCCGGCTGAAAGCTGTCGAGAAAAGCGCCAACGAGCGGATCGCCAATCTCACGTCGATCCTGAAAGTTTTACAGCGCACGCAACATGGCACGCGTTCCGAGCGGCTACGCCTGGCCATCGACGACGAGCAGGCCTCCTTTGCCTTCGAAGAGGTCGAGACCGGCCTTTCGGAAATCCGGAGCGAACTCGACCGCGCGGTCGGCAACAAGCCGAAGCGCGCCCCGCGTCCGCGCAAGGGCTTTGCTGCCCACCTCGAACGCATCGAGGAGGTCGTCGAGCCGGAAATCCCGGGCGACTGCGAGGGGCTGGAAAAGGTTCTGATCGGCGAGGACCGCTGCGAGCGACTGGACGTCGTGCCGCCGAAGTTCCGGGTCATCGTCACGCGCCGTCCCAAATACGCTTTCCGGGGCCGTGACGGCGTGGTCCAGGCTCTGGCGCCGGCGCACATCGTTGAAAGCGGCCTGCCGACGGAGCGGCTGCTCGCCTACATCGCCGTGTCGAAATACGCCGACGGCCTCCCGCTTTACCGGCAGGAGGCGATTTATCTGCGTGACGGTGTCGAGCTCAGCCGATCGCTGATGGCGCAGTGGATGGGGCACCTGGGCTTCGAGTTGCAGATGCTCGCCGATTACATCCTTGGGTGCGTCAAGGAGGGCGAAAGGGTCTTCGCCGACGAGACGACCTTGCCCACCCTTGCCCCCGGTTCCGGGCAAACCACGAAAGCCTGGCTATGGGCCTACGCACGGGATGATCGACCCTATGGCGGAACCAGTCCGCCAATGGTTGCCTATCGTTTTGAAGACAGCCGAGGCGCGGATTGCGTGGCGCGTCATCTCGCTGGATTCAGCGGCATCCTGCAGGTTGACGGCTACTCGGCCTATACCAACCTGGTCAAGGCACGGGCCAAAGCCGGCAGCAATGAAACAATCCGGCTCGCCGGGTGCTGGGCTCACCTGCGGCGCAAATTCTACGACCTGCACATCAGCGGGGTCTCACAGGCCGCGACGGTAACGATCATCGCCATGACCGAATTGTGGAAGGTCGAGGACGAGGTTCGCGGCAAGGATGCCGGAAGCCGCGCCGCGCTCCGTCAGTAAAAGTCCGTGGCCATTGTCGCGAGCCTCTTCGATCTATGGGAAGCGGAACTGGGCAAGGTCTCCGGAAAATCCAAGACCGCTGAGGCGATCCGCTACGCGCTCACCCGGCGGGAGGCGCTGGAACGCTTTCTGATGGACGGTCGCATCGAGATCGACTCCAATATCGTCGAGCGTGCAATCAGGCCCCAGACGATCACGCGAAAGAATAGTCTATTCGCCGGCAGCCACGGCGGTGGACGAACCTGGGCGACGGTAGCCACCTTGCTGCAAACCTGCAAAATGAACAGCGTCGATCCGCTCGACTGGCTCTCGCAGACCTTGACCCGCATCGCTCAAGGCTGGCCGGCATCCGAAATCGAAATGCTCATGCCTTGGAACTTTAGGCCTGACGTTATCGGCTGACCGCTTACCCCAGCACTTAGGCGTTCTGACGAAACGGCATAGCGTGCCCCGCGCGATCGATTCGTCGCAAGCCTGTGAAGACCCCGAAGAGCGACGCGCCGGCTTGGCCCGCTGGATTCGCGTCAACTGCCAGTTCCACGCCAGCGAACAGCTTGGTCGGGTTTTAGCTACCTCGCCATCTGACCGGCTTCCTGTATGTCGCGTCCGTCATCGACGACGCGGCAGCCGTAACAATGTAGACGAAGCGGTCTCTGGCGATCCCGGCGCGGTTCAGCCGGACTGATCCATGCTCCGCCTATTTTGCGTCGGCAAGCCACTTCTGCGTATCAATATGTGAGCTTGGCTCTCAGTGTGAGGGTGCCATCAAGGCGGCCTGATCCGCGGCTGCCGCGGTCGGAGCAAGCGCGATGATTGGCTAGCTAGTGCGCGTCCATAGTGTGCTGCAGCACACTATGGACCGGCACTAGCTAGCGAGCCGCGCCGTAACACTGTCGACCAATCTCATCGGGCGTGCCGAGAGTCTGCTCGAGCGTTTCGTCGAGATGGTTCGGCCGTCGTCGCTGGGGGTCTTCTCCCGCCTATGGTCGGCTTAACAGCAAGCTGTGCGCCTGCCAAGCAATCGCGGTCGCTCATCATTCGTGTGGCGCAGGCCGCAGAATTGGCTTGGTTGCCCTATGGCGAGCTTTCCACGTCCATTATCGTCTTCTAGCTGCCGATCACATAGACCCATTGTGCGAGATAGCGCGCCCGTCACTATGCTGTTCGAGCGGCAGCCGACGTGAGTACATCGTCGCCGACCCAGTCGTGTTCGTGCTGCACAGCTCGGCAGCTCCCCAACTTGTCATGCAGCGTCGTGCCGAGCTGCGAGTTCATGCCCGAGGTCGCCGACGGCCGCCTTGCCGCGGCCGACACCTGGGCACGCAGGGCGTGGCAAGCGGCCCTTGGTGCGTGAGGCAGAGATGCCCCTTTTGTCGTTTATGTCCACAGTACGACAATTTTGTTGCAAACCAGACAAAAGTTTCCTAAAAGAAAACCCGTCGGGGTGCAACGGTCGGTGGGAGCCGACGGATCACAGGCTGACTGGGAGGACTTGGATGGATGCCGCGGAGAAACGACTTCACGAGGCCGCAATCATCGTCGATGCAGTGTGCCCGCTATTGGACGACCAAGAGCGTATAGCGGACTATCAGGCCGGCGGATTGACAGCGATCGCGCCTACAGTCGGCTACTGGCACGGCGCTGCGGTGACGCTGCGGACGATTGGATCGTGGTACAGGCTGCTGAGGGAGTGCGACGATCTGATATTGGTCCGTACTGCTGCCGACATTCGGAAGGCCAAGGCCCAGGATAAGACGGGCATCATTTTGCACTTCCAGGGTCCCGCCCCGATTGAGGATAGCCTGGATCTCATCGACGCCTTCAAAGGCCTGGGCGTCGGGATCATGCAACTAGCCTACAACGTGAAAAATCGCATCGGCGACGGCTGCGAAGAACGTACCGATGCCGGGCTGAGCCGCTTTGGGTTGCAAGTAGTCGAGCGCATGAACCATGCGCGCATGATTGTCGATTGCTCGCACACCGGTGTTCAGACGACGATGGATGCGATCGAGCATTCTGCTGCGCCGGTGATCATCTCTCATGCAAATGCGAAGTCCGTTTATCCATCGCCTCGCAATATTTCCGACGAAATGATCAAGGCAATCGCCGACAATGGCGGCACGATTGGAGTTGTGGGGTTTCCTGGTTTTGTTTCGTCTGACAAGCGTCCAACAATGGATCAGTTCATCGATCACATCGTACACATGTGCGACCTTGTCGGGGCGCAGCACGTCACTCTCGGCATCGATTACTACAGCGGTCAATCTCCTTACATGGACGACGCTGCTTCGCTAAAGGAATACAAAGGGTATCTGGCCGAAAATATCTGGAGCCCTAACGCCTATCCTGAGCCCCCACATATCTATCCCGCAGGCATCGAAACGCCCAAGACCATGCTGGCCCTGACCGAGGCTCTGCTGCGGCGTGGCTTTACGGCTGACGACATTCGGAAAATCTACGGCGAGAACCTGCTGCGGATTTACGAAACCATTTGGGGAGAATGAAGCAGAAGCGACACTCCTGACGCACGACGTGCGCCGGTACTCACTCCTATCAATCACAGGGGAACTTCCATGAAAAACAAAGTGACAAAATACAAAGCCGCCCTCGGGCTCGTCGCCCTGATCGCCGTCAGCCAGCCAGCTTTCGCGGGCAAGGCGGACGACACGCTCAATGTCGCCTTCACGAACGAGATCGAGACGCTGGACTATTATACCGCGACCAGCCGTGAGGCGCTCTCCGTCGGCCGCATCCTTTACGATGGCCTCGTCTCGAAAGACTTCAAGACGGGGAAGTTCGTTCCGGAGCTGGCCGAGTCCTACAAGTTCAATTCCGACACGCAGATCGACTTCAAAATTCGGAAGGGCGTAAAATTCCATAACGGGGATGCGCTAACTGCCGACGACGTCGCGTTCACCCTCAACCTGGTCTCCCGCCCTGACTTTGGCGCCAAATATGCCATCGCTGTAAATTGGATCGACAAGGCTGAAAAGCTGGACAATGACACCGTTCGACTGACGATGAAGGCGCCTTACCCGTTGGCTCTGGAGATGCTTGCCGGCAACGTGCCGATCTACTCCAAGGCTTACTACGAGAAGGCCGGTGCGGCAGGCATGGCGGTCAAGCCGATCGGAACCGGGCCATATAAGCTTGTTGAACTGACGCCGGGCGTCGGCGTCAAGCTTGAGCGGTTCACGGACTACTATAAGGGCGGACAAAAGGAAGATCCGATAATCGGCAAGATCAACTTCCGTGTCCTGCCGGAAAGCAATACCCAGTATGCCGAATTGCTGAATGGCAATATCGACTGGATCTGGCGTGTACCGAAGGATGACATCCAGCGTCTCGCAAGCCAGCCGGGCGTGCAGGTGGAAAGCTCGCCCATCATGCGTTTCGACGAAATCAGCCTGGACCCGCACGTGCCAAACTCGCCTCTCGCCGATGTGCGCGTCCGCAAGGCGGTCAACTATGCCATCAACCGCAAGGAAATACGCGACGCCTTCAAGGGAGAAAGTTCTCCAATCATCAACTCGGCGTGCAATCCGGTTCAGTTCGGCTGCGAGACCGACGTCACCACCTATGAGTACAATCCGGAGAAGGCAAAGGAATTGCTCAAGCAAGCTGGATTCGAAAAAGGGCTCAACCTGAGCATGATCATCTCGCCCGAAGGGGTCGCGGTGGCAGAAGCGGTCAAGGCCAACCTCGCCGCGGTCGGAATCAACCTTGCGCTCAACAATCTGCAATATGCCGCAGGCGTGGAGCAGTGGCGCAACCACAAGCAGGATATGTACTACAGCGATTGGGGCTCTTATGGCGTCGGCGACGTCGCCTTGAGTGTCGGTGATTTCTTCGCAGGCACCGGCGACGACGTCGTGAACGACACGGAGATCGTCGCGCCAATCGTTGAAGCCTCCAAGATCATGGACAGGGATCGCCGGAAAGCGCTCTATTCGAAGGCTCTGAAACTTATCGCCGATCGAGCCTATTGGGTACCGCTTTGGGTATGGAGCATGAACACCGCGATGTCGAAAGACCTCGAGCTTCACATCAACCCCGACGAGTTCATTCCGTTCTACGACGCGAAATGGAAGTGATCTCCTGCCCTCCTGCCGCCGGGCGGGGCTGGACGGCGTGATTTTTGCCAGGAGCGCTCGATGCTGCACTTCGCAATTCGCCGGATACTGATGGCTTGCCTACTCACGCTTTTCGTATCCTTCATCGCCTATGCCCTGATCTTCGCTGCCGGTGATCCGGCAGCCGCCTTGGCGGGCCAGGCCTCGACCGCGGCTGACGCCGATCGACTTCGGCACCTCTACGGCTTCGATCGGCCCATTATCGTTCAGTATCTGCACTGGCTTTCCGGGGTTCTTCGCGGCGATTTCGGGACAAGCCTCTATTTTGGCCAGCCGGTCGCGACGCTTCTTCTCGATCGTTTCGCCATGACGGCGCAGCTGGGGTGTTTCGCGCTGATCCTGGCCCTGCTCATCGCTGTACCTCTGGGCGTGGTCGCGGGCCGTTGGCCCAACAGCCTGGTGGACCGGCTGGCTTTGCTCTTCGCAGTTGTTGGCCAGGCCATGCCCAGCTTCTGGTTTGCCCTTCTGCTGATCATCTTGTTTTCGGTGAAGCTAGCGATCCTGCCGGCCTCGGGAACCGCGTCCTGGCAAGGTTTCATCATGCCGACCGTCGTCCTAGGCTACTTCGCCACGCCGGCAATCATGCGCCTGACCCGCTCAGGCATGATATCGGCACTGGAAGCAGACTATATCCGTACGGCACGCGCCATGGGCCTTTCTGAGACGCGCGTTCTGTTCGACTACGCCCTGCGCAATGCAGCATTGCCCGTCATCAGCCTGGCATCGGCGCAGTTCGGTTTCATGCTGGCAGGCTCTGTCGTTGTCGAAAACGTATTCGCCATCCACGGAGCCGGGTCGCTCGCCTGGGAAAGCATATCGCGAGCCGACCTGCCGACCGTCCAGGCGCTCGTGCTCTGCTTCTCGCTGTTTTACGTCGTGCTAACCCTGCTCGCCGATATGCTTAATGCCATGCTTGATCCAAGGATGCGCAGCAAATGACCGAAGCCTCAGCAGTTTCCGCGGCAAGAGCGGAACCGAATGCAAAAAAGAGCAGTTCGTCGCGGTGGCTGAGGCATGGCGGCCTGATGCTTGGGCTCGTGGTTTTGTTCATCGTCATCGTCATGGCTGTGTTTGCACCGCTGCTGGCGCCCTATGACCCTTACCTGCAATCACTTGCGACCCGCTTCGCGCCTCCAATCTGGTCGCCGGGCGGCAGTTGGGCGCACCCGCTTGGCACAGACCAGTTGGGCCGCGACTACCTTTCCCGCATCATCTATGGCGCCCAAATCTCACTGGTGATCGGTGTTGGGACCGCCGTCGTGTCAGGCATCATCGGCACCGCTATCGGTGTTTGCGCCGGCTATTTCGGTGGAAAGGTCGACAGCGTGGCGATGTTCGTCATCACCGCTCGATTGGCAATGCCAGTCATTCTCGTGTCGCTGGCCGTGGTGGCGCTCGTGGGATCGTCACTCACAGTGGTCATGCTGACGCTCGGCCTTTTGCTTTGGGACCGGTTTGCGCTCGTTACCAGGGCAACAACGATCCAGCTGAAGTCGTCCGAATTCGTGACCGCGGCGGAGTTGCAGGGCGCTTCCGTCCTGCAGATCGTAAGGCACGAAATCCTTCCGAACCTTCTCAACAATTTGGTCGTGGTGGCCACCTTGGAAATGGCGCAGGCAATGATCCTTGAAGCAGCGCTCTCGTTCCTGGGTCTCGGTGTGCCCGCGCCGCTGCCGTCATGGGGCCTGATGATCTCCGAAGGCAAAGCCTCGATTCTGTTTGAGCCTTGGCTCATCACCATTCCAGGCGTGTTTCTGTTCACGCTCGTCCTTGGCACGAACCTTCTTGGCGACGGTCTGCGCGATGTGTTGTCGCCGGATGGACGCAACTAAAGGAACGCCGATGCTTCTCAACGTGGAAAATCTGAACATTGACATCGCCACGGCGAACGGAACTCTCGCCGCCGTTCAGGATGTCAGTTTCAGCGTCTCGAGGGGCGAAACCTTGTGCATCGTCGGTGAATCGGGCTGCGGAAAGTCGATCACTGCGCTGTCGCTTCTTGGACTTTTGCCCAAGGTCGCGAAACGGACAGCGCGGCGGATGACCTTCGACGGGACCGACATGCAAACGATGTCGAAGCGCCGACTTCGCGATTGGCGTGGCAACCGTCTGTCGATGATCTTTCAGGAGCCGATGACGGCGCTAAACCCGCTGCACACGATCGGACGGCAATTGACGGATGTTTATCGTGCGCATCGCAACTCTTCCCGCCGGGAGGCGAGGGAGCGGGCGATCCATCTGCTCGAACAGGTCGGAATTGCCAATGCGCGGCAGCGTTTGAACAGTTACCCCCACGAACTTTCGGGCGGCATGCGCCAGCGTGTCGTGATCGCCATGGCACTCATGTGCGAGCCCGAGCTCATCGTGGCAGACGAACCGACAACGGCCCTCGACGTGACCATACAGGCTGAACTGCTGCGGCTTCTCATCGACCTGCAGAAGTCTTTCGGGATGGGGATGATCATGATCACCCACGATCTGGGGCTCGTATCGCGCATCGCCGACAGGGTTATCGTGATGTATGCAGGCCAGGTGGTGGAAACAGCGCCCGCCGAGAAGCTGTTCACCAATCCTTCCCATCCCTACACTCGTGCGTTGCTCGGTTCAGTACCCGATCCCTCGCATCCGCGAATGAAGCCCTTGCCCTCGATAGGCGGCACGGTGCCGTCCCTTCTGACCCGGATGGAGGGCTGCCACTTCTACGATAGGTGTCCTCTCGCTTCCGATGCGTGCCGCAGGCCGATTGAACTGGCGAAAATCGGCGAAGGCCATGAGGCACGCTGCATAAAGGCCGGCGAAGCCAAAATCCTTCTGAAGGTCGTGGCATGAGCGACAAACCTGTTCTCGAGTTGCGCAAGGTCTCGCACGAATACGGCGGCCGAAGAGGGATTTTCGGCCACAGCGCGCCGATGCGTGCTGTGGATGACGTTTCGATCCGCGTCGGGAGGGGCGACGTTCTTGGTATCGTCGGTGAATCCGGGTCAGGAAAAAGCACGCTCGCAAAAATCATGCTGGGTCTGCTCCCGCCGACTCAAGGCGAGGCTTTCCTGGATGGTCGCCCGATCGTCGGCATGACGCGCCGACAGATCGCAGAACGGGTTGGTTTCATTTTCCAGGATCCGTACTCGTCCCTGAACCCGCGCCAGACCGTCGGCACGATCGTGGCCTATCCGCTTTATTTGCGCGGCGAGGGCACGTCGGCGCAGCGGCGAGAGCGCGCGCAAAAGATCCTGGACATTGTGGGCCTGCCCACTCGCTTTCTCGAAGCTTATCCCAGCCAGATGTCGGGCGGTCAGCGGCAGCGCGTCGCTATCGCAAGAGCCCTGATCTCACGCCCGAAACTGCTGATATGCGACGAGCCGACCTCGGCGCTTGACGTGTCGGTTCAGTCCCAAGTGCTCAATCTGCTTTTGGAGCTGCGCGAGGAATTCGATCTGACATACGTCATGATCAGCCACAACATGAGCGTGATCCAGCATATGACCACGCACGTGGCGGTAATGTACCTGGGCCGGGTCGTAGAAATGAACGTGTCCGAGCGAGTCTTCGAAAAGCCCCGCCATCCCTACACACAGCTTCTGCTGAACTCGACGCTGACGGTCGCGCCAGGTGCCGGTGTTCCCGATCTGAGGGCTGACGCCGCTGCCCGCCAGGCGATGCGCGAGCATCCATCCTACATTGCTCCCTGACTGATAAAAGGACATCTGACGCCCCGGGGCGATTCGGTAAAATGAAATAGAGATGACGCAGTTGGATTCCATACAGAAGCACAAATATCCACCGATCGGAGTTACCGTTCAGAAGCTGCGCAAGCAACTCAGGCTCACTCTGAATGACTTAGCGCAGAGGGCGGGCCTCTCGATTTCGGCTGTATCGAAAATCGAAAATGGTCAAGTGTCTCCGACATACGACACAATCCTTCGCCTTTCAGTTGGACTAGGCGTCGATGTGACGGAGCTCTTCGGCAGTACGAGCAGCAAGTCCGGTGCGGCAGGCCGCCTTGTCGTCACCAGAGGCGGCGAGGGCATTCTGCAACGGACACCTCACTACGAATACGAATTGCTTGGCGCCGATCTTGCAGCCAAGCAATTCACGCCTCTGCTGACGCGTGTGCGCGCGCACTCGATCAAAGAATTCTCCAAAATCGAGGGCCATCTGGGGGAGGAGTTCTTCTATGTGCTGTCAGGTGAAGTGATCTTGCACACCGAGCACTATGCACCCGTCCGCCTCCTGCCTGGCGACAGCAGCTACTACGATTCAACCATGGGTCATGCGCTCGTCTCGGCAAGCGAGGAGGATGCACTGATCTTGTGGATCGCCACGCGCGTCCACGGAGTACTGGTCCAGCCCAATTCCTCAGCCGATTAAAAGCGGCCTCGCGGCCGTAGCGCACGATGGATTTTGCCGAAAATGCGGCGAGCTGTATCGCATCTCCGCTTTGGCGGGCGTGCCAAGGCCTGAGGGATGGATTGATGAAGGTGGCGACGTTTTATGAGTGACGCAATTGGGACTGGCAGCATCGCCGTGGTTGGCGCCGGGGTGGCCGGAATCATGACCGCATACGCGCTTGCAAAGCGCGGCATCAATGTAGCTGTCATTGACGCATTGTCCGGCCCTGCCGAAATGTGCAGCCGCGCGAACGCTGGGATCATCGCTGTCGGGCATGCGAAGGCCTGGGCAGGGCCACAAGCCATCGGCGCCATGATGAAGGCGATTGCTGGACGTGACCCGTCGGTCCAAATCACACGGCTAAGCGATCCTGCGCTGTGGCGTTGGGGTGTTGGGTTCCTGCTCAACTGCCGCCCTTCGGCTCATCATAGGAACACCGACAAGCTTCAGCGTCTGAGCCACTACAGCCGTGCTCTCGTGGCGGCGGCCGAAACCGAAATGGACCTGCCAAAGGAAACCCGACATCACGGCGGCCTTTACCTGTTCCAGGATCAGAGCCAGTTCGATGCCCATGCCGCCTCTATCAAGCGCCAAGGGAACGGCTCGATCGAACTGCTTAGCCGCGGCGCGCTCATTGCGCGCGAGCCCGCGCTGTCGGTATTGCCCAACCTTGTCGGGGGGCTGTTCAGTGCAGCGGACTCCGTGGGTGATTGCCAACTGTTTAGCCAACGGACGGCTGCCTACTTGAACCAGGCATGCAGGGTCAGCCTGCATTTCAACACGCGTGTCACTGGCTTTCGCCGCACAGGAAACACCATCGAAGCGGTCAAGACCGAGCGCGGGGAAATAGCGTGCGCGGGAGTGATCCTGGCGACAGGTGTCGAAACGCCGGACATAACCAGCCCGCTTGGCTTTCGTCCAAACATATACCCGGTAAAGGGCTATTCCGGCACGTGGACGGTTACAGATCCCGCCGGGGTGCCGGCGTTGCCCTATGTGGACGAGACGGAATTGCTGGCGGTAGCGACCTACGGCGGAAAAATTCGGGTAACGGCGATCGCCGAATTTGCGGGTCGCGATCGCTCCGTGCCCGGGAAGCGCATCGAACGCCTCACCGACTACATGCGACGGTCTTTCGGAGACGCGGTGGATCTCAAGACGGCGGAATTCTGGTCCGGTCTGCGACCGACCACAGCCGCTGGTCCTCCCTATCTGGGGCGGATCCGAAGGTTCGACAATTTATGGATCAACGCCGGGCACGGGCAACTCGGCTGGACCATGTCGCTTGGCTGCGGTGAGCTGCTGGCGCAGAGGATCACAGGCGAACGGGCATCGATGACTGACGTGAGTTCGAGGGCCAGATGGCTTTCATAACCGTACCGCTTTCGCGACTTTGATGTGCCGCCCTTGCAGATGACCACAGGAATGACCCCGGCAAACCGGGCATATGACAAGGATCAAAAGGCTATGACTAATGCCTCCCTCAGCATTGTCGACGCGCCGAACACCGCGACCAGCCTTCCCTTCAAGGCTCTCGTCGACGCGCTACAGACCGGATTTGCTAACGGCTGTGTCGTGCCTGCCCGACATCACCATCATCTTGAGAAGACCGATGAGCCGGCTGCAACCCTTCTCCTCATGCCAGCCTGGACCAAACCCGATGATCAGGATCAGTTCCTAGGAGTCAAACTCGTCACTGTGGTCCCCGGAAACGCCGCCCGCAGCTTACCCGGGCTGACATCCACTTACATCCTCTACGACGCAGTCACAGGCCAACAGCTGTGCCTGATGGATGGCAATGTCATCACCTCACGGCGGACAGCGGCCACAGCCGCACTGGGCGCTCGGTTCCTGGCCCGGGAGGACGCTCGCTCGCTGCTCGTCATTGGCGCCGGCCGTGTCGGCAGTCTCATTCCTGATGCTTACCGCGCCGTCAGACCGATCGAGAAAGTGTCGGTTTGGGATATCGAGCCTGAGAGCGCTCAAAAGCTCGTCCGCTCGCTGAACGAGCGGGGGATCGCCGCTGAAGTCGTGACGGACCTGGAAAAGGCAATTTCAGCCACGGACATCGTCACTGCCGCCACGCTTGCAACCGAGCCAGTCATCAAGGGCAAATGGGTCCGGAAGGGAACGCACATCGATCTCATTGGCGCCTTTACACCAAGAATGAGAGAATCGGACGATGCGGCTTTGATGATGTCCAGGGCATTTGTCGACACGCATGAGGCGCTGCACGAAGCGGGTGACCTTGTTCAGCCCCTAGAAGGCGGCGTCGTTGCCAAAGAGCATGTTCTCGGCACGCTCGCGGATCTTGCGCACGGCAAATTGAAGGGCCGAACCGCCGACGACGAGATCACCTATTTCAAGGCGGTTGGATCCGGCTTGGCTGACCTTGTCGCAGCGCGCATGGTCTACAAGAGTGTTTGCGCGGTTGGTCGTGCTTAGCGCAACCGCCGTTACACCCAGCCTCGGTCGCGGCGCCGCGGCCGAGGGCAACGCCAGGAACTTCTTGTCAGGACGCTTCTCGAAACGGCAAGGAGCCGGCTGCTAATTTCTGGAAGGGAAACACTGTATGACCCAAAGCGCTCTGGTCAGGGGGCGGACTTACAGAGAAGGGCCGCCGCGCCCGAGCCTGCCTAGCAGGCGCTTTCGGACGTCGTCAATGGCGGCGGACCTGACGAGCGACGCGCTGTGACGAGCAATATCTGCGTGCGAGGCATAATGTGAAAATTACCGGAATCCGGGCCACGCCCGTCAACATCCCCCTTGAGGCACCGATGTGGTGGACCGGCGGGTATTATCCCGGCACGTCCAAGACGATTGTCGAAGTATTCACCGATGAGGGGCTCACAGGTCTGGGCGAGGCGCCAAGCACGGATGCAGTGGATCTTATTAGCGCCATGGGCGAGGCACTCAAAGGCAAGGATCCTATCGACATTGCCGCTTGCGAACGCGTGTGCGTGCCCCCTTGGCAGATCGTTCAAAACACCGACGACGCAAGGGTTGTCAAGGCGTTCGGCGCAATCGAGATTGCGCTGTGGGATCTGCGCGGCAAGGCTTGGAACGAGCCGCTCTGCAACTTGTTGGGAGGCAAGGTACGCGACCAAATTCCGTTCACCGAATACTTCGGTTTTCGACCAGATCGTGAAATGAGTGCGGAAGAGGTGGCGGATTACTGCGTTTCGATGCGCGAAGTGCATGGCAGCACGTTCTTCGAAGGCAAACTGATTCTGGGCGACCCGATGCTGGAAGTGCGGACAGTCAAGCTCCTGCGGGAGCGGCTAGGCGATGAGGCGATGATCCGGCTCGACTCCAACATGCAGTGGTCGGTCACGACAGCGCGCTGGGTCCTGCGCGAAATCGAGCCGTTCAATGTTCGCAACTACGAAGATCCGGTGGCCACATTCGAGGAGATGGCGCAGCTGCGGCAGCATTCAATTGTTCCATTCTCCACTCACAATCCTGACCTGCGCCGCGCTGTGGCGCTCGGTGTGCCCGATTACTTCGTAACGAATTTCGCGGTGCTGGGCGGAATAAATCGGGCGATTCGGTTCATAGGCGCCTGCGAGGCGATGGGCGTAGGCTTCTGGTGCTACTCGGGGGACGCTGGCATCTGTACGGCAGCTTATCTTCACGTGTCGGCGGCCACTCACTGGATCAAAGAACCTAGCCAATCTCTCTTTAGGTGGCAGGTTGGCGATGTGATCGAGGGCGGCCCGTTTCGGCAAAGAGACAACGTTGTGGCCGTCCCTAACGGGCCGGGACTTGGCGTCATAATTGATCAGGAAGCGTTGGCGCACTGGGCGCGACACTATTCCGACCACGGGCCCCTCGACCATTTTTTCGACCCGAGTTCGCCAGGTCGCCACCGGCGTATTCCGCTGCATTAGACCGGTCCCCGGCCGATTCGGCACTATCGGAAATGGAACGGTTAAGCCGCCCAGTTGTGGTGGTACTTCGGTGAAACCGCAAGCCCGCAACGCTTGCGGAGCCTTTGGGCGGGAACGTCGATGAACGTGTGGCCACTGAAGTTCCGAGAGATACCGGACGGTTCGGTGCTTTTCTCCGATGATGCAGGCGGATTCTTCAAGTCCAGCCAAAGCTTCCTGGATAGGTACGCCACCGATAGCCTCTCCACCGTCGACACAGCATTTTTTAGGGAAGGGAATCACGGCTTCGACCAAGAGTTCGACCTTCCTTGGACATCGTTTGCCTACCGATGGGCGCGGCGGCAGTCCAAGCCGAGGAGAATGAACTACGTCATCCTGGTGCCCGACGCTCAGGTGCAATCTCGCTTGTGGGTATTGCGAGGTTTCTCGGGCTTCTGAGAAGGCTCGCGGGTTCGATTGGTCGCACGATGCCCTCTCGGGAGTCCTTTCGTTCCTCGAGGCTTGGAAGGTCCGGATATCAAGATCGAATTCCAGGGTGGCGAGCCCCTGCTGCGCGTCGATCTGCTGGAAGCCGTTCGTGACTTGTGTCGGGAAAAGTTTTCCCAAGGTCAGTTCGTCGTCTGCACGAACCTGCAGCGACTGGACGCGCGCGCATGGGCTTTCCTGGATGCCGAAGACACGTTAATCAGCACTTCGCTTGATGGGGACCGTGTGACGCACGAGCGTCAGCGCTCGCACGACAGCGAAGTTACGTATGCGCCGCCTACACCCCATTGATTCCGCGTGTTTCTGAACATTGAGGTTTCTGCCAGAAGGTTTTCGGCAGGAGCTGGAGATTTGGCATGGCGGATGGTGAGGGATTTGTTGGGCGATGCGAAGTTGTCGAGCCTCGTCGTGGAAACCGACGATGGCCCAATGATCTGAAGGCGCGGATTGTCGCGGAGAGCCTTCAATCCGGTGCGCGGGTTGTTGATGTTGCGCGTCGTCATGATCTCATTGCGCATCAGCTTTCGGACTGGCGCCGGCAGGCGCGTGAAGGGCTTCTGACCTTGCCGGCAGACCTGATGCCCGCCTTATCTGCCGTGGAGAGCGGGGCTTTCGAGCCTGCCTTCGTGCCCCTGGCGATTACGACGGGGCCGAAGGAAGCTGCCGATGCTTTGCCGGTCCCGGAGCCGGTCGAGGCCTCTTCGGGGATCGTGACGGTAGAAATAGGCGCAGACCTCGTGGTGAGGTTTCCCGGCGATGTGCCGGTTGACCGGGCTGCGGCCTTGGTGCGCGCGATGCGAGGGGCGGCATGATCGTCGCGGGCCAACGATTACCGATCCTGATCGCGACGCGCCCCGTGGACTTCCGCTGTGGTCATCAGGCGCTGGCCTTGATGGTGCAGACCGAGTTGAAGCTTGATCCGCATTCCGGGGTGACGGTGATCTTCCGGTCGAAGCGCGGGGATCGTGTAAAAATCCTGGTGTGGGATCGCACCGGAATGGTGCTGACCTACAAAATCCTGGAACAGGGTGGTTTTGCCTGGCCCAAAGTGCAGGATGGAACGATGCGGCTGTCGCGGGGGCAGTTCGAAGCCTTGTTCGAAGGTCTTGACTGGCGACGCGTGGTGGCGCAGCGGGTAGCGCCGCCCGCTGCGGCAGGGTGACTCACCGGCCCGATTTTGGCGTTGTTTTATTGGGCTTTTTTGCTTCGATTTGCTATGAAGGTGCATGTCTGCGCCCCTTGATCTCAGCCAGTTCCCGGACCTGCCTGCAGAGGTGGTGAACGCCTTTGCGGCCGTCCAGTTCGAGCTGTCGGTCGAGCGTGCGGCCCGTCAGCATGAGCAGGCGGTGGTGGCTGAAAAGGACGCCTTCATCACCGAGCTGAAGGAACTGATCGAGAAGCTGGAGAGCCAGGTTCAGGACTACCGCCGCACGAAGTTCGGGCCGAAATCGGAAAAGCTCGATCCGACGCAGATGGAACTGGCGCTGGAGGACCTGGAGACGGCAATTGCCGAAACGCAGGCGCAGATCGCCTTCGTCGAGGAAAAGATCGCGGCAAGCGCAGTTGATCCCGAAAAGAGCGCCCCTCGCAAAGAGCGCAAGGCGCGCGCACTGCCCCAGAGCCTGCCGCGGGTCGAGCGGGTGATCGAGCCCGATAGCATTGTCTGTCCCTGTGGTTGCGGCAACATGCTCCGGATCGGCGAAGATCGGACGGAGCGGCTTGACCAGATTCCGGCGCGCTACCAGGTAATCGTCACGATCCGCCCGAAATACGCGTGTCCTAAGGGTCGGACGGGCGTGGTCCAGGCCAGGGCGCCGGCGCATCTGCTGGAAGGAAGCTGGCCGACCGAAGCCCTCCTGGCACAGATCGCCGTGTCCAAGCATTCCGAACATATGCCGCTGAACCGGCAGGCTGCGGTCATGGCTCGGCACGGGGTGCCGATCGACCGCACGGTCCCCGGCCGACTGGATGGGGCGCACGGGTGGAGCAATCGCGCCGGTGGTAGACCACATGGCCAAACGGCTGATGTGGGAAAGTACGCGGCTCTATGTCGATGAGACTACGGCTCCGGTGCTGGATCCGGGGCGGGGCAAGACGAAGACCGGTTATCTCTGGGCCGTGCTGCGCGACGACCGCGGTTGGAACGGATCTGCACCACCGGGCGTGGTGTTCCATTATCGACCGGGGCGTAAAGGCGAATATGCCGCAGAAATCCTCGACGGCTTCAACGGCACGATCCAGGTCGATGCCTATGGCGGCTACTCTCACCTGGCCACGCCAGACCGCGTGGGCGGCGATCCGTTGAGGCTGGCTTTCTGCTGGGCACATGGCCGCAGAAAGCTGATCAAGGCAAAGCCGAAGAAGGGCTCGCCCATCGTTGACGAGGCGCTGTTACGCATCGCCGCTCTCTACAAGATCGAAGACGGTATCCGAGGTTCAGATCCCGATCATCGCCGGGCGGTCCGCCAGACCCTGTCCCGCCCGCTGGTCAATGAGTTCTTTACCTGGCTGACAGCTCAGGCCGCGCGTGTCTCGCGCAAGTCCGACCTCGGCGAAGCCATGGCCTATATGCTGAGACGTCAAGACGGCTTTCGACTGTTCCTGGACGACGGCCAAGTCGACATCGACTCCAACCTCGTCGAAAACGCGATCAGAAGTCCAGCCATGAACCGCCGCAATGCTCTCTTTGCCGGCCATGATGAAGGCGGCCGCAATTGGGCCCGTTTCGCCAGCCTGATCGGCACATGCAAGATGAATGGTGTCGAGCCCTATGCCTATTTGCGCGATCTCTTCATCAGCCTCGCAAATGGCCACCTCTCCAAAGACATCGACGCCCTCATGCCCTGGGCCTATGCGCAACGGACCAGCGCCTCACAATGAGCTCGTCCGGGACTCCCCGACGTGCTCATAGGACCATCTGCAAGCGCTCGACCTGACCGTTGCAACCAAAAAATCAATGGGGCGGAGACGCCGCATACGAAGTTACCGATGCATTCTTTCGAAATCTCGAGGCAGCCGTTGTCCGATATCCGGAGCGGAAGATCTCGGCCCTCCCGACGGTCGACGTTGCAAACCCGCCAGACTTCGAGGCGCTTCTCGACAACTACGAGCGCCATGGAATCCGGTCCGTCTGTCTGCGTCCGATCAACCACCAAGGATTCGCCCGAAAGGTAAGAGCGGTGCGCCAAGGCACCTTTCCCGAAATCGTCTTTATCTTTAGGTCGCTTGTTGGTCGGCGCGCCGGCACCGATCACTCCGGGTCATAACGGGTGACGTAGTGGAGTTCGCGCAGGGCGGGGATGACGAGGGCGATGTCTTTGTACGCCTCGTGCTCGATGAAGTGCGCGGTCTCGGGTCCCGGCCTGGGCTTGCCGAGGACGGGCCTGCCCTTTTTGTCGACGCAGTAGATCAGGATCGGCAGCAGCAGGCCGTGGTTGGGGGTTGTCGAGGTCGAGTAGCCGTTTCCATTTTTTGATGTTGAGATTCATGGCCGCGTAGAACCCCTGGCACCATGGCTGCAAATTCCGAGATGATGTCGCCCCCTCGTTCCGAGAATTAACCGCCCCCTGATTCCGAAATGATGCCGCCCCCTGGTGGCGGTGTTTGGGCCGGGTGCTCTGCTGGTGGAATGTTTCTTCTTTTGGGTTGTCCAGGGAAGGAACGAAATGCCTGCGGAGAGAGTGACCATGCGGCGTGTCCGCGAGATTTTGAGATATCGATTTGAAGAGGGCCTTGGCCACAAGGCGATCTCATACCGTGTGGGCGCAGCGCCCTCGACGGTGCGCGAAACGCTTCGGCGGGCGGAGGCTGCCGAACTGGCCTGGCCGTTAGGGGACGAGATCACGGACGCGGTCCTGGAGGCTGCGCTCTACAGGGCTTTGGACAATCCTGCGCTCTCCCCGCATTATTGCCAATAGTTGCCTGCTTGACCTCCAGTGAAGCTGCAGACGACGTCTGCTCTCAGGAAGCCCAAATGCGGTCCCCTACGGCAAACTTGCTGAAGATCCTATGGGGATGGAAGGCGACCAGCGCTCTGCCAGAGTGAAGTCGCCAAACATCACCTGGAGGTCAGCAGCAAGCCAACACCACCAAAGCCCCGGCCGCTATCCGCGTCGATCTTGCCGCAATATTTGTCTCGTTAGAACTGTCTCGTTCAAAATGGCTCGTGACTTCGCTTTCGCCAGGTGGGGGCGAGAGAATGTCGAGACACCTCGTGTTGGGGGGCGACATTCCGGGTTTGCTCGATCACTTCGCAGAGCTGCAACGAAAGGCGGAAGTGCGGACAGGGCAGAGTTTCCGGGTCATATCAATCCAGGAAGCTGGTCTGGATGGATTCTGGATACATCGGGTCCTCGAACGCGAAGGCATCGAGAGTTATGTCGTGGACCCGGCATCCATTGCCACATCGCGTCGCCGCCGGCGGGCCAAGACCGACAGGATTGACGGGGAAGCACTGGTTCGAGCGTTGTTGGCCTACAAGCGCGGCGAGCCTCGGGTTTGCGCGATGTTGCGAGTGCCAACGCCGGAGGAGGAAGACCGTCGCCGGTTGGTGCGGGAGCGGAAGGCGCTGACGAACGAGCGGATCAGGCACGTCAACAGGATAAAGGGCCTTTTGTTCAGCCAAGGTGTGTCCGGATACGAACCGTTGAAAGGCGATCGACGCAAATGCCTCGACGCGCTCATTACCGGAGATGGGCGTCCACTGCCGCCAGCGCTCATGGCGCAGATCAGCCGCGAGCTTGATCGCATCGAGTTGCTGATCCAGCAGATCAAGGATGTTGAAGAGGCACGCGACGCCTTGCTCGTCGCGGCAGATGAGCCAACACCGGCCCTGCTGCTCAGCCTCAAGGGAATAGGTCCGGAGTTCGCGGCCGTCCTGTGGTCTGAGGGATTGTCGCGCAAGTTTGACAATCGACGACAGGTTGCCGCCTACGCTGGTTTGGTGCCAACGCCCTGGCAAAGTGGGCAGAACCGCATGCCATAATCGTCCGCCGTGGCAAGCATCCGCTCATGGACTGAACACAGGAGGTCTGGATCGAACAGCCGTTTCGCCTGATACCGAATGCCGGTTCGAAAAAGGCTGCCCTGCATTGCGTGCTGTTCGTTACCTGCCAAGCGCCGATAAAGGGCGCGGGGGACAACATGGGCTTCAACGGTCTCGGGATCGCCACAAATCCGACACGGCATCAGCGATGCCAATGGTGGCCCGGAAGGCCATCTTCTTCCAGGAACAGCATGTGACCCGGCAGTGGCTTGGTATTGCGCCACCTCAAGACATTACGGTTTCGGCGCTGGAGCAGATGGAGAAGGAAACCCATGGTCCAGGTATCCAATCTGCTCATTGGTGAGGTAGCCCGCGAACTCTTGCGCAAGCATTTCAGCAAGTCTCTGCGCATAGACAGAGTTTCTGTCACATCGTTCGCTCTCGACATCCAGGATGATGTCTTCAAAGAAACAGTTCTTTTCCTTCATTGCGTGTCTCCGAAGAGGATCATTCTGCTCATCTCACTCGCCATGTCAAAGGTGCCGTGCCACATCGTCAGCGAGCAAAGAAGCGCGCGTCCGAAGGGGACACGTTCATCCTCGCCGGCGTCCTCGAATTCCACAAGTGTATCGATCTTACTGAGCATGTGCAGCGCCCTCGGAGAATCAGATGCGATCACTTGCAACGCCCAGTGTCGCTCTGTGGGGACTTTCCGGAAGCGTTCTGCGTCGAGAACTGAGAGAAGTTGTTTTTTAATACGGGGCCAAGCTTCTGGATCTGGCGCGAATCCGCACCTTGCCCAAGCGTACCGCCCGTCCAAAACAGCATGAATGCTCATTCTTGCAAGTCCAAGAAATTCTGACAAACGGAAACTGTTCCTAATGACTTGTCGCCCTAGGCGACGGCCGCGCAGACTTGTTGCTAAAAAGGTCTCTCCGCCCCGAAGATTGGAGTTTCCAAAATCGATCGTTCTCGCAATTTTGATCGCGATTTCGCCCTGTCGGTCTCGCCCAGTTGATGTAAATCGAATTCGTCCGTTGATTGGATCAGCGGCCAGGGTTGAGAGGTAGAACGGCAAGCCATCTGACATGTGCCTGCTAATCGTTTCGAGTAAGGTTCGGATCAAAATTCATTCGCGGAACCCATTGGTTGAGCGGGTCGTTCCATAGGATGTGCCAGCCATCGATCCCAGGATCGAAGATGCGCAAAGTCGTGCCATACATCGTCGGCGGCGCAGGGCGCTTGGGCCTGATCCAAACGTCCTGAATCGCGCGGCCTCCGAGCACCCAGCCAAAATGACATTCTCCATTCCATTTCTGGATTGTGCCGTCTTCGAGGTAGTGGACCGTGTCCATTTCCCAGCTTCCAATTAGCCATCCATACAGGTCCATGTCTTTCGCTCGGTCGGCTGGGAGACCTTCGGATCCGAGAGCGGTGAGAAACGGAGAAATCGTCATCGTCCTACTGCCTTTCGTTTCCGAGTAGACGAACCAAACCGCCAACGCAGCCTCGCCGGACCATTGTCGCGCCCGCCTGCCGCAAGCGCCTCCTTGTGGAATTTTGCGACGGAAGCCCGTGTCGGCGCTGGAACATTGCCGCCACAACTTTGCAGCGTTGCGGTGTCCAGGGCTTGGGTAAAGTTGCTATAATGTCGCCAGCCGCGCCTTTCATGATGAGCCTGCGCCCAACCGTTTGAGAAATGCGCCGGCTCTATGCCCTTGCCGCTGACAGCAACATCTTGCAACAGGTGAGATCGGTCAGCCGAAGCCGTCCGGTCCCGTTGCGGTGGGTTGAAGGACTCCCATGCTGGTCTAGCCTAGCCAATAAACGGGCCGACCTAATTCAAAATTACAAAGTATTCTTTCTGTCGCAAAGCGGACGAAAAATGTTCAAAGCTATTGCGGTCTCGCAAACTAGATGCCAATTTCCTCCCTCGGGTGGGTACTTGGGCGGAATATCTAGATTATTGAAATGAAAAGTAAGGACCGATTTCCTGTTCCGATGGGCGGCCGCAACAACGTTGTTGCGGAACTGACGTGCGACGGACCCTCATTCGATAAAACCCCGTCACGCTCTCGTGGTTGGCTCACACGATGATCCGTGACGTTTTGGATCTGAGGGTGCAAGGGCACCGCTCGCGCCCACGGAGCATTGCCGTTCATTGCACCGCGCCGCCACAGAGCTAGAAGACGGCATGAGGGAGGTTTCGTGAAGCTCAAGACAGCCTACGCCCGCTTCTACAAATCCTTCAACTTTGACCATGCGCGCAAGCTGGATAGACGCGTCGTCCAGCAGCCGTGGGCGATATTCCGAGACCGCTTCTACCCGTACGTGACGGTCGAGCTCGATCCGCGGATAACGACGGTCGTGGGGGCCAACGAGTCCGGCAAGAGCCATCTTCTAGGCGTCATTAAGAAGGCCATTACGGGAAAGGGCATCGAGCAGCGCGACCTGTGCCGCTACTCGCCATTTTTCGGAGTGGCGCTTGGACAGAGATGCTGGCCCCACGTCGGGGTCGGCTGGGACGACGTGAGTGAAAAAGAGGCAGCCGAGATCGCGGAAATCATCGGCGTTACCGACACCTCCTTCCGCCGCTTCCTAATGTTCCGCGAGGAGCCAAGTAAGCTGACTGTCTGGACGCCCGGCTCCAAGAGCACCTTCATGAAGCATGAGCTTTCGCCCGAAGCGACGCAACGGCTCGAGAAGATTGTGCCGAGACCTTTCGAAATCGATTCCGGAGTTGCTCTGCCTAACTCGGTCCCTTTCTCCTTCCTAGAAGTCGGCGAGGACGCCCCCGCCGCCACATACTCGAGGCCGATGATGGACAGCATGGTCCAGGCCTTGACGAGGGTCAGGCCGTTCGTCAGCGGCGGTGCCACCGCGGTTCAGCAGAACGCCGACAAGTTTGTGGCTGCGCTTAGCGGCCTTGCAGAACCCATGTCGACCCATCTTAAGGAGAAGGAGCTGAAGTCCCTCCAACTCGGGCGCAGTCTGTTGCTCACGCTCGGCGAGATCGATCCCGAGAGCCTCGTCGAGCTGGCCCACGCGATCGACCAGCAGCACGACGGATACGTCGGAGGCATTCTCGAAGCAGTCAATCAGCAACTCGAGCGGAAACTGAACTTTAGGCGCTACTGGGCACAAGATCGGGACTTCAGCCTTCAGGTGTCGACGCGAGACCGCGAACTTGTGTTCGTCATCAGCGACCGCACCGGAACGGTCTACACTTTCTCGGAGCGAAGCAGCGGGCTGCGCTACTTCCTATCATACCTCATCCAAGCACAAATCCACCGGCCTTCGTCGAGCCGTGAATCCATCCTGTTGATGGATGAGCCGGACACATACCTCTCGGCGGAGGCCCAACAAGACCTAATGCGCGTCTTCCGCGACTTGGCGGAGCCAGACAAAGATTTCGAGCCGATCCAGGTAATTTATGTGACCCACTCGCCCTTCCTGCTAGATAAGAACCACTCTGAACGAATCCGCGTCCTCGAAAAGGGGACCGGCTTCGACGGAACCCGCGTCGTTCCCAGCGTTAGCCGCAACCACTATGAGCCACTGCGCTCGGCGTTCGGAGCTTTCGTCGGCGAAAGCGCTTTTGTCGGCTCGGTAAACCTCCTCGTTGAGGGCGCCGCAGATCAGATACTGCTGGCGGGCGCTGCCAACCTCACCAGACTGGCATCGCCCGGCATTATGGACGACACGCTTGACCTAAACCGCATGGTCATCGTGCCGAGTGGCTCGGCCCAAGAGATCGGCTATACGGTGTATCGCATCAGGGGACAGGGCACGGACAAGCCGCCGGTTGTCGCCCTGCTCGACGGCGACGACGAGGGAGTTCAAGCCAAGAAAGACTTCTCGGGTGACAAGCGCCTGCGCAAGTTGATCAAGCCGGAGAACATTCTCGACCTGACCCAGCTGGGCGAGGGCGTTGCTGGATGGCCGGAAGCGCCGGTCACCGAGGATCTCGTGCCAGTCGCGCTGGCACACCGGGCCATGGAACTCGTCATTGAAGACGTGACAAAGTTCCGCGAGGGAGAGGCGCCGAAGATCGCTCTCGCCGCGATCGAGGCCGAGGTTGCGAAGGGAGGCCCCTTGCTCGACGCGATAAACCGGGAAATGAAGAGGCACAAGGGTAGGATCGACAAGATCGCCTTTGCCAAGGCGGTCGTCGAGGTGTGCAGCGACCCCGGCCCGAAGATGCAGCCCCAGGTCGACACCTTCTTGGGGCGGATGCGAATCATCTTCCGTGCGGTCAACGAGGCTGTCCGGCGCGCCACGGAGGATGCAGCCAACAAGAAGCTCGAGACCTTGGTCGCCGAGCGCGTCGGCCTCTTCAAGGTCGACAACCCGAACCATGCGACCCGCGAGCAGGCGAGCATCGTACTTCGCCAGATTGAAACACAGCTGGACGAATCTGCGGAGGCGGATGCAGTCCGAAACGCCATGGTCCCGCTGCGCCGCGAATACCTGCTCCACGAGGAACTCGCCGCTCGGGTGCACGACTATCCGTCCTTCCTGGAGAAGCTCGAAGGCTTGAAGCACGCCTATCACGCCGAGCTCGTCCACGCCAAGCGGTTGCACGCCCCCGGCGGCAAGCCTGCCGATCAGCCGACGACGGCGGCCGGACCGCTGCGCAGCCGCGGCAACGCCGCGCAAGGCAAACCCGCGCGTGGGCACTCCAAGCCGAAGCGCGTCGCTGTGCCGGCGGCAGCAGCACCGCGCGCACCGACCCCTCCAGCGGCTGACAGCGAGAGTGGTGTGTGAACGGGGCCGGGCCGGCGGCATCCTTCCTGCTACGTCTGGTTCAGAGTCAGGAAGATTTCTGAGATAAAGCCGGGCCTGAGGCGCAATGCTCCACCTGATGATGCTCGAATGACTTGCCGATGCGCGACGACCTTAACGGAGCAGTTCGACAGGGCGACAGCGGCGAAGGACATCGCCAGACCGCTCTTCAGGCTGCGCTGCTGATCGCAGACGTGAATGCCCGAAAGCCCGGTGCCGCCGTGGCGATCATGACGCTTCACCGCATGAGCAACTCGGAAACCTACCACTCCCCGCTGCGCCGGTGTCCGACACGCAGGCTGATGGTGCCGTGCGACTCCGGATCTGATGTTGGATGCGGCATGCGCATTCGTCGGGATCGTCCGGCCGTCTTGAGGCAGCTTCCCAACGAATGGCTTGATCGAACCCCCGAACAATAGAAAATTCGCTCAAACTCTACGCCATCATGATGATCGAAACGGTTTCGTGTTTTTCAGCACTTCACGGCGTTACTTAAATTAGACGTTTCGGCCAAGCAATCGAATGTGATCGCGCAATTCGTTGCATGCCGGACTTATGTGAGATGCGAGGTCTTCGTTCGATCCGGACCGATATTTGATCGTGGTGATGCCGGCGAGATCGCTCGGCAGTTTCACTTTCTGTCCACGAGGCTCCATCAGAATGGCTCTCTCCCTCCCAAGCTTGCCCATGAAGAACCCAAGTTCGAAGACGACGTTGTCGCGCGGCGATGGCCAGCTTTCTTCCCGAACAACTGTCTGATCATCAGGGTGAGCAATCGCAACTGCGAAGTCGGATTTTTCCAGCTCCTGTTCCAATGTCTCAAGCGTGTAATTTGTCACTCTGAACACGCCGTTGGCCCAGACGACCGTTAGAAATGGATCGTGAGCGAAGGCATTCTCAACCGCTCTTGCGACGTGCAGTGCCTCGGCAGACGAGATGACAAAGACGCGTACCTTTTCGTGCGGCGGGCGGATCAAAGAGTTCCGTTGGAGGAGCCTTTTGGATAGCTCCTGTGCGAGGCGCCTCCATATTTTCGGATATCTGTCGGCTATTTCACAAAAGCTCTCCTCCGAAATCTTGAATACCAGACTGTCCTCGTCCGAAACCACATCCGCAGATCGTCGTTGCGTCACTGAGACCGCTGCCATCTCGCCGACGGCATCTCCCGCTTGGCGCGTCGCCACTCTTTTCGAGTTTACAAAGACGCCGAAGGATCCCGAGATAATGAAATAGACGTCATTGTCCCGCCCATCCTGCTCGATCAACTTTGTATCCTTGGAAATTTCCACGACTTGTCCGAGGCCCGAAAGGCTTTGGGCGGCTTCAGGAATCCCGCTGAGCAGACGCTGGCTTTGAAGGGCCTCAACGAGAATTGCTGTCCCGCGATCACCTGTAAACCTGTCTTTCACAATTGTTGCTCCGCTTTCTTCTTTCTTTCGACGGCCCGACTCGAGTTAACTGCCCACATGACCTAGGCTGTGGGCGACTTTCCATATCATCTGAAGAGCCCAGACAACTGGCGGCGTTGCCATGCAAACGAATGAAGCCAAGACGAGTCGGCCGGCTGCGTTGAAGGTCTTAAATTTACGATTTGCGATGCGAGCCTGCACCGCCACCTGAAGGGCGAGGTCGTCCAAATAATCGTCGGTTGCGGATTGACCTTCCTCCGGAAAATACCGCTTCCTGGCAGCTTCGCCGAATTCTCCAACCCCCAGTTTTGCGATGTCGCCGAAATAAAGGAGGTTCGTCGAGCCATCCGCGGCCCGATGAAAGTTATGTAGGAATTTTGGCAGGAATGAAGTCAACGATATGAGGGCCGCTACGGCCAATAGCGGAAGGACGATGAGGAACGCTGCGTGGTAGCCCATGAGTGGTTCGTCCGGAGATCGGAGCATCGTGATGATCGATCCCATCCAAACCGAGCAAAACGTGAGCAGAGCCGCGTTCTTCGTTTCTGCAAATTTCACAAGGTCCAGCATCCGGCCGTGATTGGCGGAAAGCAGTTTCTCGTAACTATCTTGCTGGTCGTTCTTAGCCATCGAAATCCTATGCTGCCTCATCCAACTGCACGCCTAGAAGGTCGGCGAGAGGGCAGTTGTCCATCGTCCCGCAGCATTTCAGCATTGAGTTTTTGAAACTGTCGAAGAACTTCTGCTCTGCCTTACGCCAGCCATCTAACGCCAGCGCGAAATCGGCGAGGACTTTAGCGTGATCCGAGCAGGCGGAAATCGGACGGTTCCCATCGCCGCATTTGCATCTTTGCCGAAGCGTCATGACGCGACGATCTTTTCGCACTACTGACAGCAGCTTCTTGCCGTCCAGAAGCAGTCGCACTCGATGCTCGTTGTTTACCCGTTTCTCCACGGTCGAAAAACGGTCCTCCCGGAGGGAGGTTATGAACGTTTTGCCGAGATTGGACGCGTTGGATTCCGCGACCGCTTGAAGTCTCGCGGCCTCTGGCCCATGCGCTCTGGCATCGGCCTTCCCAGGCCATGAGCGCAGAACCGCAGCGGTGTCCTGCCTAAGGAGAAAAATAAGAAGCTTCCCCCACCATCCCGTCGCCGCTTCATGATTGTCGATGGCATGCGGCTCAAGCTCCGCCCAAAAGAGGCAGAAGCTTCCATCGAAATTTATGTGGCGTTCCGGGCAGAATGACGGAAGACGGTCTGGTTTCACCTCGCGAGCTTTGACCGTCTCGCCGATCTGCGTGATCTCGATAAGAAATTTGTTCGCTGGGGCCCCGGAAGCAAGCGCGGGCTGGACTGCAAAAATTGCACTGTCACCGTCCTCGCGGATGAGGGCGGCGTGATGCAAGGCTGCAGTGTCAGCCAGAAGCCGCATGGCCGACATTGGAGTTAGCACTTCTCCGAATAAGGTCGGAACGGCGCTTCGGCTGCTCTGGCTATTGAAGGACTCACCACCGCGTAAGCGGCAGCGTGGATGGCTTTGGCCACCTTGTTTTCATCGGCTGCGAGCGCTTCGAGCACCACATCATAGGTGAGACCGGACTTTCGCCTCGACGTTCCGAAGAGCGTGCGCACCGATGCCGGGCCTCCGTCATATGCGGTTTGGCCGATTGCCGTCTGCTCGCCAGTGCAGCGCTTCTGTTCATCCTCTGATCCCAGGACTGCTCGTCCAGTGGAGCAGCGAACGCGATTGCCCTGCATGCCAAGTCGGGTGATGGCAGTTGGTCCGTACTCAAAACCAATCGCCAGTCCCAGATCGTCCGTATCCACGTCATTTGCGCGCAGCCGCTCAAGCGCCAGGTCGAAGCTGCTCCTGAGGGCACCGGCGCAGAGCGCTCCAGTCGATACCGTTTCCTCGGTGTAGGTCTGAAAGGCGGTACCCTCCATCAAATGGCCATGGATGCAGTCACCGATGAACCTGATACGACGTCCCGAAAAGTCCGAAGAAAGAACCCGGTCGAGTTCCGAACGAATAACGTGGAGACAGCGGACGACATCCTCCGGATCGTCGTCGATATGTGCGTCGACATATGCCGTGAAGTTGTCAACGTCAGCGTACACTGACACCGTGTCCATCCGCCTCGAGTTGCCAGGCGTGAGGATTGAGATATCAAGGTCGCGCAAAGGGGGAGCCGCTCGGGTGAACACGAATGAGCCGATCGGGTTCTTCTTGTTGTCATCGCGCCATTCGGACACCAGCGTGTCCTTGCTCAAGCCGAGTTGCGCTGCATCCTGGCACTCGGTGATCTCTTCGTCGGTCAATAGCGTAAGCGGGATGTCCTCGGCATCGAGCTCTTCAAGGCCGATTGCAGATCGTGCCTCGTTGCTGAGATAGATTCCGATGTCGGTTTCGTTCGACGCGATCTTTGCGGCCATATTGGCAGGGCGGCCAAGGAATAGCGGTTCCCTGTTGCCACCGCGACCATTATTGACGACCAGCGCACGACCGCTATCTATGCCGATGCGAACCTGCGCTGCGGGAATGTTCTCATCGTCGTCGCCCGTTTCCTGCAGGACGTCGCTGATCAATCGCGCAATCGCCACCGCTCGGTTCACGCGATCGCCTTCCGAGTCTTCGCCGTAGGGCTTGGCGACAACCGCGTGGAGGCGCTGGTTGTGAAAATCGACACGCAGGGCGTCCGATGCCGTTAGGATTCTGCGTACGGCCCTGTAGTGAAGATTGAGAAACCGAAGCGTCCTCTTGTGACAGGTCTCGCCCTCCATGTCGGTGCTTTTGAGCATGGCACGGAGGTTCAAGATATCCACATAGAGGTGAACCGCATCCATTCGGTAGGCTTTGTTCGTCGGTATGGACGTCAATGACGTGTCCCGCGTGTAGTCGACAACTGTCACCGTTTCGACGTCCTTGATGCTCGCATCGATGGCATTCTTGGCGCGTTCATATTTCCAGCTATTCGACAACTTCGACTCCATGTCTTTCAGGGCGCTTGGGGCACCAACAATTTCGATCAAGTTCAGTCCGACGACTCCGTCAAGAAATGCGAGCCGTCTGTGAGTTGTACGTGGGGCGAGATGCCCTCGTTGCGTTCAATTCTTGGTTTGTTCTGTAGTCGATTTTTCCGGACGCTTTTTGCATCCGGAAATCGTTCCTTTGCCTAAAAAGCCCAGCCACCCCTTTCAGTTGCCTGAGATGGGGCCGTCAGGCCCCTCCAAGTACACAACATTGGCTTTCAGGTACCCAACTTTGGGTGTGGCACCAGTGGCACTAGACCTCAGCTGCACCCGCTCGTGGAGCCGCACGTATCGCACTTCTCACAAGTCCCGTTCCGCACCATGGTGAAATTCTGGCACTCGGAGCAGGAATTGCCGGTGTAGCCCTGGAGCAGGGACTTGGCGCGGCGGTCGTTGGCGAGTTTCTTGGCTTCGGCCGCCTCGACGGCCGCGGCGTCGGTGAACAATCCCGCGGTGGCGTCGGATGCAGCCGCTTCCTCGAAGGCGATGTCCTCGGCCAGTTCCTTCGCCCGCTCCTCATAGTCGCGCTTGTAGGCGACCGCTTCGTCGCTGGCTGGCTTCAGCGCCAGCACGTTGGAGCCGGAGAAGGCGGTCGGTGCCGAGCGGGCAGGGGCGCCCGAGGGGGCTGCAAAGCCTTTCGGATCGTTGCCGCTGACGCGCGACACCAGCTTCACCGGCGAGGCGCCACGGGTCAGGCCCTTGGAGACCGCATCGGTCTTGCCTTCGCTGATGCCACGGCCAAGTGCGGTGTTGGAAAAGTCCGACTGGTCGACATGGGCGAGGTCGTTGCGGCCGAGATAGGAGATCGCCAGCTCGCGGAACACGTAGTCGAGGATCGACGTCGCGCTCTTGATGGCGTCATTGCCCTGCACCATGCCGGCCGGCTCGAACTTGGTGAAGGTGAAGGCATGCACATATTCGTCGAGTGGCACGCCATATTGCAGGCCCAGCGAAATGGCGATGGCGAAGTTGTTGAGAAGGCCGCGCAAGGTCGCGCCTTCCTTGTTCATGTCGATGAAGATCTCGCCGAGACGGCCATCGTCATATTCGCCGGTGCGCAGGAAAATGGTGTTGCCACCGATCTTGGCCTTCTGCGTGTAACCCTTGCGGCGTCCGGGCAGCTTTTCCTGCTCGCGCGACACGCGCTCGATGATGCGCTCGACGATCCGCTCGGTGATCTGTGCGGCACGTGCTGCCGCAGGTGCGGCGAGCAGCTGCTCGACGGCATCATCCTCGTCATCCTCGCCATCGGCGAGCAGCGAGGAGTTCAGCGGCTGCGACAGCTTCGAGCCGTCGCGGTAGAGCGCGTTGGCCTTCAGCGCCAGCTTCCACGACAGCATGTAGGCGCCCTTGGCGTCTTCCACCGTCGCATCGTTGGGCATGTTGATGGTCTTGGAGATGGCGCCGGAAATGAAGGGCTGTGCAGCCGCCATCATCTGGATGTGGCTGTTGATCGAAAGCGAGCGCTTGCCGATCTTGCCGCACGGGCTGGCGCAATCGAACACCGCCAGGTGTTCGGCCTTGAGGAACGGTGCGCCTTCCAGCGTCATCGCACCACAGACATGGATGTTGGCGGCCTCGATGTCTTTGCGGGAGAAGCCGAGCGCCGGCAGGATCTCGAACGAGAAGTCGTTGAGCTGCTCGTCGGTGAACCCGAACGTCTCCTTCACCCAGTCGGCGCCGAGCGTCCACTGGTTGAAGACGAACTTGATGTCGAAGGCCGATTTCAAGGCTGCGTTGAGCGCGGCGATCTTGTCGTCGGTGAAGCCCTTGGCCTTGAGCGCGCCGGGGTTGATGGCGGGCGCCTGGTTGAGGTTGCCGTGGCCAACCGCATAGGCCTCCATCTCCGCGATCTGGGCTTCGGAGTAGCCGAGCGTGCGCAGCGCTTCCGGCACGGCGCGGTTGATGATTTTGAAATAGCCGCCGCCGGCCAGTTTCTTGAACTTCACCAGCGCGAAGTCGGGCTCGATGCCGGTGGTGTCGCAATCCATGACCAGACCGATCGTGCCGGTCGGCGCAATCACGGTCGCCTGCGCGTTGCGGTAGCCATGCTCCTCGCCGAGTTCGATGGCGCGGTCCCAGGCGGCCTTAGCGTGGGTAGCAAGGTCCTGCTGCTTCAGGTCGGAAGCGACCAGCGGCACCGGATTGACGGCGAGCTTCTCGTAGCCCTGCTTCTCGCCATAGGCGGCACGGCGATGGTTGCGCATGACGCGCAGCATGTTCTGCGCATTGCGGTCGTAGTCGGCGAAGGCGCCGAGCTCGCCGGCCATCTCGGCCGAGGTGGCATAGGCCATGCCGGTCATGATCGCGGTGAGTGCGGCGCAGATCGCGCGGCCTTCATCGGAGTCGTAGGGAATGCCCGACGTCATCAGCAGGCCGCCGATATTGGCATAGCCGAGGCCGAGCGTGCGGTATTCGTAGGACTGCTTGGCGATCTCCTTCGACGGGAACTGCGCCATCATGACCGAGATTTCGAGAACGATGGTCCACAGCCGCACCGTGTGCTCGTAGGCTGCGATGTCGATCGTGCCGTCAGCGTTGCGGTAGGGCAGCAGATTGATCGAGGCGAGGTTGCAGGCCGTGTCGTCGAGGAACATGTACTCCGAGCACGGGTTCGACGCCCGGATCGCACCGGCCGATGCGCAGGTGTGCCAGTCGTTCATCGTGGTGTTGAAATGCAGGCCCGGATCGGCCGACGCCCAGGCGGCGTAACCGATCTTTTCCCAGAGATCCCTGGCCTTCAGCGTCTTCAACACCTTGCCGTCCTTGCGGGCGGTCAGGTGCCAGTCGGCATCGTCCTCGACGGCGCGCAGGAAATTGTCCTTCAGCGACACCGAATTGTTGGAGTTCTGGCCCGAAACCGTGAGGTAGGCATCCGAATCCCAGTCGGTGTCGTAGGTCTTGAACGACATCGAGCTATAGCCCTGCTTGGCGAACTGGATGACGCGGTAGATGTAGTTCTCCGGCACGGCCGACTTCTTGGCCGCCTTGATCTCGCGCTTCAGCGCGGAGTTGATCGACGGGTCGAAGCAGTCGTCGCCATTGCCTTCGCAGTTGACGCAGGCCTTCATGATCGCTTCGAGATGCTTCTTGACGATCTTCGAGCCGGTCACCAGCGAGGCGACCTTCTGCTCTTCATTCACCTTCCAGTCGATGAATTCCTCGATATCGGGGTGGTCGGCGTCGACGATGACCATTTTGGCGGCGCGGCGCGTGGTGCCGCCCGACTTGATGGCACCCGCCGCACGGTCGCCGATCTTGAGGAAGCTCATCAGGCCCGACGAGCGGCCGCCGCCGGACAGTTTTTCGCCTTCGCCGCGCAGCAGCGAGAAGTTGGAGCCGGTGCCGGAGCCGTATTTGAACAGGCGCGCTTCACGCACCCACAGGTCCATGATGCCGCCTTCGTTGACGAGGTCGTCCTGCACGCCCTGGATGAAGCAGGCATGCGGCTGCGGATGCTCGTAGGAGGATTTCGACTTGGTCAGCTTGCCGGTGAACGGGTCGACATAAAAGTGGCCCTGGCTCGGGCCGTCAATGCCATAGGCCCAGTGCAGGCCGGTGTTGAACCATTGCGGCGAGTTCGGCGCGACGCGCTGGGTGGCCAGCATGTAGGCAAGCTCGTCGCGGAAGGCGCGCGCGTCTTCCTCCGACGCCTTGAAGTAGCCGCCCTTCCAGCCCCAGTAAGTCCAGGTGCCGGCAAGCCGGTCGAAGACCTGGCGGGCGTCGATCTCGGAACCGTAGCGCTCGGCTTCCGGCAGCTTGGCGAGTTCCGCCTCATCGGCGACGGAGCGCCAGAGGAAGGAGGGGACGTCGTTCTCTTCGATCTTCTTCAGGCGCGCCGGCACACCGGCCTTGCGGAAATATTTCTGCGCCAGGATATCGGCGGCAACTTGGGAGAACTGCGCCGGCACGTCGATATTGTCCAAGCGGAACACCACCGAACCATCCGGATTCTTGATCTCCGAAAGCGCCTTGCGGAATTCGATCTCCGCGTAGGCAGATTGTCCTGGCTTGGTGAAACGACGCTCGATGCGCATTGGTCCGGTCCCTTTTGTCTATATATAGCGCTTTTCCCAAGGGATTTCTGCCCCCGATGCGAAACGCGCATGTCCGCCGTCTGCCGGGCGTTCGAAACGACCGGCTCTCCATTTTCGCGGTCTCCGCCGGCCCTGCTGGTCAAACTCCTTGCGAAGCATCTGTCCAACGCGCCGACGAACCCGCGGGTCCTTCAAAACTGATTTTTTCCGATTCCCCTCGATCGAGGGAAATTCACACTATCTAGCGTCGAACCTACCTGCAAACACTAAATATAGTATTAACAGACAATTTATTCAAGCCCGACAATTGTCCCTATCGTCCCCAACCGCCCCACAATCCCAACGCTTCCGCCGGCCTCGTAAACAGGCGGAAATGCGAGCAAAAACGCACATAATCCGGGAAAAAGACCGGGCTCAGAACTTTCCGGTCGCACTCTCAACAGGAGCGCATGGCCTATAAAAGGCGACTCGTTTTGCGCCGTCAAGGATTCGTTTGCGTAGCTTTTGTGACCCCAACATCTTGTGTGTCACATATGTGGATAACGGGGATAGAATGCAGGCGCGGATCACGATTTTCCGCGCGCAAGCTTGCCTGGGCGTCAGCCGTAATGCAGCCGGGGTTTTGGCTCGGTGCCGGTGAACTGCACCCCGATACGGTCGTTGCGTCGCCAGCGGACCTCGCAACGATAGGCAATGCCGTCGAGCGGCACATAGAGAAGGAAGCGATCTGGGACCCGGGCTTCGAGCGGTATCTTCAGTTCGGCGCCGCCGTCGTGCTGATTGCGCAGCGTGCAGCCCACTTCCGAATTCGAAATTCCGGTGATGATCGACCCGCCCTTGAGCACGCGCGGACGACGCTCGCGCTGGGGCTCGTCGGACTCGTTTGGAATTGGATTTGCGGGATTCGCCATCGATCAAAAATACCAGAGCTGCCGAATCCTATCCTTGATTCCTTAGCAAAGCATTCATGTCGATACGCGCCAACGCATGTCCAGCCCTTGCAAGCCAGTCCCGTTTTGCAAAGAGCGCGGTGTGGCCGCCCGTCAGGAGAAGCTGTGCGGGTCGGCGCAGAAATAGGCGATGATCTGGCAAAGGTCGGGTTCGTTGACCATGCGCACCGCTTCGCTTGCGCGGACCCATTTGCGGGTGCGTGAGTGTTTTTCCTTCCAGCGGTCCGCGACTTTGTCGACATGCAGCGGAAACACCAGGACCTCGCACGGCACTTCTTCGCCGGAAGCCAGTACCTTGGCGTAGAAGTAACGGCCGGCTTCAAGATGAGAGACACGACCGCGCAGCCCGGCCTCCTCGCCGGCTTCGCGCGCCGCGGCCTCGCAGAGCGGCTCCCTGGCCTCGGGCCAGCCCTTGGGCAACACCCATCGACCCGTATCGCGGCTGGTGATCAGCATGATCTCGACGCCGTCTCCCGTGTCGCGCCAAGGCAGGGCGGCAACCTGCAGGCGGCACGGCGCCGTGCCGAAGAGCCGTCGGACCCTTTCGGCCAGATGATTGTGTGTCGTTGGCCTCGTCAACATCGAAGAAGCTAGCCCCAGCCTCCGGAATCGTTTGCCGTCTCACGAATCTTACGGCTAATTGTCGGCAATAAAAGTAAAAAATTTCATTCGCCTGGCCGATTTCCGCCGATAGACGTCGATTTCACAAAATATCCGGCCCTGCCGGACCTGTTTGCGAAAGCAAATCATCCCCAGTGCAAGCTGCCGGTCTGTAACAGGCAGGTAGTTCGAATCAGCCCGCGTGGTCGTCGGCGATCGGCTTCTGGTAGGTGAAGCCCATGTCCCACGGGAAATAGATCCAGGTGTCCTGGCTGACTTCGGTGACGAAAGTATCGACCAGCGGCCGGCCTTTCGGCTTGGCGTAGACGGTGGCGAAATGCGCCTTGGGCATCATCGCGCGCACGATGCCCGCCGTCTTGCCGGTGTCGGTCAGGTCATCGATGATCAGCACGCCGGCGCCGTCTTCGGCGAGCAGGGCAGGGGTGATCTCCTTGAGGACCTGCAGCTGCCCCTGGCTGGTATAGTCGTGATAGGAGGCGACGCAGACCGTCTCGATGACGCGGATGCCGAGTTCACGCGAGATGATCGCCGCGGGGACCAGCCCGCCTCGCGTGATGCAGACGATCGCTTTCCATTGTCCCTTGTTGGCGCCGGAAAGCCGCCAGGCGAGCGCCCGGGCGTCGCGATGGAACTGGTCCCAGGAGACCGGAAAGGCTTTTTCGGGAAGGGACATGTCGCGCACTCCACAGCACGCGGGGATCGCGCGCAGGAAAACAGGGGAATGCGCGCGGAATTAGCTGGAAAGCCCCCATCTTGGCAAGAGCAAGGGCCTTGGCAAAGGCAAGGACCAGCGATCGGTGTGGACCTACCGCGACAGGAAGGCTGCCACCGCCGCGGTGCGCAGCACGCTGCGCGTCACGCCGCCGAACAGAAGCTGACGCAGCCATGAGTGGCTGTAGGCACCAAGCACCAGCAGATCGGCGCCGGTTTCCGCGATCCTGGTCTGGATGATGTCATCGACCGAACTGCCGCCCGACTGCTGCACCGAGACGCTGACGGTGGCGCCGTGGCGCGACAGCGCCGACGCGATTTCGGCGCCGGCGGCCTCCGGGCTGTCGTCGAGCGTTTCAGGAGGGTCGATAACCAATATGTCGGTCTTCTCGGCTGCGATGATGAAGGGCAGCGCGTCAAAGGCGGCGCGCGCCGCTTCCTTGCTGCCGTTCCAGGCGAGCAAGACGCGTTTGAAGGTGGTGATCAGCGGACCCTCGTGCGGCACCACCAGCACCGGCCGGCCGGCATCATAGACCAGCGTGTCTACGTCCGCGCTGGAATCTCCGCCCGTTTCGCGCTGCGCCGCTATGATCAGGTCGGCGGCCCGCACGCTCGAAATCCCGGTCAGCGCGCTGTCACCCGAAAAGCTTTCCAGGCTTCGCCACTCGAAGGAAAGACCGGAATCCTCGATATGCCTGAGAAACAGCGTCCTCAACTTCTCGGCCCGTTCCCGGTTCATGTCTGCCGAAACCTGCAGGAATTCGGTGTCGGGAAAGCCTGTGGCGGAGGTGTAGGGCACGGGAAGCGTTTCGGCGTGGATGCCGACCAGATGGCTCTGAAACCGGGTGGCGAGCGGAATGGCGCAGTCGAGCACGCGCTCGGCGTCCTGCTCGTTCTGCAGAATGGCGACGATGGTTTTGAATCGCATGACAATCCCTCGGTTTACGAGCTGGCGAACTCGTGCCGGGGAAACGTTGCAGCGTCGCGCTTTGTTCCGGCCTGGACCAGATCAGCCGGGATTGCTGGCGAAGCCGGCGACCATCGCCTCGACATCGGCGCGGGCGGCGTCCAGCGCCTCCTGGCTGCGGGCACGCACGACCAGCTCGGTCCAGAACTTGCCATCGCCATATTTCGGGTAGGAGCCGATGATCGTATCGGGATGCGCTTTCTGGATATCACCCAGCGGCCCGCCGATGAGGCCTTCGCCGAACGGGCAGGGCACGGTCGCCGACAGCATCTTCGTGCCGGCCTTCAGCGTCGGCACGACATTGTCGAGCATGGCTTGGAAAATCGATGGCACGCCGGCCATGACGTGGACGTTGCCGATGCGGAAGCCAGGCGCGACCGACACCGGATTGTCGATGAGATCGGCGCCGCGCGGCATCCGCGCCATGCGCTTGCGGGCCTGCGTGTATTCGATGCCGCGCGCGGCATAGCTTGCTTCCAGCATCGCATAGGCCCGGGCATCGTATTCGCAAGGCACGCCAAAAGCCTTGGATATGGAATCGGCCGTGATGTCGTCATGCGTCGGACCGATGCCGCCGGTGGTGAACACATAGGTGTAACGGCTGCGCACGGCATTCACCGCCGCGATGATCTCGTCTTCCTCGTCAGGGACGATGCGCACTTCCTTCAGGTCGATGCCGATCGCCGTCATGATCTCGGCGAGATGGCCGATGTTCTTGTCCTTGGTGCGGCCGGACAGAATCTCATCGCCGATGACGAGCATGGCGGCGGTCACGATTTCAGGCATGGAAGGCTCCGGCAAGGCGAGTGGCCTGGGAAGGCGAGTGGTCTGAGATAGCGCGGCGCGACGGTGGCCGCAATGTCATCTTCGCGCCGCCAAGGCGAGCCGATGAGGTCAAGGATCTAGGTTCGAACTGGTCGAGGGAATAGGGCACATGCCGCAATTCGTGATCCCGGAGCGAACCGCCGCATTCATCGAGCGCATCGCCGGCCGGGCTTTGCTGGTCAGGGCCTCACCTCAGCTTCACGACAATTTCAAGGAACCATTCGGCTGACTACCGGGTTTTATGAGTGTTGCACCAAGGCGGCTAAGATACGGAGTGATTCAATGGTTACAAAAATTCTCGCAGCATCTGTTCTGACGATCGGTCTCGCAACATCGGCGATGGCGCAGTCACTAGACGACAGGTATTCCAACAATCGTGATTGGTGGCTGTTCGGCGACAACGACCAGACAACTGTCGACCCCTATACCACGGGAAGCATCCGTGACGGCTCCGGGTTGAACACCCAAGGCAATACCGGCGCAATAGGCCCATGTGCCCACAACACGCCCGGCCCGGACGCCAACGCAGGGCAAAACGTCAACGATCAGTATTGCGGCAAATAGCCAGAACGCGATTTCCGAAAAGCGCACACTGATTTTCTGGAAAGCAATGTTCGAGGGCTAGTCCGCAAGGACAGACGCTGGCCGCTGGCGCGTCCTCTCTCCGGACGGCGCTGCGGTCGGCGCCCTGTCGGACCGCTCAACATCAAGCGCTATACCGAATTAATCTGAGACTTCTGTCTGCGGCCGGTCGCGGCCGTCGGCCAATTCTTCGTGCCATTTGCCTTCGGCGTCCTCATACTGGATGCCGTCGGTCGCTCCGGCGACCTGCTGCTCGGCCGAGGCGATTTCGGCTGCGCGCAATGCGTCCTGATGCGTGGGAAACGTCTCGGAAAAGGTCGCTCCGACCTTGTAGGCCCAGCCGCCGTCATGCTCGACGATCTTGTAAGTCAGCTTCGCCATGGAAAACCTCCGGTTGAAAGGTCCGTCTGCTCAATGCAGCCGGTCGTCGGGCAGTCTGTCGTCGGGCACCAGCACTTCCGATTCCTTGGCGGCTTCAATCAGCGCCCGGCGCGCATCTGCTGTCGAACGATAACCTTCCAGCACTTTGAGGCAAGTGTCGAGGGCATCACGATGGCGCGGGCCGCGATTGAGCGGCCACACCGTCATCAGGCACTCCGCGGCCTCCTGGGCGCTGCGGATGTGGCGATATTTGCCGACGTGGCCAAGTTCGACGACGACCGGCACTTCAAAAGGTTTGTTGTCCATCATGGCCGCAACGCAAAGCAGCCAATTTGGTTGCAACCATGGCCGTCAGCCTGCGCCCAAACGTCTCAGAGGCTGTTTGAAGGCTCTACACCTGCGGTCAGCGCGCAACCGGCAAGAATGCCCTGAACAGTTTCCTCCCACGCCGGCCACGCCCGCCGCAGCCTCGTCCCACCCAACAGCTTGCGGACGGAATAGCTGCGAAGCACCGTCAAACTGTCTGGAGACAGGAGGGGCGCGCGTTTCGGGAGCGCGGACCGTTCAGCCCACCGCCTTCATCCAGTGCTGCATCGTGGTCACCGAACGGGCAAGCTGCGGCGCCGGGTGGATCGTTTCGCTGAATGTCGCCGCCGCACGCCATCCCCAGCGCGGATCAGCCAGGAAGGCCCGCGCCAGCGCCACCATGTCGGCGCGGCCCTCGGTGAGGATCGCTTCGGCCTGCTTGGGGTCGTCGATCAGGCCGACGGCACGGGTCGGAATATCAGCACCCTTGCGCACCGCCTCCGCCAGATGCACCTGATAGCCGGGGCCGGTGGGCAATTTCTGCAACGGCGAATTGCCGCCGCTCGAGCAGCAGAGATAGGCAACGCCCTCGTCCTTGAGCGCTTTGGCCACTTCGATCGCGTCCGCCACGTCGAAGCCGCCATCGACCCAATCCATCACCGACAGCCGCGCGCCGAGCATCAGCTTTGGCGTAGCCTTGCGCACCGCCTTGGCGATTTCGACGGCAAGACGCATGCGGTTTTCCAGCGAGCCGCCCCAGCGGTCCGTGCGCTGGTTGGACAAGGGCGACAGGAACTGGAAGATCAAATAGCCATGCGCGGCGTGCAGTTCGATGAAATCGAAGCCGGCGCGTTCGGCCCGCCTTGCGGCTTCGGCGAAGCGTTCGATGAGCTGCAGGATCTCCTCGTCCTCCAGTGCGTGCGGCACGTTCCAGCCGGTGTCGTAGGGGATGGCCGAGGCGGAAACGGTCTGCCAGGGATCCTCGTTTGGCTGCAGTGGCCCGCCGCCTTCCCACGGCTTGCGGTTCGAAGCCTTGCGGCCGGCATGGGCGAGTTGGGAGCCGAATTTCGTGCCGGGTGCGGCGACGCGTCGTGCGGCGTTCAGTGCGCGGCGGGCGGCGGCTTCATTGTCTTCGGAATAAAGGCCGAGGCAGCCATGGGTAATACGCCCGCGCCGCTCGACATCGGTCATCTCGACTGTGACCATGCCGGCACCGGACATTGCGAGATTCATCCAGTGATGGAGATGCCAGTCACTGGCCGAGCCGTCGTCGGCGGAATACTGGCACATCGGCGCGACGGCGATGCGGTTGGGAAAGGTGAGGCCGTCGAGGGTGATCGACTGGAAAAGCGACGCTGTCATGAGAAACTCCGGGAGGGTTCGCAGCTATTTAGGCGACCGATGGCGCCTGCGCCAGACACGAGGCGGTGAAAGGGGTTCTGGACCAATCACTGACGGGATTGCCGAAATGCCGGTTCGCGGATAGGCCTCGGCAATGCATGGCGCCCAAAAGTGGCCCCGGTTTGGGAGAACGACACGCATAAAACAGGAGCATAAAGCGCGACGCGCTTTTGCATGGAGACCACGATGGAAGATCGTATTCGCGTCCGTTCGGAGGAAATCCTCTCCGACGACTGGGCCGTCCTGAAGAAGACCGTTCTCGACTACCGTCGGCGCGACGGTCAGTGGGAGACGCAAATCCGCCAGACCTATGATCGCGGCGATGGCGCGGTGATCCTGCCTTACGACCCCTTGCGTTCGACCGTGCTTCTGGTGCGCCAGTTCCGCTATCCCGCCTACGTCACCGGCCACCGCGAGCCGCTGATCGAGGCCTGTGCCGGCCTGTTGGACGAAAACGATCCCGAAACCTGCATCCGAAAGGAGGCGGAGGAAGAACTCGGCTACCGGCTGCAGAACGTCGAGCGGCTGTTTTCGCCCTATATGAGCCCCGGCAGCGTCACCGAACGTCTCTGGTTTTTCATCGCCCGTTATTCACCCGCCGACCGCATCTCGGCCGGCGGCGGCGCGCAAGAAGAGGGCGAGGACATCGAGGTCCTGGAAATGCCGCTCGACGAGGCCCTGGCCGGCATCGCCGATGGCCGTATCCTCGACGCCAAGACCATTATTCTGATCCAGCATCTGAAGCTCAATCCGATCGCTGCCTGAACCGAGCTTCGGTGGCCGCCACCCGAAGCTCGCAGAGCGAAGGGTGGTGCGGATGAAGGGACTCGAACCCCCACGCCTTTCGGCACTGGAACCTAAATCCAGGGCGTCTACCAGTTCCGCCACATCCGCATGGACCGGCAATCCCATGTGGCCATCATTCTGTCAATGTCAGAGACAAGATGTGGGTCAGCGACAAGATGTGGTCAGGCCCGAATGCTGGTTATTCGCCGGAATGCGAAGACTGTTGAAAATTGGCCTCGCCTGTGACAAAAGGCGTGTCAAATGTGACGGGACGCGACGATCCGCTTCTGCAGAATGTGATAAGAAGTAGGAAAAACAAGAACTTATTCACATTTTGGAACGCAGTTTGGGAGAGTTTGAGCCGGGTTTTCGGTCAAATCGCCAGGTTCCGTACCAAAAGCCATTCCCGGCAAGAATATACCGGCAGGCTGTGAACGGCAGAGGCCGTGGCAGTCTCATTGGTGAAAACAAAGGTTTTACGATGCAGGTCACCGAAACGCTCAACTCCGGTCTCAAGCGAGAGATCAAGATCACCGTGCCGGCCGGTGACATGGAAGCCAAGCTGATGGCGCGGCTTTCGGATGCCCGCAACAAGGTCCGCATCAACGGCTTCCGTCCCGGCAAGGTGCCGGTGCAGCACCTGCGCAAGGTTTACGGCAAGTCGTTCATGGCCGAAGTGGTCAACGAAATCCTCAACGATTCGACCCGTTCGATCATTACCGGGCGTGGTGAAAAGGCTGCCATGCAGCCCGAAGTCATCATGACCGAGGATGAGAAGGAAGCCGAGAAGATCCTGGCCGGCGGCGCCGACTTCGAATTCCGCCTCAACTACGAGATCATCCCGGCGATCGAGATCAAGGACTTTTCCGACATCAAGGTGACACGCCAGGTGTTCGACGTTCCGGATACCGAGATCGACGAGCAGGTTCAGCGCGTTGCCGAATCGGCGCGCAGCTATGAGCCGAAGACCGGCAAGGCCGCCAATGGCGACCGCGTCACCATCGACTATGTCGGCAAGATCGACGGCGAGGCCTTCAATGGCGGCGCCGGCACCGATCAGCCGCTGGTGTTGGGTTCGAAGGAATTCATCCCCGGCTTCGAGGATCAGCTGGTCGGCGCCAAGGCCGGTGACGAAAAGCAGGTCACCGTGACTTTCCCGGAAAACTACCAGGCCGCGCATCTGGCCGGCAAGGAAGCGACCTTCGACGTCACCGTCAAGGAAGTGTCCCAGCCCGGCGCGCTGGAAATCAACGACGAGACCGCCAAGAACCTCGGCCTGGAGTCGCTGGAGCGCCTGCGCGACGTCGTACGCGGCCAGATCGAGAACCAGTTCGGCGCTATGACGCGCCAGAAGGTCAAGCGCCAGCTGCTCGACCAGCTCGACGCGGCCTATTCGTTCGAGGCGCCATCGAAGCTCGTCGACGCCGAGTTCAACAACATCTGGGCGCAGGTCAATCGTGACCTGGAAGCAGCCGGACGCACCTTCGCCGACGAAGAGACGACGGAAGAAGAGGCGCGCGCCGAGTATCTGCGGCTTGCCGAGCGCCGCGTACGCCTTGGCCTGGTACTGGCTGAAATTGGCGAGAAGGCCGGCGTCACCGTATCGGACGAAGAGCTGCAGCGCGGCCTGTTCGAGCAGGTGCGCCGCTATCCGGGCAACCAGCAGCAGGAAGTCTTCGAGTTCTACCGCAACAACCCGGAAGCGTTGAACACGCTGCGGGCACCGATGTTCGAGGAAAAGGTGGTCGACCATCTGCTCGGTCAGATTTCGGTCACCGACGTCAAGGTCAGCAAGGAAGAGCTGATGGCCGACGACGAAGAGGACGAGACCGCCGTCAAGGCGAAGCCGGCGAAGAAAGCCGCCGCCAAGAAGGCCGACGCCAAGAAGGCCGACGACGCGGAAGAGCCCAAGAAGAAGGCTGCGCCGAAGAAGAAGGCCGCCGAATAACACCAGCGCTCCGCTGAAACAGGAAGGCCGCCGTCGAGGCGGCCTTTTTCGTTGCCAAACTGCAACAGCCGCCATGCTTCGCACGCGACGGCCTGTGGCGACCAAGCTTTGATCATTATCTGCGCTTCTATTGCAAGCCGCTTGGTTGTTGGAGGGCGTGTTGAGACTGTTCGTCGAATTGGGACACGCTTCGGCAATCGCGCTGATGCTTGTCTCGGTCTGCGGCATTGCCCAGGCCGGCACGGTGCCTGACAACTGGCGGTTCGGCACGAGTGAAGACGGCCTCGTCACGGCCTCGCTCTATGCCACCAACAAGCTGATCACCGGCGGCGGTGCCTTGAGCTACAGCCCGATCCTGACGATTGCCTGCCGGGTAAACGGCGAGCCGCATTGGACTGAATGGCTGCAACTGAACGACGCTGTTTCGGCCAGCCGCAAGATCACCATGTCGATCACGGTCGATCAGGAGAGCAAGTTCGATGAAAGCTGGTCGGTCGGGCCGCGCGGCCGGATGCTGGTGCGCGATGGAGCCGACGGCATCAGGCGCCTTGTCGCCGCGAACCGGCTCCAGCTTTCCTGGCGGTTCGGGCTGCTGGCGGGGCGCGGCGAGGCCGATTTCGACCTCGCCGGGTTCGGCGAAGCGGTCAACCAGGTAGCCGGCAGCTGCAACACCGATCCGCCGTGAACGGACCGCAACGGCCACGGCTTGCTGCACAGGCGTTCAGCTCAAATCACGTGCGCAAGCTCGCCGGGTGTCAGAACGCGACGACGTCACCAGGCAGGGGCGCAACCATGCCTGCAGTGCGGCAAAGATCGATCACTTGCCGCATGGCGGGAACTCGAGGGCGTGCCGCCGCCGGTCGATGACCAGAAGCTGCGGCTCCTGTCGAAGGGCCATGGCCCCTATGCTGCGTTGTCGCACTGCCAATCGTCTGCCCGCTAGCGGCACCATTTTTCGACGGCAATTGCAATTGCCTTGGTGCAATCGACGAGATCGCGCACCGAAACGCGTTCGTTCGGCTGATGCGCCTGCGCGGGGTCGCCGGGACCGAAATTGACGGTCGGGGTGTTGCCGAGGCCGGTCGGCAGGCCGATGTCGCTGTGCGCGCCAAAGCCACTCAGGACCGGCGAGAGATTGGCTTCTTTGACGGCCTCCTGGAAGACGCCGACAAAGGGATTGTCCGCTGGGATCTCGGCGCAGTCGGCGTCGAGAATCCATTCGACGCGGGCAGGGCGCTGGCGAAGATAAGGGTCTGCCTGGCAGACATTGGCTATGTGCTCTTCGATTTCGCGTTTGACGTTGCCGCCCAATTTGAACTCGTCATGCTCGCTTGGCAGATACTGGGCGTCGATGATGATCTCGCCGCGCCCTGCCATGGAGGACGGATGTTCGCCGGCGCTCATCTGGGTGACGATGATCTGGTTGGGCAGGTCCATCAACGGATGGTTCTTGCTGGGATCGAACATCCAGCGCCGGTTGAGGATGTCGATGCCGTCGAGGATCTGCCGGCAAAGCTGGACGGCATCGACCGGGCCGCTCGAATACCAGGCATTGGGCGTCAGCTCCGCATGCCCGCCTATGCCGTCAATGATGATCTTCCCCCACAGAATGCCGTGACAGAGCGGTGCGATCCTGTTCGCGGTCGGTTCGGTCATGATGCCGGCGTCGGCGTGAAAGCCGCGATCGACCATGGCCAGCGACCCCATGCCGCCGATTTCCTCGTCGACGACGGTGGTGAAGACGACGTCTCCGGACAGGGGAATGTCGAGTCCCCTCAGGATCTCGACGGCCATCAGCATGCAGGCGACGCCGCCTTTCATGTCGACCGTACCACGGCCGTGTAGAAATCCGTCCTTGAGGACGGGCTGGAACGGGTCGGTCGTCCAGTGCCCGGCGGCGCCGGGCGGGACGACATCGATATGGCCGGTCAGCATGATGGAGCGACCGCCGCCCGTGCCCTTCAAGATGCCTCCGAGATTGGGCCGGCCTTCGAACGTCCTGCCTTTGTTGGCGCCGGCCCGCCCCTTGTATTTTTCGTAGAGTGCTGGGCCGTCCGGGTCCCATAGATCGGTCGAGAAGCCTAGCGCCTCGATCCGCTTTTGCAGATAGAGCTGGCAATCACGCTCGCCGGGGCCGGCCTCCTTTGGATCGGATTTCACGATCGAGGGGAAGGCGACGAGATCGCTCAGCGTTTGGACGATACGGTCAGCGCTTGCTTCGACGCGCGCGGCAATGATCTCTTCCATGGACGGCATCATGATCTCCAACGTTGGGAAAGTCGGTCGGCGAGAAGGACAAAAACCAGAAGGGCGCCGACAATCCCCACCTGCCAAACCGTGTTGATGTTCAATTGCAGAAGGCCGGTCTTCAGCGTGACCAGCAGCAGGACGGCCGCGAACACGCCGCCGACGCCGCCGCGCCCGCCGGTGATGGCGATGCCGCCGAGCATGGCGGCAGTCAGCGATTCAAGTTCGAGGTTCTGGCCGATATTGGGCCTGCCGCTGCCGAGCCAGGCGATCGAGACGAGTCCCGCGGCGCCGGCGAGCGCGCCACTCAAGGCGTAGAGGACCAAGCGAACGCGATCGACCGGAATACCGACCAGCCTGGCCGAGCGTTCGTTGAAGCCCATGGCGTAGATCCAGCGCCCCCACGCTGTCGAGAGCAGCACCAAACCGGCTAGCGCAAAGCAGGGGATGGCAAGGGTGAGAAAGGGCAGGGGAATGCCCATGACGACGCCGCGCCCCCACACAAGCAGCCAGGAGGGCACGCCGGCTTGGGCCGCGCCGCCGGTAATGGCAAGTGCAGCGCCGGAATAGACGAAGAAGGTGCCGAGCGTCGCGATGAAGGGGAGAAGCGCGAGCCCGTTCACCAGCCATCCGTTCAAGGCACCGAGCATCGCGCCGGCCAGGATGCAGACGGCGGGCAGCAGGACCGGCGGCAATCCCAGCTTGAGGCAAAGCATCGCGACGATGGCGGACAGCGAGACCGCACCGCCGACCGAGAGGTCGATGCCGGCGCCACCGGCCATGATGACCAACCCTTGTCCAAGGCCGACCAGGGCAAGGATCGTCGAGAACTGAAGAATGGTGGTGACGGTACCGAGATTGAAGACAGAAGGCTTGAGCGCCAGCAGGCCGACAATCACGATCAGCCAAAGCATACAGAGCAGAGCCAGGGTAAGGGCCGGGCCCTGCAGGTTGCGGAGCGTTTTCATGCGCGGGCTCGTTGAAATCTGCCGAGCGGCAATCGGTTGCAAACAGCTTCGAAGCCAAGCACGCCGATGATGAGAACGCCGGTGACGACAGGCTGCCAAAGGGAGGGGACACCGATCAGCAGCAGACCGTTTTGCAGGATTCTAAGCAGAAGCACGCCGAGCACGGTGCCGATCAGGCTGCATCTGCCGCCCAATATGCTGGTGCCGCCAAGAATGACCGCGGCAATGGCGTCGAGCGCCAGCGTGCTGCCGATCGTCATCTCCACATTGCGGTAGGTGGCGACATAGAACGTGGCGGCAATGCCAGTCAGCACACCGCTGATGACGAAGGTCGTGAAGCGGATCTTGATCACTGGGATGCCAGAAAGCCGCGCTTTTTCCTCCGAATTGCCGATCGCCAGCAGATGCAGCCCATAAGGGGTTCGCCGCAGCGCCAGCCAGACGGCCAGATAGGCAGCGGCAATCACCAGGGCAGGGACGGGGACGCCGAGCACGCTGGTTGCAAGAAGATCTGTAAGGCTCGAGGGCAGGCCCGAAAGCCATTGCCCTCCGAGAAGTACGAAGACGGCGGTGCGGTAGACACCGAGCAGGCCGAGTGTACCGACAATTGCCGGAACGCGGCCGAGGACAACGACGGCGGCGGTCACGCATCCCAGCAGCGCACCGACCAAAGGGCCTGCAATGAGCGCCAGCAGCGGATTGCCGCCGGCGCCGAGCACGCGCCCGATGGCGATCGCCGCCAGACCCATGACGATGCCGATCGAGACATCGATGCCGCCCATGGCGAGCAGCAGGGTCATGCCAAGGCCGATCAGCAGCAGTTCGACGCTGTTGCGCAAGACCGTGGCTGCATTGCCTGATGTCGCGTAGTGCGGCGATGCGACAGAAAAGATGACGATCGCCAGCAAACAGGCGACAAGCAGAGACCACTCCCGCCCGTTCATGGAGAAGACACCGTTTCCAAACTGCCGCACTACGTTCATCTCAGAGCTCAGAAGTTGAACTTGTCGACATTGTCCTTGGTGAAGACAGCCGGCGGCCCGAGAAGCAAAATGCCCTTGGCGGCATCATAGGTGACTGGCTTTTCCAGGCCGGCGACCTTGTTTTCCGCTTCGAAGCTCTTGCCGTCGATCAGCTGTTTGCCGGCCCAGACCGTGAGATAGCCGAGTTGCTCGGGATCCCAGAGCACGGTGAAGCCGAAGGCTCCGCTCTTCAGGTAGGACCGTGCCGTGTTCGGGCTGCAATAGCCGGCACCGATGACCGAGCCGATCTTGCCTGCGGTTTCGATGGCCTGGGCTACGCCCGGGCATGTCGAGGAGGCGACGGCGATGATGGCCTTGATGTCCGGGTTGGCCGCCATCAGATCGCCTGATATTTGCGCGGCGCGTTCGGCGGTGCCGCCGGCGAATTGTGGCGCGAGCAGCTTCAGCTTCGGATATTTGGCGGTGGCTTGCTTCTGCATGAAGCCGATCCAGGCGTTGAGATTGGACGCCGTTGCCTCGCCGGAGACGATGCCGATGGTTGCGTCCTCGCCGACGCGCTTGACGAGTTCGTCGACAATGGTTGTGCCGAGGCCTTCGTCGGTCGCCTGCGCCACATAGACGGCGCGGCCGCTGTCGGGCGCGTCGCTGTCACTGGTGAACAGCTTGATGCCTTTCGCCTTGGCGCTCTCGACCACGGGTGCGATGCTGGAGGCATCGAGGACGCTGACCGAGATCGCCTCGACGCCCTGATCGATCAGGTTCTGGACGATCTGCAACTGGTCGACCGGATTGGTGTCGACGGGACCGGAATAGATGAAATCGACGCCGAGATCCTTGGCGGCGCGATTGCCGCCGGCTTCCATGGCGTTGAAGTAAGGGATGCCGATCAATTGCGGAACGAAGGCGACCTTGTGTTTGTCCGCGGCATGCGCCGCGGTTGCAATGGCGAGTGACAGTGCGGATGCGGCGAGCACTTTCTTGAACTGTGAAAGCATTGTGTTTGAACCTCTCTGGAAATGACGTGCGTTTCAGTTTGTTTTTTCAAGCGCCCGCACGTCGGGATGAGCGCCTGTTATGAGCGAAACGACTTCCTCGTGATCGGTATCGGCAGCCAGCCGTTCGGCCACCTTGCGGCCGCGCCGGAACACCACGATGCGGTCGGCGACCTCGAAGACCTCGGAAATGTTGTGGCTGATGAGCACAACGGCACAGCCGCGCGCGGCAAGCCGCCGTGTCAGCGCCAGGACCTTGCGCGTTTCGGCAACGGCAAGGGCCGCAGTCGGCTCATCCATGATGACCAGCCTGGCATTCAGATTGAGCGCCCGGCAGATTGCGACGGCCTGGCGTTGCCCGCCCGACAGACTGCCAACAGGCGCTTCTGGATCGGAAATATGAGCATCGAGCTCCTTCAGCAGGCCGTCGACGCGCTGGCGCATTTCTTTGCGCTTCAGGAACGGAATGCCCAAAATGGAGCGTTTCAATTCACGGCCGAGAAAGACGTTTTCTGCGATCGACAGGTTCTCCGAAAGCGCCAGTTCCTGAAAGATCGTCGCGATCCCCGATGCCGCGGCATCCTTGGGCGAGTGAAAGGCGACCGGATTGCCCTCGATCACAAGCTCCCCACCACTGGGCGGATGAGCGCCTGCCAGGATCTTGATGAAGGTCGATTTGCCGGCGCCATTATCGCCGAGAAGCGCCAGCACCTCGCCGGAGCGGATCTCCAGATCGACATTTGCCAGCGCGGTCAGAGCGCCGAAGCGCTTGGCGATGTTTCTGGCGACAAGAAAGGGCTCTGTCATGACGGGTTCCCCGACGATTGCGGATCGGCTAGGCGTTGCTGACCCAGCGCAGCACGTTGGTCCAAAGCCTCGCGTAGCCAGGCCATTCGACAAAACTGTTCGGCAGCCAGTGAGGACCGATGTCCGACGTCCAGACCAGCGTACGCCCTTCGCCATGGCGCCCGGTGACCAGCAGGGGATGACCGCCCTGGTCCTGCGGCAGCCGCGCCAGGACCTCGACATCGTCGCGATCACGGGCGATGACCTCGTTGGCACCGAGCAGCAGCGGCCATTCGCCCTCGATGCCGGCAAAAAGCGGGTGGTCTCTGGAACCAGTGATCTCAGGACGAAAGCCCTCCGGAATTTCGAGCCGGTCATCATTGGGAAGGCAGGTCACCGGCAGCGCCTCCTCGACCGCCGTGCGATGCCAGCGCGCCTTGCCGTCAATGCCCTGGAAGCTGAAATAGCCGCCGATCATGATCAGGCCGCCGCCGGCCAGCGTCCAGTCGCGCAGGAGCTTGAGCCGGTTGGGAACCGTTTTGCCGTGCAGCCAGACATCGGGGTGGAGCAGGAGCGAATTCGCGCCAATGTCGGACAGGATGATCGCCCTGTATTGCGACAGCCCTTCCATGGTGAAAGGCAGCTTCTCGACGGCCTCGTGGGCGGGCATGTAGTCGAGATCGAATTCGCTGCCCTTCAAAGCGTCCACCAGGGGTGTTGCGCCCAGGTGAAAGGTGACGCTGCCGAACTGGTCGAACCCCTTGTAGTGGGTCGCCGAACTCACCCAGCTTTCGCCGACAAGAAGGACTTTTGTTTTCGCCATGATCATACTCTCCTGATTTCGTCGGTTGATGCGGTTTTCCGCGCCAGGTCGAACGTCGATAAGCCATTGTTTTAACTGGCTATCACGGCATTGTTCGCCAGGGCCGCAGCCTTCAGCGTGGCAAAGTCTGCGATGTAACCCTGCGCGCCTTCGACCGTTGTCGTCAGGCTCGCCCCGATTGCCGCATAGCGCGCGGCGTCGCCCAGCGACGCGCCATGCAGCCAAAGGGCAAGGAAGATGCCGGCAAAGCTGTCGCCGGCGCCCGTCGCGTCGACGCGATTGACCGGCAGCGCCGGCACCTCGATCTGCGGACCGCCATTCGCCGGAAAAACGACGGCGCCGAACTCGCCGAGGGTGAGCACGACCGTTCCCCGTTGTTTGATGCGTGACAGCATCAGCCGCACCTCTTCGATCGTCGTCGCCATGCGGCTGCGAAAGTCGAAGATCTCCCGTATCATCACATCGTTGATGAAGGTCAGATCGATCTGTTTGACCATCTGCGAGAAGGTTTCCGGCGTGCGGACGCTTTTGGGAAGACCGGCCGAATGCAGGCTCACCTTCCAGCCCGCCTGATGAAAGCGCGCGATGGACGCGGTCATCGTCTCGTAGTGAAAGCCTTCGATATGAAGGCAGGCCGAACGTTGCTCGGGCTGAATATCCAGATTGGCTGTCAGGTCGACCTCGCCAAGCTCGAACGGTTCGCTGATGATCGTCCGGCTGCCGTTGCGCTCGATGATCACGATCGCCTGGGAGAGGCGGTTGTTGGGCGTGTTGCGGATCGGCAAGGCGTGGACCCCCAATTTCGAAAGCGCGCCGAGCGCCCAATCGCTCTCTGGATCCTGGCCGACCGCTGTCGCCAGCTCAACGTCCAGCGCGTAGGGAGCTCCGATGCCGGCGGCGGCAACCGCGAGATTGGCCGCGGGGCCACCCAACGCCTTGTCGATGTGGCTGGCGGTGATCCGGTCGTCGCGATGCGGCAGCACGTCGACGCGGCACAGGAAGTCGACACTCACCCTACCGGCGACCAGAAGTCTTGGCAGATGGTCGAGATTCTTTGGCCTGCGTGGTGCGCGGCCCGGCAGTGAGCGCGCAAAGGAGCTCGGCCGATACATCAGCGCGGCAACCGCCTTCTCGATGCGGTCGCGCGTGCCTTCCCTCAGGCTGGCCGTTCCATTGATGAAGTTCGACACCGTGCCGATGGAGACACCGGCGGTTCGTGCGACATCCGCTATGGTCGGGCGCTTGCGTTGCAATGGCGGAGTTCCAATTGAAGCGTTTCAAAACGGTAGCAGCGAAAATGCGATGCCTCAACGGAATTATCTTCTAAAAATCAAAAAGAGAATTCTTATAGATTGGAAGATTAATCCAGAAATAGAGCGGATACTGGGCTCCTCTTTCCAAGATTGAACAATTTTCAAATTTTTTGGCAAAAGATTGTGCAAGCGAATTTCCTGCACTTCATTCGATCGCCCGGGCTTGATCGGACGGTCGTGGCATGCCCCCGGCCCGTCAGATCAGCAACAGGCCCTTCATGCTGGCGTATCCCTTGCGCCCGATGATGATGTGGTCGTGCACCGCGATGCCCAGCCGCTTGCCCGCCTCGATGATCTCCTTCGTCATTTCGATATCGGCTCGTGAGGGTGTGGGGTCGCCTGACGGGTGATTGTGGACCAGGATGATGGCGGTGGCCGAGAGTTCGAGGGCGCGCCTGACCACCTCGCGCGGGTAGACGGGCGTATGGTCGACGGTGCCTGTCTGCTGAACCTCGTCGGCGATCAGCGCGTTCTTCTTGTCGAGGAACAGGATGCGGAACTGCTCGCGCGCCTCGAAGGCCATGACCGACCGGCAATAGGCAAGAAGCTGTGTCCAGGACGAGAGGACTTCGCGACTCTGCACCTCTCCGCGCGCCATGCGCTGCGCGGTTGCCGCGACGATCTTGAGATCGAGCGCCACCGCAGGGCCAATGCCCTTGACTTCCTGCAGGAGGCCAACCGGCGCCCCGAGCACTTCGGCCAGCGTGCCGAAGCGCGCCAGCAGCGCCTTGGCCGCCGGTTTGGTGTCGGCACGAGGGATCAGGCGAAAAAGCAGAAGTTCCAGAAGTTCGTAATCGGGCAGGGCGTCCGGGCCCGCCAGGGCAAAACGCTCGCGCAGTCGGTCGCGGTGACCGAGGTAATGGGGCTTTTCGTCGAGCGTCGCCTTGGCTTTCGCCGCAGGCCGCATCGGCGCTTCGGAGAAGAAACTCCGCTCGTCGTCGTCGTTTGTGTTCCCCATACACCGCCCACATTGCTCCAGCGCAGACATTAGAACCGTTCTGGCCGGGATTGAAACAGTTCTGTTCCCCGATCGCGAGACGATCCACGGCAGATCGTGGCAGCTCCCGCTGTCAGTCTATGGCTTCCCTATACGGCAAGATGAAACCACGATTGCGCAACAAAACTTAACATCACTTAACGCATGCGGCCACTTTCACCTGACATGTTGGCGCCATCGGAGGCTCGTGGCCTCGTTATACTGGAGCGCGCATGTTCGCCAAAATCGACTCTGGACTATTTGCCGGCCGGGCATCTCTCGCGGCCATGGCAATCCTGCTTTCGACGCATTCGGAGGGCGCGCTGGCGGCAGACGCCATTGCCGTGAATTCCGATGATTTTACCCTGCCGCCCGAGCCTTCCCGTTTCGGGCGTTTCGAACAGAAGCTGGCCGACTGGCATGTCGTGCTCGGCGGCGGGGCCATCATCGTCCCCAAATACGAGGGCAGCGATGAGTTCAAGATCATGCCGGTGCCTTTCGTCACGGCGACATTCCTCGACACGGTGACGATCGATCCGACAGGTGCCAACATCGCCGTCTATGGACAAGGACCGTTCGCGTTCAGCGCGCGGCTTGGCTATGAGATGGGCCGCAAGGAAGACGACTCCGACCATCTGCGCGGCTTGGGGGATGTCGACATGGGCGCGACGGTCGGCGTGAAGGCAGCGGCGAAGTTCGGTCCAGCCGAAATATTCGCGCAGCTGGACAAGACCATCGGCGGCAGCGATGGCCTGGAGGGCAGGGTGGGGATCGAGGTGACCCGGCCTCTGTCTCAATCGTTGATGATCGGCGCCAGCGCGTCCGCCGTCATTGCCGACGAAAATTACATGCAGGCCTATTTTGGCGTCACGCCCGAACAATCGGCTCGCTCGGGGCTGGCGCGCTATGATGCCGGCGCCGGTTTGAAGCGCGCCGATTTTTCGATTTCCGCCACATATATGCTCGACGAGAACTGGATGGTGCGCGGCGAAGCGGGGGTCGGCGTTCTCTTGGGTGACGCTGCCGACAGCCCCGTTGTCGTCGAAAAGATCCAGCCTTCAGGGATGCTTCTCGTCGGATATCGGTTCTGACGCCTACCAGGCACCAAATGCAGGCTAGACAAACTCCGGAATGGCACAGCAACGGCACCAAAGCGATTTGAGCGCCGAATCCAGGTCGGCAAGGCAAGGTTCGCGCATCCTCATTGTCGAAGACGATCTTGAGATCGCACGCATGCTGGGCGAGACGCTCACCGACAACGGCATGATCGTGGAAATTGCCGAGAGCGGCGTCCAGATGAATGCCGCGCTTCGCAACCAGAAATTCGATCTCATCGTGCTCGATGTCATGCTGCCGGGCGAAAACGGTCTCAACATCTGTCGCCGTCTTCGTGCCGGAACCAACATTCCGATCCTGATGCTGACCGCGCTCGGTGAGGAAATCGACCGCATCTTCGGGCTGGAAATCGGCGCGGACGACTATGTGACGAAACCGTTCAGCGCACGCGAACTGACGGCCAGGATACGGGCGCTGCTGCGCCGTACAGCCTATGCTCCAGACGAGCGGGACTGGTCGAAGGTGCTTCGTTTCAACGGCTGGCGCCTCGATCCCATACGACGGCAATTGCATGACCCCAACAATGCGCGGGTTACGACCACGACGCATGAATTCGACCTGTTGCTTGCGTTTTGTCGCAATGCAGGCCGGGTTCTCTCGCGCGAGGAACTTCTGGGCGTAACCCATGCCGGGCTCGCGGGGCCGATCGAGCGTAGCGTCGATGTCCATATCAGTCGAATCCGCAGGAAGATCGAAAAGGATGCGCGCGATCCGGTGCTTTTGAGGACTGTTCGGTTGGGTGGCTACATCTTCACCGCGACGGTGGAGGAAGCATGAGGGGTTTCATCCGCCGTTTCTTGCCACAGTCCGTGCGTGGGCAGTTTGTGGCAATCATTTTCATCGCGGTGATCGTGATCATGTTCGTCGGTTCGGTCGTCGAGATTTTCATAGAGAACGTCGACCTTCCCGCCGCGGAAGATAACGCAAGGCGTGCGGCCGTTGTTGCTGCCTTGTTGCAAGAAACGCCGGCGGAGGCGCGTGGGGCAATTCTGGCGACAGCAAAGCGGGCCGGCTTTGATTTCGAGATATTGCCCAAGGACCAGATACGCGGCATTCCCCAGTCCTATCTGCAATGGCGAAGTGTCGAATGGCTTTTGCGTATCGACAGGGGGACGGTTGATGGACGCTGGCTAAGGATCGGCGGCCGATACGCATTTGTCATCGATTTGGACCAGCAGGACGTCCTGGCCCATTTCGGCATGCCCGATTCCTGGCTGACATCGGGCCTCGTCCGTGCCTCGTTCTACAGGTTCATGGCTTTCGTCGCCTTGCCCGTGCTGATCTGGCTGTTTGCGGTTTGGGCCGTGACGGATCCATTGAAGCGCATCTCGGCAGCAGTCGGTTCGGCCGAGATCGAGAATGGCGAACAGCTCTTCGTCGAACACGGCTCCATTGAAATGGTGGGCTTGGCGCGCGCCCTGAACAGGATGAGGACGCGCATCCGCACCATGATCGAAAATCGCACGCGCATGTTGCGCAGCGTCAGTCATGATCTGCGCACGCCGTTGACGCGGCTGCGGCTTCGCGCCGAGCGTATGGATGATGGCCCAATCCGAACCGCAATCCTGTCCGATGTCCAGCACATCGAAATCTTGATCGACGAGACCCTGACCTATCTGCGCAACGATGTTTCGACGGAGAAGCTGCAGCGCGCCGACATTGCCAGCGTTCTGCAAACCGTCTGCGCCGAATTCTCCGATGTCGGATTTCCTGTCTCATATTCCGGGCCGGACCGGCTCCTGGGCTGGTGCAAGCCCAATGCATTGGCGCGTGCCATCGCCAATCTTTGCGACAACGGGGTCAAATTCGCTGGCAATGTCACGGTCGCCTTGACGGCGACCGGCACGGCGGCGCGCATCACGGTAGGGGATGACGGGCCGGGTATTCCGATGACGGCACGTGCTCGTGTTTTCGAACCATTCTTCAAGGAAGATGCGTCGCGCGGCATTGCATCGAAGCATGGCTTCGGTCTGGGCCTCTCGATCGTTGCCGACATCGTCCAGGGGCACGGCGGCAGGATCGAATTGGAGGACAACCAGCCCAGCGGACTGGTCGTTACCATCGACCTGCCGAATGCTGCGGATTTGCAGTCGGCATAGACGGCCTCCTGCCGGGTAGATGCGCCGCTAGGCCGGCAGGCCGGGGCGATCGAGCTTTTTGGGCGACAGCGTGAAAATCTCGCACCCTGTGTCGGTCACGCCGATCGTGTGCTCGTACTGCGCCGACAGCGAGCGGTCGCGCGTCACCGCGGTCCAGCCGTCCGACAGAACCTTCACATGCGGCCTGCCCAGATTGATCATCGGCTCGATGGTGAAGATCATGCCTGGCCGCATCTCGACGCCCTCATTGGCGCTGCCGTAATGCAGGATGTTCGGCGCGTCATGGAACAGCTGGCCGACGCCGTGGCCGCAGAAGTCGCGCACCACCGAGCAGCGCTCGCCTTCGGCAAAGGTCTGGATGGCGGCGCCGATGGCGCCGGTGCGGGCTCCCGGCCTGACCGCCGCAATGCCGCGCATCAGGCATTCATGCGTGACTTCGAGCAGGCGCTCGGCGGCGCGCTTGATCGTGCCGACCGGATACATGCGCGAAGAATCGCCGTGCCAGCCGTCGAGGATGTAGGTGACGTCGATGTTGACGATGTCGCCATCCTTGAGCGGCTTGTTGTCGGGAATGCCATGGCAGACGACATGGTTGATCGAGGTGCAGGACGATTTCGTGTAGCCGCGATAGTTGAGCGTCGCCGGCAGCGCGCCGTGGTCCATGCCGAATTCGAAGACGAAGCGGTCTATTGCTTCGGTGGTGACGCCGGGCTGGACCATCGGCACCAACTCGTCGAGGCAGCGTGCGGTGAGATCGCATGCCTTGCGCATGCCGGCAAAGCCGTCCTCGCCATAGAGGCGGATCTGGCCGGTATTTCTGAGCGGGGCCGTGGCGGCGTCGAGATAGGTGACCATTTTGTCCGTGTAGCGGGTAGGGCTCTGCAGGAGAGCCAGCGTGAAAATTTCCCCAGATTTGGCACTTGAGGGCAAAAGGTTCAAGGAAGAACTGTTTGATGCAGCCGCGCGCTTCCGGATATTTGCCTCGCATCGGCGATGTCTTACCGGTTTTTGCCCGGTTTGCTTCCCTTTCCGGCCGTGGTGCGTTAGGGCGGGTGATGTTTTCGAGATCGCGTCCCTTCGGGGCGGCCAGGCAAACCGGATGGCCTGAAGCGCCGCTGACGGCAGCGTGCTCATGCCTGATGCGCATGGTGCTGCTGGCGATGCTGTGCTTCGGCCTGCCGGCGGCGTCAGCCTTTGCGGGGTCTGCGCCAAGCGGTGCCAGTGTCGGTGTCGAGCGGTCGGGCGAGGTGGCGGCGCTGCTGCGTGTCACCGGCAAGGCGCAAGCGCTGGAAGTTCGTGCCGGCCGTCCGCTCCTGGTCAAGTTCGCCGGCGGCCATCCCGCGCTTCCGGTCCCCGACGCTGTTTTTCTTTGGGCCGAAGGAACATCGCAAAGAGCGATGGTTTCGGGATATGGGGCCGCCTCGGTTCCCGGGGCGCGCACCAACCAGCCGCGCGCACCGCCGACCATCACGGCCTGAGCGGTCCAGGACCGTACCCTTTACCTCATCGTTATTCCTGTTGCGTCGTGATCGTGCGGCGGCTGTCGGCCGCGCAGCGGTCGCGCGGCGCGTCATTTCCGGATTATTTCAATGCAACAACGCATCAAGACTTTCAAAACCCTGTCGCGCGCGGCCTCGGCTGCCATGTTCCTCTCCGTCCAGGCGCTCATCTGCATCGGAACCGTCTATTGGGCGGTTGCCGAGACGCTCGGCCTGTCGGCGATGGCGGCCCTTGTTCTCGGCGGCATCTTCGCCGTGCCGACGGTATTTGTACTGATCACCGCCATTCGCATGGTCGTCGACGCGGAGTCGGATTCGGCGAACCAGTGAGCATATGGCACCCAGGACAGATCTCGGATGCGCGATTTCTTTGGCGCGATGTGGCGGCCCGCGACCCAAGTGACGACACATTTCTGAGCCAAAAGCCGGTCAAAGCAACTTTTGACGACGAACGGCGTTGCCTCGGCGACGCCGTTCGGGAGACAGGACATGGATAGACTGCAATTCGAGGTGCCGGTGCGCATAGCGCCTGGATCCGGTCTGCCAGTCGAGGAAATCTATGGCGTCGAACAGGCGCTCGATTTTCTCCAGGACTGGCCTGCGCGCCGTCAGGGCCCGATCTATCAGAAAGCGTTCAACGCCTGCTTTGGCGCCACGGTGGACGTGGTCAAGACCGAGGATGCCTGCCGGGCGTTCATGGCGTTTTGCCGCGCCAGTGGACTGATGGCCAGGGACATGATGACGCCGCGCAAGCGCGGCGGTGAGGCGAGGGCGCTCCAGGCCTGAGGGCCGTCGCCCGTTTCGCCTGCCCCGATTCCTACGTCAACGATCGCGTTTGAACGCACGCGGCGATGTCGTGAGCGTAGGGCTGCGCCCTTTCGTCCCCGACGACCGCAGCACCTACGTCAGCGCCGTTAAGCTTCCGTTTCCACCTTCCCGGCTACGCCATTGCTTGTTGGCGATGGTGATTCGTTGCGTCAGTCTCATGGTTTGGAAGATGTCCCCAGAAAAAGTCCGTGCATTCCCGATCGACCGTCAGGTATTCTTGGTTAGAGAGGTTGCCGCCAAGCTCGGCAACCTGCATGGCGAGACCGCCACCTCGTTCTGGAGAGCCAAGGCGTCGGAGTTGCTCGATCTTGTGGTCGGATCCGGCAGGGACAGAACAGCAGCCGGCGATGAAGTGCGCAGGTTTTTCCTGGCCGTGCAGCGAGAGATGTTGGCTGATACGGCCTCGGAGTCGATGCCAATTCTTTCCGCTTGAAGCAAATCCTGAACCTCCATCCTCCACACATGCATCAGTAATTTGTAAATACGCTTACTCCGTTGTGTTTTTCGGAGACCCGGTCGTTGTTCGCGCGGTCTCGGCTGCGAATCCGGCAATTTCCCGCCGGCCTTGAGGGGCGGCCCACTCTGAGACATCGATGCGCTTGCGCGTTGGTCAGCCAGCGAAACACTTCTTTTTTGCAGCCAATGGACCACTGCTCAAAAATGCAACGAACTTTTTAGCCATTCGTTCATTTATGCGTGCTTTCTAATTTAAACCATGGCCTTGAGTAGCTTCACCCGTGTTCGGCTTGTAATGGACGCCATGCGCCGGAGCACGGGCGCAAATGTCGCTACCATTTTTGCCCTGACCTTGCCGGTCGTTGTCGGCGCTGCGGGCTTCGGCGTCGAGACCTCCTATTGGTACTACAACAGCCTGAGGTTACAGGCGACGGCCGATGCAGCCGCCTATGCCGGTGCGCTCGAACAGATCTCGGGTTCCGACAAGCCGACGATCGTCGCGGCCGCGACCCAGTCCGCGGCGTCGAACGGACTGGGCTCGGGCACGATCATCGTCAATACGCCGCCGGCGTCCGGACCGAATACGGCGAAAAAAGCGGTCGAGGTGATCGTCGGCCAGAAGCTCGACCGGATGTTCACCCTGATCTTCACACAGGAAAAGGTTCCCGAACAGGCGAGGGCGGTGGCCGTCATTACCGATGCCTCGAGTGCCTGCATGCTCGCGCTCGATCCGTCCGCGTCGCAGGCGGTGCTGTTTTCCGGCAGCACCAGCGTCAAGCTCAGCGGCTGCTCGGTCATGTCCAATTCGATCGCCTCGGACGCCATCAAGCTTCAGGGCGCGGCCAGTCTGCAGGCCGATTGCCTGATATCGGCGGGCGGTATCTCTCTCAGCAATCCCGTCACCACCGGCTGCGCGGCCCCGATCACCCAGGCGCTGCCTGCCGGCGATCCCTTTGTCGACCTGCCGGCCCCGGTGGCCGCGATCCCCTGCCAAAACGACAACAAGGCGACGCTCGGTCCAGGCACCTATTGCAGCGGCATGAACCTAAAAGGCAATGTCACGTTTTCGCCAGGCGTCTATGTCGTCCAGGGCAATTTCAAAATAAACGCCAACGCGGCCATCACCGGCACCGGGGTGACCATCTACATGTCGGGCAGCTCGACCGTCAGCATGAATGGCAATGCGTCCGTGAAGCTCAGCGCGGCGACTTCGGGCACCTACTCGGGCGTTCTGTTCTACGGCGACAGGACCGGCATGAGCGCATCCAGCACATTCAACGGCACAGCGGACTCGCTTTTGACCGGGGCCATCTATTTCCCCAAGCAGCAAGTGAACTATCTTGGCAATTTCTCGGGCAATGGCGGCTGCACCAGGGTCGTCGCCAATAGGATCCAATGGTCCGGTAACTCAACCATCAATCAGGATTGCTCGAGCCTCGGAGTGCCCAACATTCCAGCCGCGCGGTCCGTGGCGCTGTCCGAGTAGCTCCGTGGGGCGCCGATCAATGCCGATCCTTGGCGATGATTCGGGCGTTGCGGCGGTCGAGTTCGCCATGGTGCTGCCCATTTTGTGCCTGGTGCTGCTTGGTATTCTGGACGGCTGGTCCTACGTAACGAGCTCACTGTCGATGCGCGCCGGTGTGAAGACCGCCGCGAACCTGGTCATGAGCGGATCGACCGATGATGCGGCGACCCAGGCTCTTGCCATTGCGAGTTGGGAAAATCGGCCGGAAGACGGCCAGGTCACGCTAAGCCGCATCCGTATGTGCGGGGCGACGGTGGTCGACGCGTCCACCATGTGCAGTGGGCCGAAGGTGCCGTCGATCTATGTCCAGATACAGGCATCTGGCACCTGGGTGCCGCCAATTGCCTTCGGCCCATTTGCCACTTCCACTGTAATCGGTCACCAGGAGATGATCCGTGTCCGCTAGGGTAAGCGCGTTCTGGCGGGATCGATCGGGCGGGGCCGGGCTGGAGTTCGCGCTGATCGCGCCCTTCCTTGTCATGCTGCTGTTCGGAATCTTCGCCTTTGGCTGGTCGATGCACTCGGTCTCCAGTGTTCGCTATACGCTGGAGACGTCAGCGCGCTCGCTGCAGCTTAAGAACACGCTGACCCAGGCCGATATTCAATCGATCGCCACGCAGAAATTGCAGGCCTTGGGGTTTAAAGACGTGAACGTCACGATCGCCATCGACCCCGTGAGCGGCGGCTTCCGCATGGCGCATCTGACCGCGGCCTATGCCTTCGTCATCGACTTCCCCTACTTCAGTTCCTTCCCGATCAACTACGCGACAACCGTTACCGTGCCGCTGCTTGGCAGCGGCTAGGCTGTGGCCTGATAGCCTCGCGCGCTGGGGCTCTGCTTACTTGTACGCCTTGAGCGCGATCAGACCACCGAGAATGGTTATCGCCATGAGGATCAGCGCCCACGACACAATGTTGTGTGACAGACGCCTCCGGCGACTGCGCAGGGCCCGGTCCCGCCAGCGCTTGGCCTGATCAGCCCCTGTTTTTTGTCGATCCACATCCTTCTCCACGAGCAGAATGCGACTCATGCCGGCTGGTGTCCAGATCGGCACCGGTTTTGGCGGTCACGATGCAAGCTTGGCACTCAGCCTGCTTTTGATGGCACGGGGCTAGATAATATATTTCGTAGTGCTAATATTAAGGTGACGCTAGGTCATGTCCGACCATCTGTCGGGTGCAATATGGGGGTTCCAATGAGAGTGGCTGTATTTTGCGTGGCTGTCGTTTTCGCTACGGCTGGTGTCGCTGTTGCCAAGGAAAAGAAGGTGGCGGTCAGTGACGCCGCCGCCTTGTGTTCCACCAATCCGTCAGCCAAGAAGCCCGTTCCAAATCTGGACTGCGGTTTCACCGGAACCGCCAAACCGGAAGATAGCGGCGCAAAGGCAGAGCCGCGCCTCGGGTACGACTCCAACCCGTGGATTGTAACAGGCTTTTGACTTCGCATGGCGAATGCCGGTTGAAGCGCTGAAGAGAGTCGTCTTGACCGATGGGCGCCGCCCCCTGGGAGTGGAACGCAAGGGTCGGGCGCCGTTGAGAAGAAGGATGCGCAAATGGCCGCCTATCTGATCGCGGATGTAGACATAAAGGACGCTGCCGTGTTCGAGGAATACCGGCGGGATGTGCCGGCCACCGAGGAGCGTTATGGTGGGAAATATCTAGGTCGTGGCGGTGCGACCAAGGTTTTGGAAGGTGATTGGGAGCCACACCGTTTGGTTATTATCGAATTTCCCGACATGACGTCATTGATGGGCTGGTACAATTCGCCGGAATACGCGCGCCTTATCGAAATCCGTAAGCGTTGCGCCAATACCAGGATAATTGCGCTTGAGGGGGTTGCAACACCCACTCTTTGACCGTGGTGGCTCGCCTTCGCCTTCATCAGGCAGAATCCGGCTTTTTGCCCGAATCCGCACACCGCGAAGTCAGCTGTTTAAAGCCGGGAAACCAGGCAACCACTGCGGGGCTTTCTCATCATCGCAGTGCCGAAACCCAACTCGACCGTGCAATTGAAAAGCCCGCCACGGGGGCGACCTGCGGCGGGCTCTTGGAGCGGCTACATCCCTGAGGAATCGACCACTTTGTAGCAGGATTATGACCCGTGCGACCGCGTTGGCCTATGGTGTGATCGCGGAAGACAGGTCTTCGTTGAAGATAACGGCAGAGAGCTTCCCAGTGGCGGGCCATAGGGCAATCCCAGGTGCGGACCTCTGGATTGCCCATTTTTCTTGGAACCGTCGTGCCGCAGCGAAGTTCGGTACCAAAGGGACATTCCGAAATGGAGTTGATCATGAAACAGGTTCTTTTCGCTTCAGCCATTATGGCACTGTCAACTGGCCTCGCATTTGCGCAATCGACCGACACGACCACAGGCGGATCGTCGACCTCGACAACCAAGACCATGCCGAGCACTACGACCGATCAGGGGACGGATTCGACCACCACGAGTGGAACGAACTCGAACTCCGCCAAGGACTGCGCTCCGGGTCAACAAACTGGCAGCGCCAAGCAGGCCGCCCCAGGTCAACAGGACACCGATGCTAACTCGGCTGCTCCTGGCCAGATGAAAAAGACCACGGAAGGCTGCTGACCTGCCTTTGGACTGTCCCAGGTTGATGCATAGCGGTCGATTCTCAGGATGTAGCCGCTTTCGAAAAGCCTGTCGTGCTAGGCCGCCAAGGCGGGTTCGCCTCGCTGAAGGACTTCTGGGAGGTCCAATGAGGATGCGCCTAGACACCCTTTCAGCCGCCATTTATGTTAGACATCTCTAAAGTGCAGATGAGCCGCTCGGCTTTAGAGTGCGCCAAGGGCCTGCATTCGAGCTCTAACTTGTTGTGCTTTTCATCCGGGGGGACACCAGTATGACAAGCGAACGTCAGCACGAATACGAACTGGGGCATTCGGAAAGAGAACTGAAAAGGCTTGCGACGCAGGCGACATTGGTTGACCCGATGACACGGAATTACCTGCGGCGAGCTGGTCTCCGAGCGGGAATGCATGTCCTTGACGTGGGGAGCGGCGCCGGGGATGTCGCCTTTCTCGCGGCTGATGTTGTCGGACCCACAGGTCTTGTCATCGGCTCTGACAGGTCGGCGGAGGCTCTTGACGCTGCTCGGGCGAGAGCCGCGCAACGTGGTTTGGAGAATGTAATCTTCCACCAATGTGATCCTGCCACCTTCACTTTCGATGTATCGTTCGACGCTATCGTGGGCCGATACGTATTAATGTTCTCGCCCGATCCCGTCGAAATGTTGAGGGGCGTTGCGCGGCATCTTGCTCCCGGCGGCGTGATAGTATTCCACGAAGTCGATTGGACCGGCGCTGCCTCATTTCCCTCCGTCCCGACCTACGACAACTGCTTTCGATGTATCGTTGAGACATTTCGTCGGGTAGGGACCAACCCAAACATGGGCCTGCAACTCCATTCGACCTTCCTCAAAGCCGGGCTGCCGGCCCCTAGCATGGCGGTAAGTGCTCTAGCCGGAGGTGGATCAGACAGTCTGAGCGGCATTGATCTGATCTCCGATCTCGCAGCGATCATGGCTCCGGTCATGGAGCAGATGGGCGTTATCACAGCTTCAGAACTCGGTCCCGAGACGCTTCAAGATCGAATTCGCGCAGAGGTTTATGCAAGCGCAAGCGTGGTGGTCGGCCGATATGAGGTGGGTGCCTGGTCGCGACGAATGTAAGCACCATGATCATGCCTATGCCTTCTACGTCGCTTTCCTCGCCGAGCCGCCGCTTGATGTCACGGGCGGCGCTCGTGCGGGATATCGGCCCTCCAGCATTCAGCCCACGATGACCTGAAAGCCGGCCCATCGCCTCCTGACAGTCAATCTCAGGGTCACTCGCGCTCATGGTGCGTTGATCATGCGTTTCCTTCCACAGTGCTGTCCTCGTCCAATGCATGCGGAACCGGCAGATACGCATTAGCGACAGCCAATCGCCCACTATCGTTCGGATGGTCCGCCCTCCTGAGCCCCATTTCTTCCGCCACGCCCGACAGGGGCTCTTGGACCCTCGGGTCAAGCGCTGGGTTACGTTTCGGAGCATCAGGGCCGCTCGTAGGAGCATTACCAGAAGGTCCGCGCGGGAAAGGTCGGCGGGCGGGTTCTTTGTTAAAATCGCCCGGCAGCCCGAAAAAAGTTTTCCAGACCGGTGCGGATTTGTTCCCAACCCCACTACTGCTGCTCGGGCATTTCAGTATTTTTCTGAGGGTCTTTTTTCACGCCTGGGCTGGGTGACGTGTCCGCTGGCGCATTACCGCCCTGGTTTTGCTCAGGAGCACGCTTGAACGGTGCCGTCTGCCAAGAGCCGTTCGATAAAGGCGTGAGTACAAAGAATGCTATCAGGCCTAGAAAAAGGACGGCGATAACCGCCACGCCCCACGCCATGAGTCTTCGCGTGCCACGCTGTTCTTGCCTGCGAGATAGATTGTCCACCATTGCTCCGGCCTTTCGTGACGTGGCGCTGGTGAGCAACGCGCCTCCCGAACTCGGTTCCGCCCGTCGTCCGACATCAGGCTTCGCCTTGAGGCGGCTTCCCGTCGCAGTGACGGTCTGCGGTTTCTGCTTTCTGCTCCGGGGGTGGCGTCTCCGCTCGAATCACCGGTTCCAGGTCGTTGGGAAAATTTGGCGCGTCGACTGGCAGTTTCGGCAGCAAATCTTTTTCGTCCGGTGATAGCGACGGAAGTATCTCTGCCACCTCGGCCAGGATGTCGTTTACGATCCCGTTCATTGCGTGCCTGCTGCAAAAATATCTCCTCTCGAACTTCGCTATTGCATCAAAGTTCCGGCCCCTAAGGATGCGTCGTTCATTCAGTGGCACGGGACGGACCGGTGAATTGGCCACTGTTCGAACCCTGCTGGTGATCTGATTTCCATCCAAGGTTTGGCCCGCTGCCGAACGGTGGGGGCTTTTTGTGTAATAGCGGAACCTGATATATCGAGGGGGGTTGGAAATGGCGGCAGCGTCCCCCGCTGCCGGGCCGAGGCTCCAAGCCCCGGCCGGGTCCGCCTCTGCCCGCCAGTGGGGGCGGACCCACTGGAACACGCTCCGAAAAGGAAGGTTGTGTGCGTCAAGTTCTGCAAAATGGGCGATCATGAAGCTGGTCATGCGGCTTGGCGTAGAGCGAGCTTCTTGTGCTCGCGCAGGTCGTCCATGTTGA
>NZ_JAMYVQ010000033.1:0-64499 GCF_040324155.1 Mesorhizobium sp. M0011 | reverse complement strand
GCTTGGAAGACGGGCAAGCGGTCCAGGCCCGGCGAGTGGGCTTTGAGCAGCACGTGTCCGAGGCGCTCCGGCCGCTGTTCGATGGTCGAGCTGACGAGCCGCCTACCGGTCCAGAGGAGCTTCTGCGACTGGAAAAGGGGTTTCGCGAGGTGCTTCAGCGAGGGCAGGATCATCAAGCCGCCTCGTCTTTTTTCAGCGATCCAAGAATGCCCGCTGGACGGGATGACCCCAAGGGAAGCGTGTCGGACGCTTTCGCAGCAGCCGGCTCTAGGCACGCCGTAGTTGAGGCCGCCGCCCCGCCAGTGTTAGCTGCCAGCCAACAGCAGATCCGGCCCTCGCCAGTTGCGTTTGACCGGCCGGTATCATCCTCGGCTGCTGCAGGCGTGCGCTTGTATGCCCCTTCGATGATCTCTCGGAAGACCAGTTCCGAAAACTGCGATCAGTTGCCCGCCTTGTGCTGCCGCCTCGCCGTCGAGGTCGAAACGCCCGCGAATCAATGGAAGGTCAGCGGGCCATGGGGGCAGAGTGCAACGGTGTCTACACCGCCTGTTTGAGGGGAGAGGTACACTTGGCTTTCCTGTTCCAGCAGCATCCGGCCGCACACCGACGCGATGGGGAGCTAGAATTCAACTCGGACCTTCGCAAGGCACGCACCGCGGCTCAAACGCCGTTCGTTTGGGAAAAATGGCTCAGTACCGACAAAGCTTCTGTAATGGCCCTAGTGGCCTCGGTTGCGCTCTTGGTCGCGATACAGTGGCAAGACCCCCAGATCAACGAGGCGGTCCTAAGCGAACTGCGGACGATTCAGATCAACTACGCATTGCTCCAGCGAGACGTCGCCCGCGCCGACATGGTATTGGACTTCCGTTCCGTTGCTTCTACCGGGCAAGCATTAAAAAGGAACCTTCAAAACTACCAACGCCTTGTTGAGATTTCGCCCAATGAGAGCTCCGGGGTGCACTCCAGGTTGGTTGCACAGCTCAAAAAGTCCCTCGAAAACACAGAAGCTGCCATCTCGAACTCGGCCGCGCAAAATGAGCTTCTGCAAAGCTCTCTCGTACGCTTTGCTCGCTCGGCTAATCGCCTTTGGGGGGGAGTGTCGAACAGGCCTGAATTTTCCAATCTGATCCTTCAATTTTCGGCCAGACCGGGATTCAGCCTCGCATTACAAATCGATCAGTCTCTCCGCCGACTTCCTCCTAGCCAGGACCAAGTCACGGAGGATGTTGCCCGCGAGGGCCGCGCTATCCTGTCCTCAATGTTGAGGTTGGACCGCGCTGTCAATCGGATCCCATCCTTCGACACGTTCGCCAAGGCTGCCGAATTGGAGCGAGAACATCTGAAAGCCTACAGCTTCGCCAGCGCGCAAGCGCAGCGTACACGGCTTTTCTTTGGCTTGGTGTCCATATGCCTCTGCTTGTTTGCGACCATTCGAGCCTCCACGCTGCATGTGCGGACGAACCGGTTGGAAAGGCGGTTAGAGCTTGAAGCGGCGATGAGTGAGATCGAAGCTTGTTTCATCGACAGTCAAGCAACGAAGGCTTCGCGGCGCTTCTCCACCGAAGCGGCGCTTAGACTCATTCAATGCGTTTTCGATGCGGATCAATGCGCGCTTGCTCTGGTGGATCCGAGTATCAGCAGGAATACCGAGTACTTTGTCGCGAACAAGCGCATGCGCGTCTGGAACGCCACGCTAATCCATGAAGTCGTCTCACTTGTACACCCGGAACAGCCAGTGTTTCGCGTCGTTCCGGCGTCGGAAGTGGTTCGGACTGCCGTAGGCACTACCGGTGTTTGTCAAATTGTTGGTTGCCGGGCCTCCGATCAGCAGGCTGCGGTTTGTATCCTTGTTTTTGAAGGAGATCGCTCACCACCCTCCACAGACGACCTCCTGGTTCTGGCGAGCGCTACTGTGCGTTTAGGCAACCATCTTGAAATGCAACGTGTACACACGGAACGTAACCTTTTTGAGAGTCGATGGGAGCATGCGGAAAGGCTGACGGCTGTCGGCACAATCGCAAGCGGCGTTACACATGAATTCAATAATGTTCTAGGAGCAATAGTCGGCTACGCAGAGATGGCTAAAGGTCTTGTGCGTCGCCCCTCGAGAATTCGGGGCCACATCGGCCAAATTATCTTGGCCAGCAACCGAGCCAAACTGATTATTGATCAAATTTTGTCACTAAGCCGAAATCGGAAGCGCGTGACGATGCCTTTCGACGTCTCGGAGAGTGTAATGGATCTCGCGCCATTGCTGCGGGTTACACTTCGTGCGGATGTTCAGTTGAACTTCAAGATCAACGAGTGGCAAACGGTGATCGAGGGCAGCCCGACCGAGATACAGCAGATCCTTATGAATCTATGCAAGAACGCGTCGGAGGCTCTCTTGAATGAGGGCCGTGTCGAGATTAGCGTTTCTCGCGCTCACGTCTGTCAAACGAAGCCCGTGGCTAAGGGCACCTTGAAACCGGGAGATTACGTTCTCCTCTCCATCAGCGACGATGGCCAAGGAATCGCAAGTTCGGTGCTTCCGCATATCTTTGAGCCCTTTTTTACCACGCGCTCTCGCGTCGGCGGGACCGGACTGGGTCTTGCTGCAGTGGACCGCCATGTGAGCGCGCTCGCAGGATGCCTTGACGTCACCTCGGCTGTTGGCCGAGGTACACGCTTCGATCTCTACTTACCGGCCTGCGCTGAGGAGCAGGTCAGAGCTGATAGCGCTTTCGGCCCATGCGATGGATCACTTGGCAACGGAGAAATCATCGCAGTCGTTGACCCCGATCCAGCAGCGTTGGAGATCTACAAGGATAAGATCGCCGCGCTGGGTTATAAGCCGGTCGGCTTCGCGACCTTCGAGAGTCTTTGCGACTGGATCGAGAGCGGGAAGGCAGCCGACCTCCTAATTTTCGATAAAGCGACTTTCCTCGGGCCAGGACAGCCCGAAGCTCTACGTACCACCCTGATGACGGTGCCCATCATCGTCGTTGGTGGAAGCGACCCCATGCCGATCACATCTGGTAATCAGACCTTCGTCCTTTGGCTAGCCAAACCGGTCTCGTCCAGGACGATGGAGCATGCAATTCGTAGGATGATAATGGCATGATGCCGCCGACGCGCTCAGGATACCGAGCTACCGAGGCAGTCGGAGGCGGAGCCGGCTGGGATCCAGCAAATACAAGAGCGTCGGACGATCTCTGCGCACCCGGCTCATGGCGAGTTCCCCTCGAACACCGTCGTCGGCTCCGCCCAAGGAAGGGCTCCCCGACCACGGCAAACCTGCCGCCGTGCTCGTGACCGTCAAGGACAAGTCGCCGCGCGATGGGGTCTGCGGGCCTCCATCCTTGACAAGTCACTGCGCGCTGGCGGCGACAGGCAACGGGTAATATAAGGTCGGGACGAGGAGATGGTCGCCAATCGGTCACGCAAGATGGTTGACGAAATGACTCGAGAGCAAAGCTTGACAATCATCGCCCCATTCACGCCAGACTTCTCCTGTGCGTTCATCATCGGCTACGGCTCCTCGCTGCCCCGACAAGGCTATCGCCGCCCGGCCGGGCAAGCGATATCCCAGGTTCCGACGTGTTCCTTTCATGCTAGATTGACCTAGGCCCCGGCAGGGCGGGAGCATGAGGCTGGGTTCTCGGTCGCGGATCTGTGAGGCAAGCACGGGGTAAGCGACGGCTCGACCCACCATTGGGAAGGCCGGCTTCGGCACGGAGGTGCGGCCTCGGCGTTGAGAGGCATCGGATCGGGTGTAGCAGGACTTTCGAACTAACTGCCGACAACACACTGGATAGGCTGTTCTCGTCGTTCGGTCCAGTTCACCAACGCCTATGTCGACATTTTACGGCGCTTCACTACTAACCGGGCACCGCACGATGGCAGCTCGTTCTCTCCGGCAAAAGATACCCCCTGTGTTAGCTTCCGTGTGTCTGCTTGCCCTCACCTGCGGGATACGTAACGCCATCCCTAAAAGCATCGAATGCGGCAGCGACAGCGCGAATCCCAAAGCGATGCTCCCGCCGTACGCGGACAAAACCGTTTTCGAAGTCCACTATTCCGTCCTTGGCCAGCATCGCCAAACGCTCATCTGAACCGCGAAGACGGATCGGATCAGATCCGTGGGCGACACAGATTGCCGGCACGTCAGCCTCGAAATCGCACATTAATCGCTCGATAATTGCGGCTCGCACGCGGTCGTCGTCTGTGAGGCGATGGCCCTTCGATGTAGCCAGTCGGCCAGCTGCGATGTGCTGGATGTAGGAATCCCGTGTAACTTCGTTTTGAACGTATCCCTGGCCGGTGCGGCCGATAGCCGACGCGCCGAAACCGATCAGGGTTCTGCAGGTGTCAGCCGAGTAGCCCAACGAGTTACGTCGCAGGCGACCTGTTTCCTGTGCCAGCGCGAGCTCGTCGTCCGGAAAGGCGAAATGGTCGAGCCCGATCTGTCGGTAGCCGGCGGCAATCAGCCTCACGGCGACAGCCGCATACTGTTCAGCGCGGGCAGCGCTGTCGGGAAGAAATTCCGCCTCGATGGGAGGCGCTGGTTCTTTATTTGGGATGGGATATGCGAGTAGCCGAACAAGGCAAGCCGGTCGGGGCGCATGGCGACCGCTGCCCTCGCCGTCTCGACCCACGACACCACCGTTTGACGCGGCAGGCGTCCCATGGTGATAACAAACCACCTTGCCGCTGAGCTCGCCTGTGTCTTTGCGTTATGCCAGTCCGTTCCGCTTAGATGTCTTGGCTGTTCCCGCCGAGACCTCACGCGCACCGTTTTATTCCCACCATCCCTCCCCGTCAGCTCCGCCTGGGAAATTCTGCCAGCTTGCCGGATCCGACGAGATAATGCAGCGCTGGGACGGACTTTGCTCGCCAGCTAGCGACCGTGGTGATCTCTGCCAAAAGGACGAGGCCATGAACGCGATCGGCGCTAACGGTGGCGGTTTGTATAAGCCTTGGGGTGGGAACTGGGCCTTCTATGCTGGCGCCACATACAAGCTCAACGAGACAACTTCGTTCTACCTTCGGCTCTCCCGGTGACCAGCTCTCAGTAGCGTCGCGGCAAACGTTGCCTATGGGCTTCTTTTCGATTTCACAGCTACGGCGACTCCAAACTCAGCAGTCGGCAAGATGGAAGCTTCCAACGGGAACTGCCCAATGCGAACAAGAAGAGCAGTGTCGGCAGTAATCCTGCGCCTCGAACGCTCATCCTAACGCCGTGAAGCGTAGAGCTCCGAGGTTGAGCAGACCAAGCCCGCAACACACTCTAAAAAAACGGCGCATACAAGCCATCCGAGATTGCAGCCTAGCCTCGGGGCCGGACGTTGTTTCATATCAGACCGGTGGGGATGAAGCCTGCCATCCAGCACCCGGTCAGTTTCAGGTCAAACTTGAACTCCCAGTCGGGTCAGAACGCGATCAACTGGCAGTCCGACGCACTTAAAAATGACAAATGGATCGCCTGCTTTTGGGCCATCCATGGGGAATTCGGGCGCGAGAGAACAAGCTCACACAGCATAAGCGAAGCTCCAGGCGAATCTTGCGCTGGCCGAGGCAGAACCATGTTTAAAGCTGCCTGTTTTCCACCTCGAACCTGTCTGAGTCCGGCCGATCGTCATAGATCGGCCAAAGCATCGGCCAGATGGCTCCCCCAATTACGGTTTGTGCGTAGTTGTCAGTACGATAGGCCTTCCGAACATCGGCCATGATCATCATCGGCAGCATCGATTTGTGTCCAAGCCTGGCGACGTCGGCTGTTTTGGGCAAAAGCCTGCACTCGCGTACCGCAGCCAACCTCGCCCCATCTCGTGCGCATCATGAACACCTACTACAGCAACCTGATCGAAGGCCACGATACGCGCCCGCGCGACATCGAACGGGCGCTGGTCGGAATTTCGATCGAGACGAGAACCGCCGCAATCTGCAGCTCGAGGCGGCCGCGCACGTTCGCGTGCAAGCCGAGATCGACCGCCTGGCTGCCGATGGGCAGTTGCCGGAACCGGCATCGGTAGGTTTTCTTCGATGGCTGCATGCGGAATTCTACCGCGATGCGGAATCGCCCATGCTGACCATCAAGGGTTCCGGCCGTGAGTTCGTCATGGCGCCAGGTGAGTGGCGATCGAAGCCAGAGCATGACGTCGCCATCGGCCGGCATGAACCGCCTTCGAGCGATCGCGTCAACGATTTCATGCAATACTTTGCCATGCGTTATCGCTTCGATAAGCTGGGCAAGGCCGGACGCATCCTGACCATTCCTGCCGCGCATCACCGCTTCAACTACATTCACCCGTTTCCGGACGGCAACGGACGCGTCAGCCGATTGATGAGCCACGCCATGGCCCTCAGGCCGGGGTCGCCGCGCACGGGCTGTGGTCGATCTCACGAGGCTTGGCACGTGGCGTGAAAAGCCGAACGGATTACAAGAGCATGATGGATCATGCCGATATGCCCCGCCAGGGTGATCTCGACGGACGTGGCAACCTCTCCGAACGCGCACTCGGCGATTTTACCTTATGGTTCCTGCAGGCGTGTATCGATCAGGTGAGCTTCATGACCGGACTGTTCGATCTCGACACGTTGGCCAAGCGGCTGTATCGGCATGTGGAGCGCAGTGGTCTGAAGCCCGAAGCCGGCCGCCTCGTGGAGGAAGCGCTCACGCGCGGTGAGTTTGACCGCGGCGAGGCATCCCGTATTAGCGGACTACCCGAACGTACGGCGCGTCGAGTGTTCAATGACGTAATCGCGCTCGGACTATTGGCGTCGGAAACGCCAAAGGGCCCAGTGTCCCTACGCTTTCCGGCGGACGCTCTGGACGCGCTGTTTCCGAAGCTTTTTCCGGAAACGTAAGAGCATAGGGCGCTCACGATCTTAGGTCACTTCTCCTCGGAACCGGAAAGATTTTCACCGGATCACCCGCGGGTTCGTCATTCCGCGTTCTGAGACGCGGGAAAAGCCGGCGCACTAGAGCCGAGGCCGCCGATGCAGACATATTTGGTGTCGAGGTAATCCTCGATGCCCTGATGTCCGCCTTCCTTGCCGAGGCCGGATTCCTTGACGCCGCCGAAGGGTGCCTCCGGCGTGGTGATGAGGCCTTCATTGACGCCGACCATGCCGTATTTCAGCCCTTCCATGACGCGGAAGGCGCGGCCGAGATCGCCGGTATAGAAATAGCAGGCGAGGCCGAATTCGGTGTCGTTGGCGAGCGCTATCGCTTCCTCTTCGGTCTCGAACTTGAACACCGGGGCGACCGGCCCAAAGATCTCTTCCTTCATGAAGCGCATATTGGGTGTCGCGTTGGCGATGACGGTCGGCTGGAAGAACGAGCCGCCGAGCGCATGGCGCTTGCCGCCGGCAACGATCTTGCCGCCCTTGGATGTGGCGTCGGCGATCAGTTCTTCGACCTTCTCGACCGCCTTCTCGTCGATCAGCGGCCCCTGCTGCACGCCGTCCTCGAGGCCGGAGCCGACCTTCAGCCCATTGCTGGCGGCAGCGAGCTTCTCGACGAACTTGTCATAGACACCAGCCTGGACAAGGAAGCGGTTGGTGCAGACGCAGGTCTGGCCGGAATTGCGATACTTGGCGGTGATCGCACCGGCGACCGCACGCTCGAGGTCGGTGTCATCGAAGACAATGAACGGCGCGTTGCCACCGAGTTCCATCGACACTTTCTTGACCGTGACCGACGACTTCTGGATGAGAAGCTTGCCGACTTCGGTCGATCCGGTGAAGGTGATCTTCGACACCAGCGGATTGGCGCAGATCTCGTCGCCGATCTCGCTTGCCGAACCGGTCAGGATGTTGACGACGCCCTTGGGGAAGCCGACCTCCTCTGCGAGCGCACCCCAGGCGAGGCCCGAATATGGCGTCTGCGAGGCCGGCTTGACCACTGCGGTGCAGCCGGCGGCGAGCGCCGGGCCGAGCTTGCGGGCCAGCATCGAGGACGGGAAATTCCACGGCGTGATGGCGGCGATGACGCCGACCGGTTCCTTGGTCACCAGGATACGGCGATCCGCCCACGGCGACGGCACCACGTCGCCATAGGTGCGGCGGCCTTCCTCGGCGAACCACAATATGTAGGCCGCGGCAGAGCCAATCTCGCCCTTCGATTCGAACAGCGACTTGCCCTGCTCGATGGTCAGCAGTTCGGCCAGCACGTCCTGATTGTCCATCATCGCGTCGTGCAGCTTGCGCAGCAGCTTCGAGCGCTCGAGCGCGGTCGTCTTGCGCCAGGTCTTGAAAGCTTCCGCGGCGGCTTCGATGGCGCGGCGGGTCTCGGCTTTGCCCGACTTCGGCACGGTGCCGATCTTGAGACCGGTGGCCGGGTTGTTGACGTCGACCGTCTGGCCGCTGTCGGCCTGCACCCATTCGCCGTTGATGAGATTGGCCTGGCGCATGAAATGGCTGGTTTTCTGAAGCATGGTCTGGCCTCCGTTCGGATAAGACAATCAGGATCCTGTATGCTGGCTGCGGCTCGCGCTTGCCCAAGCGCCTTTCGCGCGGCCGGCCGCTCCAGCGACGTCTCGCCGCACGCCGGGCGGGTTCATGCCGACTGGTCAGTCCGCGCATGGGCCGCCGCGGTCTCATCAAGAGCCGCGCGAATGCCATCAACCATGTAATCGATCTCTTTAGGGGCGATGACGTAGGGCGGGCAGATTGCCAGCACGTCGCCCATGTTGCGGATCATGACTCCGTGCTCGCGGCACCGCCGCTCGACATCGGTGCCAATTCGCAGCTCCGGCGCAAAGGCGCGACGGGTGGCGCGATCCTCGACGATCTGGATCCCCGCTATAAAACCGCGGCCGCGGACCTCGCCGACCAGTGTATGGTCGTTGAGCGCGTCCGCGAGCGCTGCATGCAGATAATCGCCGAGACGGCGCGCCTGGCTCACGAGATCGATCTCGCGGTAGATCCTGATCGCCTCGGCGGCGACGGCGGCTGTCACCGGATGGCCGGAATAGGTGAAACCGTGGCCGAACACGCCGACCTTGTGGGCCTCGTCGGCGACGCACTGGTAGACCTTGTCGGAGATAATGACGCCGCCAATGGGCAGATGACCGGATGAAAGCCCCTTGGCGACCGACAGCATGTCCGGTTCCATGCCAAAAGTCTGGCTGCCGAACCAATTTCCGGTGCGTCCGAAACCGCAGACCACCTCGTCGGACAGCATCAGAATGTCGTATTTGCGCAGCACCGCCTGAACCTTTGGAAAATAATTCTCCGGCGGTACCAGCACGCCGCCGGCGCCCATGACTGGCTCTGCGATCATCGCGGCAATCGTCTCTGGCCCCTCCGCCAGGATCAGGGCCTCGAGTTCCTGGGCCAGGCGCGTGGCGTAGTCATGCTCCGCCTCGCCCGGCAGACCGTCGAGATAGTGGAACGGCCGCGCGGCGAATATGACGGGAAGCGGCGGCAGGTTGAAGGACTTGTGCATGTGCGGCAGCCCACTCAGCGCCGCGCCCATGATCGTACTGCCGTGGAAGGCGCCAAACCTGCTGATGATCTTGCGTTTCTCCGGACGTCCCCGCGCGGCCTGGTAATACCAGGCGAGCTTGACCATCGTGTCATTGGCTTCCGAACCGGAGCCGACCAGAAAGACGCGCGCGTGGTCGAACGGCGCCAACGCGGTAAGCTGTTCAACGAGTTCGACGGTGGGCTCATTCGAGCGGTGATTGAAGGTGTGATAGACGGCGAGCTTGCGCATCTGGCGGTCAGCAGCGGCGGCCAGCCGGCTGTCGCTGAAGCCGAGCGAGGCACACCAGAGTCCGCCCATGCCCTCGATATAGCGGTTGCCCGCGTCATCCGTGACGGTCGCGCCTTCGCCGGCCACGATCGTCAACGGACCATGATCCTCATGCAGGCGTGGATCCGTTTGGGAATGAAAGTGCCTGGCCATGTCCAGCACGCGCGATTCGTTGTTCATCAAAATTCTCCTTGCGACCAGATAGGCGGTTGCTTCGGCGAGGAATATCTTATAACTTATAAGTTGTCGAGAAAAAACGATCCTGAGAGTGACGTCCAATGGCCAACGCACCCACTCCTTCAAACAACACCCTGCCACCCGACGCGGAGCGGATCGCCCTGTTGCGCGACAGGGCAGAGTTCGTCCGGCTCGAGACGCTGCGCCTCATCCAGATCGCCAAGGTGGGCCACTATTCGTCGGTGTTCTCCTGCGCGGAAATATTCGCCACGCTCTACTACGATGCGATGCGGCTGAGGCGCGGCGAGCCGCAATGGCCGGATCGCGACCGCTTCCTGATGGGCAAGGGACATGCCGCGGTCGGCCTTTACCCGCTGCTGGTCGACTGGGGCTTCTTCTCCAAGGACGTCCTCGATGGCTACACCCGGCTCGGCAATCCGCTTGGCGATCATCCCGACATGCGCAAGGTGCCCGGCGTCGATTTCAGCTCCGGCTCGATCGGCCATGCCCTGTCCGGCGGCCTCGGCATGGTGCTTGGCGGCCGTGCGGCCAACCGGCGCTTCGATGTCTATGTCCTGCTCGGTGACGGCGAGATGCAGGAGGGCCAGGTCTGGGAAGCGGCGCTCTCCGCCGCCCACCATAAGGCCGGCAATCTGATCGCCATCGTCGACCGCAACGGATACCAGCTCGACGGGCAGGTCGACGACATCATCGGCATCGAGCCCTTGGCCGACAAATGGGCGGCGTTCGGCTGGCGGGTGCACGAGGTCGATGGGCACGACGTCGTCGCGCTCGCGACGCTGCTGCGACAGTTGAAGGCCGAGGCAGACCGCACCCGGCCCGTCTGCATCATTGCCAAGACCTCCAAAGGCAAGGGCGTTGGTTACATGGAAACCGAACCCGGCTGGCATCTGGGCTATCTCGCGCCATCGGACGAGGCCTTGGCCGCCGAAGAGATCAAGCGTGGAGGCAAAACACAATGAACGGCCCGATCGATACCAACTCCTGGCAGTACCGCCAGATCAACGCGCGTGCGCCTGGCCTGAGTTATCTGGCCAACGCGCTCATTGATCTGGTCGAAGACGGTTATCCGGTCGTGGCCGGTACGGCCGACCTTCAATATTCCAACGGGCTGGTGCGGTTCGCGCAACGCTTTCCCGAACGCTTCACGCAATTTGGCATTTCCGAGCAGAACATGGTTTCGGCTGCTGCCGGCATGGCCAGCACCGGCGCCATGCCGTTCGTCGCTACATTCGCTTCTTTCCTGGCGCTGCTGTGCTGCGAACAGATCAGAACCGACGTCGCCTATTCGGCGCTGCCGGTGCGGCTGATCGGTCATCATGCCGGTATTTCACTCGGCTTCTACGGCACCTCCCACCATGCGACGGAAGATCTTGCCATCATGCGAAGCATCGCCGACCTCACGGTCGTCGCGCCAGCTGACGGCCCGCAACTGGCGGCCGCCGTCAAGGCGTCTGTCAATCATGCCCAGCCAATCTACTTCCGCATTGGCCGCGGCCAGGAACCGCTGGTCTATGAAGACGACGGCGTCGACTTCCAGTTCGGCAAGGCGATCGTTCACGGCGAAGGATCGGACCTGACCATCATCGCCTGTGGCTCGATGGTCCATCCCTCAAGGGAGGCTTACCGCGCGCTGCGCGCGGCGGGCAAATCCGTCGGACTGATCGACATGCATACGGTGAAGCCAATGGATACGAAGGCAGTGCTCTCGGCCGCGGCTCACTCCCGCTTCATTCTAACCATCGAGGAACACAATATCCTGGGCGGTCTGGGCGGCGCCGTGGCGGAAATCCTGGCGGAGGCGGGCAGCCCGGCACGGTTGATACGCCATGGCATCCGCGACGAATACAGCCTGATTGCGCCGCCAACGCATCTCTACAAGCACTACCGGCTGGACGCGGCGGGAATCGAGGCCACCGTTCTTGAAGCCCTCGGCTGAGCCGGCGGACCATAGCCATGCACGGACATTCCGATGACCGATCAGAATAACACCGCCCGACTCATTGAGCGCGCCGGTGCGGTGATGCCGGGCGGATTGCTCAGCCCGAGCCGCAGGCTCGGCGCGCCGCATGTATTTGCCCGGGCGCAGGGTGCGTTTCTCTACGACGTCGATGGACACCAGTACACCGACTTCCACTGCGGCTTCGGCGCCAATGTGCTTGGCCACTGTCATCCGGCGGTGCGTGAACGCATCGCTGCGGTCTCCCAGGACATCGATCTTGTCGGCGCGGGAACGATGCGGCTAGAGATCGAGGTGGCGGAGGCGCTGGTCGACTGCATCCCTTGCGCGGATCTCGTCGCCTTCTGCAATTCCGGATCGGAGGCGACCTATCACGCCCTGCGCCTTGCCCGTGCCGCCACCGGTCGCAAGCGCATCATCAAGTTCCAAGGCGGCTATCATGGCTGGCACGACTATGTCGCCATGAACGTACAGTCGCACGCGCAGGCGATCGGCAAGTACGATCCCATCAGTGCTGGCATCCTCGAGGATGCCGCCCGTCACACCATCGTGCTGCCTTACAACGATGCCGGCGCCGTCGAGGATTATCTCAAGGCCAATCCAGGCGATGTCGCGGCGATCATCATCGAGCCAATCGCTCACAATATGGGGTCGGTGATCGCGACGGATGTTTTCCTGCGCGAGCTGCGTCGCCTGACCAGCGATCATGGTGTCGTGCTGATCTTCGACGAGGTCATCACCGGCTTTCGCCACGCGCTCGGCGGCTATCAGTCGATCGCCGACGTCACGCCTGATCTCGCGACCTTCGGCAAGGCGGCCTCCTCAGGCTATCCCGTTGGCGTGGTGGCCGGTCGTCGCGATCTCATGGCGCTCGTCGGCCGGACCGGGGAAGGATCCGTGTTCATGGGCGGTACTTTCAACGGCACGCCGTCGACGCTCGCCGCCATGCAGGCGACGATCGAGGAGCTGTCGAAACCAGGCTTCTACGACCGCCTGTTTGCCCTCGGCGCTTTCATGCGCACGCAGCTGGATGGCATTATCGATCGCCTCGGCCTGCCCGCGCAGAGCGCCGGGTTTGGCTCGGTCTGGCTGATCTATTTCCTCAGCGGTCCTTACCGCGACTACCAGGACTTGCTGGGCAACGACGATGTTTTCGATCTTGCATTCCGCAGAGAGATGGTGGCGAACCGGCTGATCGGCCAGCCGCTTCCGCTCAAGCGTCTCTACCTGTCAGGGAGCCATGACCGGGCGACAGTCGAGAAATCGCTGGATATCATCGAGACAATCCTGCGCAAGCTCTCCGCTGGGAAACCCGCCAGCTCCTAGCCATGTTTCGCAACGGACTTATAGGATATAAGAGCGTCTCGCACTATCCGTTGTCGATTCGGTGCGGCCAAGATTGCAGCGGTGGACCATGAGCACGATGCAGCCAATCGAGCAAGGCAGTCTATCGGCGAGAACTTATATCTCGCTGCGCGAAGCCCTGATCGCCGGCAATTTCCGGCCCGGCGAAAGACTGTTGATGCAGGATCTGGCGCAACGGCTGGGCACCAGCGTCACGCCTGTGCGCGAGGCCTGTTTCAGGCTCGTCAGCGAGCAGGCGCTGGAACTGCGGTCAGGGCGGTTCATCACCGTTCCAGAGCTGACCCGGTCGCGTTACTGGCAGGTCCGGCTCATTCGCATCGCGCTCGAGGGACTAGCGGCCGAACTCGCCGTTGAGCATGTTTCGGAGAAGGACATTGCAAAACTGGTCGAGATCCATCGCGATTTCGTGGCCGGCGAAACGTCCGGCGATGCTGACCGCGCCCGTCGCGCCAATCGTGAATTCCACTTCGGCGTCTACCGCCTGTCCAAGATGGATATGCTGATCGCCCAGATCGAAAGCCTGTGGGTCTCGATGGGCCCTATCCTTAACGTGTATTATCTGCAGGCCGAGAACGATTACATCGGCGCGGAGGAGCACGAGACGCTGATCGAAGCGTTTCGGACCCGCAACAAGAAGGTGGCGCGTAAGGCGATCGAACGCGACATCGTGCGCGGTGGCATGAACCTGTTGCGGTATTTCGACGAACAGGACGCTGCCGCCAAGCGGGCGTGATCGAAGCCGCCGGTCATTTGCTGGCGACCTCTCTTCGCGCTGGCTCAGGCCGCCCGAAGGCGCGCGGTGGCATCCTGGTCGACGGCCCAGACGCCCTGCTCGGCGTCCAGCACCAGGGCAACCTTGTAGGATTGGCGAGCCGCTTCGCTCGTCAGCCAGCCGCGGTCAACGCTGGCCGCGACACGGCGGACATCGCGCTTGGTCGGGTCGCCGTAGCCACCGCCGCCACAGGCAACGAACTCGATGCGCTCGCCGGCGCGACACGCCTCCTCATGGAACGCAGGCAATTCCACCAGCTTGCCGTCCGTGCCGCGCTTGGCGCTGCGACTGGCCTTGGCGTCACCGCCGCCCAGCACGCCACGCGGCGGAAAGGTTGTGCCATCGGCCGAGTAGACCAGTGTCATCTCGTGGTCGACGGGATAGAAGACACCGCCCACCGCGGGAGCGCCCTCGAACTCGCCAATTCCTTGGGTATCCGCCACCACGCCGCGCGATTCAATGATGATGGGATACATAGATTCGTCCACCTCCACGGAATCCAGCGCGATCAGGCCGCCATTCGCCGGCCCGCAATATGTCAACCAGCCGTCATAGCCGTGACGCGCGCCGCCGCCGGCGTAGCCAATGAAGACCTGGTTGACGTAGGGCTGCCCGTCCTTGAACGGATCCTTGCCCGAAATCACCCCGATCCCCGCCGGCAGGTGCGAGCCGCTCTCGGCCTGGCCATAGGGTTCTCCCATCGTCGAGAACACGCAATTGCCGGCGATGATCAAGCGGTCGTTGACATTGGTGGTCGCCACCGAGGTGCCTACGGGGTAGCGGGGTTTGCCAACCACGCTTCCCTCCCGCATCAACACCTTGATCCGGCTCTTGGCGCCCTCGTTGTGCGGGATGCCGTCGTCGAGATTGTTGAAGACGCCAATGCGGCACGAGCCCGTGCAGGTGTTTTCCGACAGGTTGAGACCGCCAGGGACGTTATCCATGTTGTCACGCACGTCGACCGTGATCTCGCCGGCTTCAGGGTCGACATCGATGGTGATCCGGACCGGGATGCCCTCCTCCGCCACGCCGGGGACCGGGTCATGGCGGACCTCGTAGGAGAACTTGCCCTTCGGCAATTTGGCGATCTCGGCCATGGCGCGACGCGCACCGTAGTCGAACCAGTCCTCGACGAAATCCAGCAGCGTGTCGCGGCCGTATTTTTCAAGCAGTTCCAAGAGACGGCGTCGACCGGTCCTGCAGGCGCCGATCTGGGCTCGCACGTCGCCCAGCCAGATGTCTGGAACACGGTTGCGCATCATGCCGATGCGCAGGATGTCCTGCTTCTCCCGGTGCTGTTCGACCACACGCACGCAGGGAAAATGGATCCCTTCCTCATAAACGTTCTTGGCAAATGGCAGATAGGTCGAAGGTGTCGGCGCGCCAGTATCGGCGTGATGGGAAAGCGCCACGGCCCAGAACAGCGGCTTGCCGTCGAAAAAGATCGGCATCGCCATGATCAGGTCGGCATGATGGGTGCCGCCAGTGTATGGGCAGTTGTTGAGGAAGATGTCGCCGTCGGCGATATCGTCGAACAACTCCGTTATCGGACGGGTCGCCAGATCCATCGACATGACGTGGATCGGCAGCGCGTCCTCGGTGGAAACGAGGCGGTGATCATAGGTCAGGATCGCACAGCTCAGGTCGCGGGCGTTCTTGATCACCGCTGAGCGGCTGGCCCGCATCACGACCAGCGTCATTTCCCGCACGACGGCCTCGAACCGGCTTTTGAGAACCGACATCAGGAACGGATCGACGCGGCGCGTTGGCGTCTCCAGGCGAATGACAGGTGAATTCATTTTATGATGCCTTGCTCGGGAAGGTTGGTGTCAATCGACGGTCACGACGATGTTGCCTTGTGGGTCGACGCGCCCGCGATGTCCGTCCTTGAGGAAGGCGGTGAACGTCGTCGCCTCCACCAGGCATGGCCCAACAAGCGCCGCCCCCGCGCCCAGCTGGTCCATGTCGTAAACAGGCAGAGAGCTCGTCCGCCGGGTTTCATGCAAATAAGCTGACCGATGGGTCTTGGCGACCGGCGCCGTCGCCTGGTCGGCCAGCCTGAAATCCTTCCAAGCATCCTGATTGGCCCGCTTGCCCACCGCGCGCAGCTTCCAGTTGGTGAATTCGACAATGTCGCGGTCGGATCTGATCGAATAGATGCGTTCGTGCATCTGATGAAACGCTTCGACGAGACTTGGGAGTTTTTCCGCTTCGAGGCGCGCCTCGTTGGCTTCGAAATGGACCTCGATTTCCCAGGATTGGTACTCGTAGCGACCAAGAAAGGAGAACTCGAAACGCCGGAGATCTGGCTCAACGCCGGCCTGTTCGAGGAATGCCTCGCCCGACACCTTCAACCGCGCCAGGATGTCGGAGACGCCAGCGGCGTCGAAGCGCCGGGTCGAGGTCAGGAAAACCGCGCTTTCCTCGCGCGTGATATCAGAGATCAACCCGCCGAACGCGCTCAACCCAGCCATGAAGCGCGGGATCATGTAGCGTTTCAAGCCCAATATGTCGGCCATCTCGGCGATGTGGATGGCGGTCGCGCCGCCGCCGCAGACAAAGAAACTGTCGCGTGGGTTTATGCCCTCGCGAATGGTGATTTCCTCGATGGCCCCGACCATGTTGTGGTTGCTGGTGGTCTGGATGGCGTAAGCCGCGTCGAGCAGCGGGATGCCGAGCCGCGTCGCGATGCTCGCGACCGCTTTCTCGGCCAGTTCGCGGCTGATCTTGATCCGGCCGCCTAGAAAATAATCCGGGTCAATGATGCCGAGCACGACATTGGCATCGGTGACCGTCGGCGCCGTGCCGCCCGCTCCGTAGCATGCCGGCCCCGGCCGCGCGCCAGCGCTTTGAGGTCCGACCCGCAGCAGGCCGCCATCATCGACCCAGGCAATCGACCCGCCGCCGGCGCCGACCGATCTCACATCCACCTTCGCGATCCCCAGCGAGTCGTCGTGGATCATGCTGTCCGGGGTGACGATGATCTGGTGGTCGCGCAAAGCCGAGACGTCGAATGTGGTGCCGCCCATGTCACCGACGATGACATTGGCTTCGTCGCTCAGCGCCAGCGCGGCCATCGGCGCCAGCGTCGGCCCCGACATGACGCTGTAGATTGGCCGCCGCAGCATCTCGGCGGGAGGCATCATTCCACCGACGCAGTTGGCGAGCAGCAGCTCGCCCTGGAAACCCGCCTGCGAAAGTGCTTGCCGCAAGTCCTCGATATAGGTGCGCACGATCGGATTGATCGACGCGTCGATAGCGGCCGCGATGATGCGCTTGTACTCGCGCGACATCGGATTGACTTCATGGCTAAGCGTGACCGGGATCTCCGGCCATGCCTGCGCGATGATATCGCGCACCGTTGTTTCATGGATGGGATTGACGACCGACCAAAGCAGACCGACCGCTATCGCTTCGACCCCATAGCGCCGGAAGTCGGCTATCGCCGCCTCGACATCGGATCTCGACAGAGGCGTGAGCTCCCGCCCGCGCGCATCGATGCGGCCCCGCGCCGTCTTCGTCAGGTGGCGCGGGACATAGGGCTCGGGATAGTCGAGCCGCCACTGGAAGGCGCCCTTGCGCGGCCCCTCGCGCAGGACGAGGATGTCCTGATGTCCTTCGTTGAGGATCAATCCGACCTTGACGGTCTTGCGCTCGACCAGCGCGTTGGTCGAGACGGTCGAGCCGTGTACGATCAAGTCGATCTTGGTCATGAACGTCGCGGGATCGAGCCCGTATCCGGCCGCCGCCACGTGCAGCACGTTGATGAATCCCTTCTCGAATTCGCCGGGCGTGGTGGGCGATTTGAAGATCGAGATTTTCCCACCGGGCTCGGAAATCAGGCAATCGGTGAAGGTTCCGCCGATGTCGATGCAGACTTGATAAGCCATTTAAGGTCCGAAGCTGTTAGCGTTTCTTGTAATCGCGGCCCAGTATCAGGCTGGCCAGAATGATGAGGCCCAAAAGAACCTGCTGCAGATAGCCGTCGACCTGCATGAGGTTCATGGCGTTGGAAATGACCGTGATGAACAGGGCACCGAGCAGAGCCGCGGTGACGCCTCCCTCTCCGCCGGTGAGGCGCACGCCACCGACCACCGCCGCCGCTATCGATTCCAGGGTCAGGTTGCCGCCGAGATTGGGCTCGCCCGATCCGGTCCGCGCGGTGAGCAGCATGGCGCCAATCGCGGCCAGCAGCGAGCAGACCACGTAGTCGATCGCAACGACGCGTCCGGTGCGAACGCCCGCCGCCTTCGCCGCGCGAGGGTTGGCGCCGATGAGATACAGGCCGCGCCCGAACACGGTGAAGCGCAGGACCAGGAACAGCAGTGCGAAACACAGCGCGGCGAACAGGATGGGCACCGGAATGCCGATCAGCCGTCCCTCCGCCAAGGCGTCCGTAAAGGCTTCGGGAACGCCCGGCACGGGAAAGCCGCCGCTGACGGTTGACGCCAGTGCCATGACAATGTTGGCCATGCCAAGCGTCGTCACCAGTGGATTGATGCCGATACCGGCGATGAGGACGCCGTTCAGCCCGCCGATCAGCAGCCCGACGCCAAGGCCAGCGGCGATCCCCCACAGGATGGGCATATCGCCGCTTCCGGTCATCACCATCGCCGATATGACGCTGACGAGCGAGACGGTAAAGCCAAGCGACAGGTCGAAGCCGCGCGTCAGCAGCACCATGGTCTGCGCCATGGCAAACAGTGCGAGATAACTCGTCTGGATCGCGATGTTCCAGAGATTGCCGCTTGAAACAATGCGCGGGTCGAGCAGACCGAGACCCAGCAGGGCCAGGAATACGAGCCCCGGCAGCTTGGCCTGCGACGCGAACTGGCGGATGTCCGGGCGAGCGCGGTCAAGAACAACCGGAGCCGCCATGTCTGGACGATCAGACATTGGCCCGCCTCCCCTGAACAATTCGGTCGAAAGCCAGTGCGCCGATGAGCACCGAACCCAGCACCAGCGTCTGGAATTTGCTGTCGATCTGCGTGAGGTTCATCGCATTGGCGATGATCGCCAGGCACAGCGCCGCCATGGCGACGTTCTCGGCGCGGCCTGAGCCGCCGCGCAATGAAACGCCGCCGATCACCGCCGCTGCGATCGTCTCCAGTCCGAGCGTCCCGCCGATCGTCGACTGGCCGGAACCGATACGGGCGGTGATCAGCACGCCGGTGAGTGCGGCCAGGAGACCGGAGAGCACATACGCGGTAATCAACACACGGTGTGTGCGCACGCCCGACAGTCGGGCGGCGCCGACGTTGCCGCCGACGGCGTAGAAGTGGCGCCCGAGCGCGGTCCGACGCTGCAGAATGATGGCGATGGCGATCACCACGATCGCCAGCAGCAAGGCCGGCGGCAGGCCAAGCACCTGCCCTCGCCCGATGGCATAGACGAAGGCGTCGGAAACGCCATAGATCGGGATACCCTGCGTGTAATAGAGCGTAAGTCCCGCGACGATCGACAACGATGCCAATGTCACCATGAAAGGTGATAGGGAAAGGCGCGCCACCAGCGTGCCGTTTACCAGGCCAACACAGGCGCCGCAGGCCAAGGCCAGCGCTACCGGCATCAGCAGCTGGAGCCCATGCGCGTCGGGCATCGCGGCCATCGCCGCGGCCGTGACCACGGACGCCAAGGCCATGGTGGCACCGACCGACAGATCAAAACCGCCGGTGGTCATGACGATCATCTGGCCGATCGCCGGAACCGCCAGGAAGGAGAAATTGCGCAGGACGTTGAGGATGTTCAGGCGGTTCAGAAAACGCGGTTCGACGATCGCGGCCGCGGCCGCAACCGCGACCAGAAGCAGGATGACGATCCCGCCGGTTTCCAGAAAACGGCGCCGCAGCGTGTCAGGGCTCATGCTGCCTCCGTGGCGCCGGTTTCGGCGTCGAAATAGTGACGCAGCACAGTGGCCTCGGTGATGCCGTCGGCTTTGAGTTCGGCGACTATGCGCCCTTCGCGCATGACATAGACGCGGTTGGCCAGGTGAACGAGCTCTGGCAGTTCGGACGATGACAGCAGAATAGCCGCGCCGTTCTCCACCAGGCTTTTCATAAGCCGGTAGACCTCGCTTTTGGCGCCGACGTCGATGCCAACCGTCGGTTCATCGAAAATATGGACGGAGACCGGGCGCATCAGACCGCGCGCCAGCACGAGTTTCTGCTGGTTTCCTCCCGAAAACGACGCCGCCGCGCGTTCCGGCGCCATCGGTCGCAGAGCCAGGGTCTTCAACGGCGCGGCTATTGCCCGGCGCTCGCGCCATGACTTGAGCAGTCCGCCCTGGGACAGTCTCGGATCGTCGAGCGCGGCCATGGTCACATTCTCGCGACCCGGGCGGCTGAGGGCCAGTCCCTCGGCGCCGCGATCGGCCGGGTAGTAACAAAGTCCAGCACGCAACATGCTGTGCGGCACTGGCGCTCTGACCACCTCGCCATGGAGTTCGATCTCACCGGACGTCACACGCTCCAGGCCGAACACGGCTCGGCAAAGTTCGCTACGACCGCAGCCAACCAAGCCCGCCAGGCCGACGATTTCGCCAGCTCTGACCACGATGGAGGCATCTGATAGGGTGCCGGAGACACTGATCCCCCTGGTCGCCAGCACGATTTCGGCGGGGCGCTGGCTAATTGATGGATAAAGTCGTTCGACCGGCTGGCCGACCATCATCTCGATCAGGGTCGCGTCCGATGCCGCGGCGATGGCCACTGTGTCGATCTTGCGCCCTCCTCGCAAGACCGTGACACGGTCCGCGAGCCGACGGATCTCGGCCATGCGATGCGACACATAGATGATGCCGACGCCCCGCGCCTTGAGGCCCGCGATTGCGGCGAACAGTTTTTCCGCTTCACCGTCGGTAAGCGACGCGGTCGGTTCGTCGAGGATGAGTATCTTGGCATCCGAAAGCATGCCCTTGGCAATCTCGACCATCTGCTTTTGCGCCCGGGTCAGCGTTTCGATCTTGCTGTCCAGCTCGACGTGAAAGCCAACGTCGCGGAAGCGTTCTTCCGCGCGGGCACGCATCGCGCGCCGATTTAGGAAAAGCCTTCCCTTGATCTCGCGTCCAAGAAACAGGTTCTCCTCGACTGTGAGGTCGGGGACAAGACTGAATTCCTGGAACACAGCCGCCACCCCGGCATCGCGGGATTTCTGTGGGGTCAGCGCGGAAACGGTTTGGCCGTCGATACGGCAAGAGCCTTCGGTCCAGCCGTAGGTTCCCGCTATCAGATTGATGAGCGTCGACTTTCCGGCGCCGTTTTCGCCGAGAAGGGCATGGACCTCACCGCTCAGCAGCGTGAAATCGACGCCGTCAAGCGCCACCACCCCCCCGAAACGCTTCGTCATACCCGTAAGTTCAAGCATCGCTGACACCACCGAACTCGAAGCAAAACGGGCGGCAGGCCAGGCCGAGGTCTACCGCCCATCGAAGATGCGACTATTGTACCGAAAATTCAGGCTTCCACCCATCGGGCGCGAAAATCTGCGTCGGGTCGATTTTGTCGACGTTGTCCTTGGTCACGATACCCGGCGCGACCAGCAGAACCTTCTCATAGTCCTTCTTTTCCAAGGCGCGCACCGCGAGGTCGACGCTGATGCGGCCCATCATCACCGGATACTCGGCGGCAAAGCCAAGCACCTTGCCTTCCTTGACCAGCTTCAGCATCGTCTGGTTCTCGTAAGACGACATGATCACGACATCGTCGCGGCCAGCGTCGGCGACGGCGCTGACGGCCGCTTCCGCCGCAGCAGCCCCGCCCCAGATGACATTGAGATCCGGATAGGTCTGCAGGGCGTCCTCGACGAGGCGCAGGCTTTGCGGAACGCCGGGCTCACCATAGAGCTCGGCCGCGAGCTTGATGTTGCCGGTTTTGATGCTGTCGCGAAAGCCCGCCATATAGCTCTCCGCCCAACCCGATCCCTGCGGACCCGGAAGGCCGATTGCGGTCGTCTTTTTGTCGCCGAGATACTTCTTGAGGTACTCACCCTCCTGAAAACCCTTCTGGTAGGTATCGGGCGTGATGCGCGCGGTGATCGGAGTTTCCAGGATGGGATTGGCGACGGCGATCTGGACAAGACCCTTGGCGTCGCCCTCCTTCAGCTTGGCCGCCAGGCCGGCTTCCGAGATGGCGGCGACGAGGATGCCCTGGGCACCGGATGCGACGCAATCGTCATATTGCGACAGCTGCTTGGGCAGCGCGTCATAGCCGCCAGCCTGCAGGACCGTCACTTTGACACCCAGGCGCTTTGCTTCCTCAACGATACCGTAGTCGACCGAGACCCAGTAGCTGTCCTTGAGGTGCGGAAACAAGACGCACAGGTTCCAAGGCTTCTCGGCCTTTTCCAGCGGCACATAGTCGAGTGCCTCGACTTTTTTCAGATCGCCGCCCTTGGCCGAGTTGATCTTGAAGGGCCACCAATCCTTGGCCTGGGCGGCGTTGGGCAGGACGGCCACGCCGGTGACGAAAGCCGCCGCGAGGATGGATCGGAAAGCGTGATTCTTGGTCATGTGATTCCCCATTTTCGTGTGTTCCCGGGTCCGGAGCCGGCGATTTCGCCGGCTCCGCGGTCTGCCTTGGGAGCAGAGGCTTGCTGGCGGATCGTAGTACCGTCTAGGCGAGTCCGCCTTCAGGGCCATCCGCGCCGTTGTTCATTTTCACAGTGCTACCGTACTACTTATAAGTTATAAGTCAATAGGGTTTTCATTAGCCGGTGCTCAGCCGGGAAGGTGTCTTCAATCGCGGTTTCGCTGCCTCGACCGGGATCACAATCCATTTGACGAAAGACGAGGTCGGAGACAGCAGCCATGCAACTGGCCGCGGCGATGTGGGCTTCCTCGCGACCGACCGGTATGCGGCTTGTCGATCGAGTTGCCTGACATCAAGCGCCGGCGAATAAGTCAAAGCCATCAGCGTGGCCTTCGAATACAGAGCCATTGGTCAGCAGCCGCACTTCGCTAGCCACCAAATCGTCTAGGGTCTTTAGGGAGGAGATGTGCCCAGTGCATTCGCGTGCTGCAACAGCCGCGCTGAACCGCACGGCAGCGTGCCATAACACGCTGCGGTCGGATGATTGTTGAAATGACGGTTCCCCGCGCACGACCGTGCCCCTTTCCAACTTCTCTCGTCTGGCGCTTGCCAGCCTGAGTTCTTCCTAGAGGTCGGCGCCCGGATTGCGGGTGTTGTCTTGCGACATCATTCTCCCGGCAGCCGGGCAAAGGCCCGCAACGTGGAGGCTTCTAAATGGAACGCGGGTTCCCGATGCTTAGTGGGTGGTGCTGCTTGAGCAGGGGCAGGGCAGCACAGCCTCCGCCGGCAAGCCGTCGCGGCCGGTTCCCTTGATAGCGTGCCGGCGCAAGTCCCGCGTCACCAGGCTCGCAAATCGCGATGCACGTCCAGCCATTGCGACATGGTTTTGCCAGCTGAGAGGCCGATCCCGTGTGCGGCGAACAGTCGAAACACTGATTGGTCGGTGTGCGTTCTTGGCGTATTGTGCAGCACTTCTGGCATTACTGGCCTTGCGGGGATGACGAGTCGGTCATGCGACAGTATGGATGTCCCTATCGGAATAGCCGGTCCGCCTTATCGGTCGTCACACCCGCATATCGCTCCGCTTCTAGGGAAACCCCATCACGCGAGGAAAGACATGGCCAGCAGGATTGATTTTTGTTTCCGGCTTCAGCTCAAACGATTCATCATTGAGTAGTTCGAGGCCGAACAGATCACCGCCGACGGCAATGCGGGCGGGTAGAGAGGGTTCTATGATATGACAAGCGATTTTTCCGCCGCCCGAGTGCCTTTAGATCGAGCGTATGACTACCTTTGTGGGGATGACCCGATGAGTCAAAGGGGCCGCGAAGCCTTGGACCTGCTAATTGAGGCGGTTGCCGTCGAAGAGTTCAAGCAGCCACGCCAAAGCGCTGAGGTGCTAAGGTTTCCGATCGGGCGCCGCTGCTGAGGTAATCTCCACGGCCGCCATGTAGCCTCGCGGGTGAGGCGCTCACGGCAGGGACTCGCCGCCCCGTGAGGGCCGGAACGAACGCATGGGCAAACGGAAAGCCCACTTGCCAGACCAGCGCCCGGCCGGCGTGGCAAGTAGGCCGGCGGTTCCAAGCGGAGACATTGATGCCGGACTATGTCGTGCTTTGCATCGCATTAAGCTGCTGCGGGATATACGTAACGCCATCCCTAAAAACATCGAATGCGGCAGCGACAGCGCGAATCCCAAAGCGATGCTCCCGCCGTACGCGGACAAAGCCGTTTTCGAAGTCCACTATCCCGTCCTTGGCCAGCATGGCCAAGCGCTCAGCCGAATCGCGAAGATGGATCGGATCAGATCCGTGGGCGACACAGATTGCCGGCACGTCAGCCTCGAAATCGCACATTAATCGCTCGATAATTGCGGCTCGCACGCGGTCGTCGTCTGTGAGGCGATGGCCCTTCGATGTCGCCAGTCGGCCAGCTGCGATGTGCTGGATGTAGGACTCCCGTGTAACTTCGTTTTGAACGTATCCCTGGCCGATGCGGCCGATAGCCGACGCGCCGAAACCGATCAGGGTTCTGCAGGTATCGGCCGAGTAGCCCAACGAGTTACGTCGCAGGCGACCTGTTTCCTGTGCCAGCGCGAGCTCGTCGTCCGGCAAGGCGAAATGGTCGAGCCCGATCTGTCGGTAGCCGGCGGCAATCAGCGTCACGGCGACAGCCGCATACTGTTCAGCGCGGGCAGCGCTGTCGGGAAGAAATTCCGCCTTGATGAGGCGCTGCTTCTTTACTTGGGATGGGATGTGCGAGTAGCCGAACAAGGCAAGCCGGTCGGGGCGCATGGCGACCGCCGCCCTCACTGTTTCGACGCACGACTCCACCGTTTGACGCGGCAGGCCGTAGATGAGGTCGAAGTTGATGCGGCTTACTCCATGCCGGCGCAGCACTTCCACGGCAGCCGACGTCTGGGCCTCGCTCTGGATTCGGTTGATCGCTTTTTGAACAATGGGATCGAAGCTCTGTACGCCCAGGCTCGCGCGGTTCACGCCGGCCGCTCCCAAGCCTTCCGCCATCTCGGGCGTGAGCGTGCGTGGATCGATCTCGATGGCGACCGTAGCTGTTTTCGAGATGGCGAAGCGGCATCGCAGGAACTCCATCAGAGCGAGGAACTCGGCTGGTCCGATGAGAGACGGCGTTCCGCCGCCGAAATGTATGTCGCTCACGGGCAACGTCTTCGGCACTCGCACCGAAACCAGACGGATCTCGTCACGCAGCGCCGCCAGATAGTTGAGGATGGGCGCATCACGGCGGGTGATGGTGGTTGGGAAGCCGCAATACCAGCAGGCTGATCGGCAGAACGGAACGTGCAGATAGAGTGACACCGGATCATCAGCCGGCAGGTTCCTGAGCCATTCCTCATAAGCCTCGGCGCCGACCGCCCCAGAGAACTCCGACACAGCCGGATAGATAGTGTACCAAGGCAGCCGGGCCTCTCGAAATTTCGTGGTCTGCAACGGTCACCGTCCCATGCTGATAACATCCAACCTTACCGCTGCGCTCGCCTGCGTCTTTGCGCTATGTCAGTCCGTTCCGCTTTGGGCTCGAAATTTTTTAGCAATGGGCGCCGTTCAGTCTTGGCTGGACAGCGATGGTCTGAGCGCACTCGGTCAGCGTGGTGTTCCCGCCGCAACCCTCACGCGCACCGTTTTGTTCCACCGTACCTTCCCTTCATCTGCGCGTGGGAGATTCTTCTGAGCGCAGATGCCGCATCCGACGAGACTATACGGTGTTGGGACCAGACTTTGCTCGCCAGCTAGCGCCGCCCCATAGTGATCTCTGCCATCTCGATGAGCTCGTTGTGTGAATTGCTGGCAAGAAGCATTAGCTGTGGCGCGCCGCTTTCAGGACGAGAACCTGCTCGACGCGACCGTCAGGTCCGCCGCACTGCCAAGGCTAGCGCCTACTGATTCAGTGGTGCAAGGCTGCGGCGCGTGGTTATCGACCATCAGCTCGCCAAAGTGACGGCGTCGTACCGGGCGGTGGCCGCCGCGTGTGCCTCAACGGCGGGGCTCACAGCAAACAATGCCGTCGCCATTAAGCCAAACTGTCGCGAAGCGAACAGACGAGCCGTAGCCGAAAGATTTGCCGTTCCTGCTTGGGTGGATCCGCAAGGCAAAAAGAACGGAAGCGGGAACCAAGGTCCGCCCGCACATTTGAGCTTCAAGCCGCAGCTGGGTCGTCAGGATGGTACGTTATTTGCAGTAGTACCCTTTGTAAGGCCCACCGCGGAGGTGAAAAGGGGTGATTGTATAAAAATGTTGTATGACCGTCCGGGAGTGATAACTGCTTAATATATGTGACAACAAGTCTGAGTCACATTCTAAATTCTCCTGAGTATTAGCACGACAGGTGCAGCAACACTCCTAGAATTCAGCTTGATGCGCTATCAATCGTTTGCTTAGCAAAAATCATTTACCGGTCTCGATTCCTTTTACTATTTAGACGGAGATCAACAATGACCATTGGGAGCCTCCTCCTCGGCTCAACTGCGGCACTGATCGCCGCTTCCGACGCTCGCGCCGTGATCATCGTCCCCGAGCCTGATCCCACTGAGTACCTCAAGATCTGCGACGTCTACGGCTCCAGCTACGTCTATATTTCAGGCACCGAGACCTGCCTGCGCATCGGCGGCTATCTTAGCTACTACGTGGGCTTGGGCGATGTCGGATTGTTTTACCACGCAAGAACCTCAGATGTGAGGACTGGTGAGGATCAGGGTACATGGCAAAACAACACGCGCTTCACACTGAAAGCTTGGACCGGCCAGGAGACCGAACTCGGCACGTTGAAGACCTACACCGAAACCCGCGTGAATTTCGGTAACCGCCACACTTCGGTTTCGGACAGTTCTCGGTCCTATGCCTTCAACGGAGACAGCATCTTGACTTTCGCCTGGATTCAGCTTGGTGGCCTCCGAGTTGGTAAGGACTGGTCGGCCTTCGACATGTTTATTGGCGGCGCGGGTGACGTACTCAACCAGACGCCGGTTCCGTACGGCGCTTTGGATACCAATGTGGTCCAGTACTACTTCGACGCCGGGAACGGCTTTTCGGCCGTGGTTTCGCTCGAAGAAGGCTCAGGCGTGGTCGGCACAATCGACAACTACGCTCCGCACATAGTCGGCGGCTTGAAATACACACATGGCTGGGGAGCGATCACCGGCGTCTCTGGTTATGATAGCAACTACGAATCGGTGGCCGCCAAGGTCCGTGTCGACATCAATGTCACCAACGAACTGTTGCTGTTCGGAATGTTCGGCTACGGTTCCAATGGCAAGCTCAACGACGACCCCATGAACGCGATCGACGCTCATGGTCGCGGCTTCTATAAGATTTGGGGCGGGAACTGGGCTTTCTGGGCTGGCGCCGCTTACGAGCTCAACGAGACAACTTCGTTGAACCTTCAGCTCTCGGGTGATCAGCTCAAGAACTATGGTGTCGCTGCGAACGTCGCCTACGCGCTTCTTCCAGATTTCACAGTTACGGCTGAACTCGACTATGACCGCTACGGAGGCTCCGCCGTCGGAAAGGTGAAAGCTTCCGAAGTGAACTGGACCAATGCCAACAAGAAGAGCAGTGTCGGCGGTATCCTGCGTTTCGAACGCTCATTCTAATGCGATTCCCCTACATTCCGTTGATTGTGGATCCACGGCTCGGACGGCCGTCGTACGCGGCGACCGTCATGGAGCTCAGGTTTGACGCCGTGCTCCTGAACACGGCGATCCCGAGGGCGGCCGATCCGGTCGGCATGGCGCGTGCGTTCGGCAAAGCGGTCGATGCCGGTCGTGAAGCTTTCAGCTCGGGAATGCTCGAACCGCGCTACCCACCGACGATCGGCAGGGCCGTCTTCTCATGAAGTCGTGGACGTGCCGGCGGGATTGACCGGCTGGTGCCGCTCGGCGTGAGTCTGGTGCAGCTCCGGATAAAGGATATGGACGAGAAAGGACTGCAGACGGAAATCCGCTGCGCGAACGACGCCTGCGCGGTCCATGGTTGCCAAGTGAGCGTCAACGACTATTGGCGCACGGCAATCGAGGAAGGCTGCGACTCGTCCATCTTGGTCAAAAGGATTTGGCTGCCGCCGATGCTGACGATGAAATACGCCGGATTAAAGCTCGGCCTTTCGATCCACGATCACACCGAACTGCGCCAGTGGCCGAGCCGGAGTATGTGGCGCTCGGCCCAGTCTATTCAACTAGCCTCAAGAAGATGAATGGGCGTCGCAAGGGCTCGAGCGGATCAGCGAGTGGAAGCACCAGGTCGCGCCGATCCCATTGGTCTCCATCGGCGGCCTCAACCTGACCGGCTCGAAGGCGTTTTTCGAGGCTGGCGCCGAAAGCGCAGCCGTGGTCACCGACCTTGCGCTGAACGACGCCCCAGAAGCGCGCACGCGAGAATGGATCGAAAGACAGAACAATAGCGCTGGGGCGAGAACCGCATGTGCTCGTTGTTGTAGGGTCTGATTCCCGCGGTGGGGCTGGAATTGCCCGCGAGATCGAGACGATCGCTTGCCTTGACGTGCGCACCTGCCTTGCTGTCAGCGCGCTGACGGTGCAAACCCAGGAAGACGCCTTGGAAATCCAAGTTACGCAACCCGGTCTGGTGGCGGATCAGATGCGCGCTGCGCTTCAGGCTAACAGAGTGGCCGGCACCAAGGTTGGCATGCTCGCAACAGCTGAGATCATCGTCGCTGCGGTTGCCGCTGTGCTGCGCGAATATCGGGCGCATATCGACAGTCCAGATCCGGTGCTGGCTTCCACGTCAGGCGAGCGCTTCTTGAAGCAAGCGCCATCCCGCATCATGAAGTAGCATCTGATGCCGCTTGCCGTGTCGACACCCAATGTCATTGAACTGGCGCTGCTTGCCGGCTCACAGCTAGCGGCCAATGAGGTCGGCGCGCTTCAAGAAGGACCACAAGCCATCCCGTCTGCTGGACTACTCCTCCACCATTCGAGACACGGATGGTTCCTATCCAGACAATTGATTTTATCAATCTGCGACAATACCGCATAGCGGTGCCGGCGGAATGATCACCGGTAGCAAGACGAGCTGTTTTCAGTGGCCTGCAGGACGCGCACCGCGACCGAGGTACAAGCCAGCTCGTCTGCAGCCATGTTCGGATCGGCCCGCATCGGTGCGGGATTGCCGGCGGAACGCTCTATTCGTGCAGCTGTGACGGCAGTCATCTCACCGGGGCCATCCTGCCGATGGATGGCCGGCAGTCGGTGCAGCATGGGCTGACACTGTTCACGGAATGAAGCCGCTCGCGCTTCGGACGTTTGAAATGGAGGACATTAGCTTGGAACCGATCAGTCTCGACGAGCTTCTGGCCAGCGTCGGCAAGGAAGTCGGCGTGTCGCCGTGGCGGGTGGTCTCGCAGCGGATGATCGACCAGTTCGCCGAGTCCACCGATGACCACCAGTTCATCCACTGCGATCCGGAGCGCGCCAAGCGCGAGACGCCGTTCGGCGGCACCATCGCACATGGCTTCCTGTCGCTTTCGCTTTTGTCGGCGATGACTTTCGAGACCATGCGGCCGCTCGAAAACTGCAAGATGGGTGTCAACTATGGCTTCGAATCGCTGCGCTTCCTGGCGCCGGTGAAAACCGGATCGCGCATCCGCACCCGTTTCGTACTGGCCGACATCAAGGTCAGGCCGTCGGGCTGGGTGCAGACGGCGCTGGGCGTGACGATTGAGATCGAGGGCTCGAAAAAGCCGGCGCTGACCGCGCGCTGGTTGACGCTGACGCTGATCAAACGCCAGCCGGAGGCGGCCTGAATTGCTCAACGAGCGTCAGCAGAGACGATCTTCACGTGCCGGGGCGATGTAGGCGACCAGTGCGCACCGATCGGCAACGCGGCCACGGGGGTCGGCTAGATAGAGTGGCAGGAATGCCTAATCGGGGCTCCGTCTCGGAAGGGGCGTCGATGTATCGGAAGCGCTTCGGCTTTCGGCGCTGCATTCCTTCTTCACGAAGGTCCATGGAGAATTCCCGACCACGGGGTCGACAGATCGGCTTGTGATCGGAGTGGGCAGATCCTCCCCGACTGAATCTGCCAATAGAGTTATCGAGTCAACCGGGTCGAACTTGAGGTCGCGGGTGTCGCTGATCGGCTGCTCGTCGAGCTCGAGAGCTGCCAGCCAAAGGCAGAACACGGCGATGCCAAGAGCTCCGCAGTTGATGTGGACGCCCAGAGAGTACAGACCGACGAGTACCCGGCGGGCGAACTTGCTATTGGTAGCGCGCCAGACCAGTCGCGAGAAAGCCTCGATGAGAAGGCCCCCGAGCCGCACGCGGGATCGACTACAGTGGCGTTGGCGAGAGGCCTTCGAAGACAGATCGAGTGTAAGATGGACGAGCTCGACACGCGTATCGCGCAGTCCCTGCGATCGCGCCTTGTCCGCGGCGCTCGTGCGTGCGAACTGTTGGTAGATCGAGCTGACTAGATGAACCGGGATGGCATTGAAGCGGAACTGGAAGAGACGTCCCTGGCCGAACTAAGCAAGATCAATCCAGCCATCGCTAGAGGTAGGCGAACACGAGACGTTCGGACTCCGTGCCGCTGAAATCCTCAAATTAAATCGGCCGGACCGTTGGAGCTATCATCACCCGCTTGGCTTCCAGAGCTACGGAGCGGGTTGATTATCTGAACGTCCTCGAAGTCCTTTTCATTGTCGGTCACTACGACACACTCGTTGGCTTCAGCTATAGCGGCAATGATTGTGTCTAGGGCGCTCCGCGAACGGCCTCTGGCTTTGCCGTTGGCCATCAGCCGCGCCCACACGAGGCCAGCTTTCTCGTCGAACGATAGCACGCGGCCAGCGAACAGCGCTGGCGGGCCTTCGGAGCCCTCGAACCAAGTTTCAAGGCTGCTGCGCTTTTTCCCCTTCGGCTTCTCTAGGATGCCTCGGCGAATTTCGGCGACAGTAAGCGAAGCAATGAAGAGGTCTTCGTCCTTCTGCGCGCCCATCCAGGCCAGCAACGAGCCCGAAGGCTCCGGCTTTATGACGTTGCTGATGATATTGGTATGAAGAAGGTAGCGCGTCACAGGTCGATCTTGCGCCCCTCTTCGCGCGGCCGGCTGAGGTCGAGACTGGAGCCAACCAGAGGCGAGCGACGCAACGCGGCGAGAATGCTGCCCGCTTTCGGTGGCTCACCCGCCACCGCTTGCTGTATGGTCCGACGAAGCTGTCGGGCATCCGGCCCGCTCTCCGTTAATTTTCGGGCAAGAGTTCGCAGTAGATCGCGGTCTGCGTCGAACGCCTGGATCTCGAACCGCGCGATGCCGCGCTCAGCCAGGCGAGAGCGATAATTCTCGATCGCTCTCTTCTGTGCAGTGTTGCCCATCGCGTGCCTCCGTTCTCTATCCGGATACATAGCCATGGCTTCTTCGGAGCACAAGGTGCCCCGTCATCGGCCAGCACTGGCTCCTGCGCGACGCGCGTTAGTGATCACAAGAATTTCCATCTTGTCGAAGCACTGTGACTTGGCATCATTGTCGCGAAACGGAGTATTTCGCGTCAGGACAGGAACGCGATCATAGCGCGACCGAAACGTGCAACAGCCGAAAAGCTCGTCTGGTCGCCGGCGCGGCCCACGAATCGGCTGTGCCTGCGTCGCCGAAGCCCGATCGACGCTTCGTCAATCTGGTCCGGCTGCTGGCGCGACAGGCCGCACGGGATTTCGTTCAGGCCGAAACGGATAGCCAAACGCGAGACCGCGTCCCGGAGTAAGGGGCCGCCTCATGAAGGTCGCGCTTGGCGCTCGCTACTCAACTGACAATCACCGAGACGCCTCGATCGAGGATCAGTTGCAGCTCTGCTGCTTGCGTGCTGAAAAGCAAGGCTGGACAGTCGTCGACAGCAATACCCACCGCGCGATCTGCGGCGCGTCGCTGTTGCGTCCCGGCCTTCAGGAGCTGATCAGCGATGCGATGCAGGGCAAATTCCTGATCGTGCTCGCAGAGGCGATGGATCGCCTGACCATGACCGCTGCAAACCGGGAGCAGGCCAGGCTGGGCAAACGTTGCAACAGATCCTTCAAGGAAATTCATAGACTCTTAGCAACTCCGGCTCGCTGTGAATGGTAGGCTTATTGCAACGTCTGAGGTCAGTGGTTCCAAACCGTGGCCCCGCTTATCTTCGACTCGCCGAACTGCTTGCAATTTCGGCTAAAGGCAAGAAGAGCGCCCATTTGTCTGTTCGACACAGGATATCGACGGTCGTCACGGCCACCGAGATTTGTCCGGTCGTTGGACAACCTTCGAAATCTGCAGCTTCTGTGGAGAACGCGAAATGAGAAATGCGGCAGGACTTGGTCCTGAGCCATGATGACACTGGTTAGTCGCCTACGCATGGCAGCGCATCCAGACCGCCTTCGAATCCTGGGCCTTTGTGCGCATGCGGACCTAACTGTCTGCGAGCTAGCGGCGATTCTGGGCGTGTGTCGAGAGCGGGTTGCGCGACACGTCCGGCTGCTCGCCAGAGCCGACTTTCTTTGCTGCAACGAACAGCCTCCGTGGCGCTCGTACCATCTCAACGCAGGATCCAACGACGGCGGGCTGGTTCAATTATTGGTGGATCTCCTGCCCCATCGCGACGGCTATCATAAACAGGACCTGCAGCGGCTCGAAGCGGTACGAGACACGCGGCCGAAGGGGACCGCGTGCTTGATCGTGAAATAGGTCAATCCAATTGGAGCGCGAAGCTACCATGGACAACTCCGCAGACGGTGCGATCGCACAGCCCGACACCCACGGGCGGTCTTCCTTGGCCGCGGTTGATTGCCGCGTTCACGAGCTGCTTCTGAGACAGGAGCGGCAGGAGCGGACGACCCTCAAGCTCATCGCCTCAGAGAACTTTGCGTCCTCGGCCGTGCTGGAAGCGAACGGCTCGATTTTCACGAACAAGTACGCCGAGGGGTACCCCGGTGCGCGCTACTACGCTGGAAACGAGATCGTTGATGAGCTTGAGAATCTAGCCATTGAGCGCCTGAAATCACTATTTGGCAGCGAGCATGCCAACGTCCAGCCTTATTCCGGCTCGCCGGCCAACCAGGCTGTCTATCGTGCGCTTTTGAGTCCCGGTGACAAAGTCATGGGCTTGCCCCTTCCGGAAGGGGGCCATCTGACTCATGGTTGGGCCATCAACTTTTCCGGTACTGACTATCAACGCGTGCCCTATGGGTTGGATGAAACGACACAGCAGATTGACTATGACCGCTTGCGCGAGACAGCCAAGCGGGAACGGCCGCGGCTCATCTGGGTCGGCGGAACTGCTTACCCGCGTGTCTTTGACTACGCGGCAATGGCAGAAATCGCCCTGGAAGCGAACTCCTATCTCGTAGCCGACATTGCGCACATCAGCGGCCTGATTGCCGCGGGAGCGCACCCGAATCCCGTGGGCCATTGCGACGTGGTCAGCAGCACGTCCCACAAGTCGATCCGCGGTCCCCGCGGTGGCTTCATTTTGTCAAGGAACGAAGATCGCTATCAGGCGCTGTATCATACAAAGAGCAAATACAATCTCGCCAGACGAATAGACCGGGCGGTCTTCCCTCACCTGCAAGGCGGGCCCCACATGAATGCCATCGCTGCGCTAGCGGTTGCCTTGCACGAAGCCGCGAACCCGTCCTTCCGAAGCTACGGCCAACAGACGGTCAAGAACGCCAAGGCTCTGGCACATGCACTGCTTGAGCGAGGTCATGACCTGGTGACCGGGGGGACGGACAATCACATGCTGATCCTTGATCTTCGCAATCGGCCACTATCGGGCAAGGCCTATGCCGAGCGACTAGCAAAGGCAGGAATCATCACAAACTTTAATATGGTGCCTGGCGACCCGCGGCATCCGGCGGTCACAAGCGGAATTCGCCTGGGGGCGCCAGCAGTGACGTCAATGGGCATGCGCGATGTGGAAATGGTGCAAATTGCTGGCTTCATTGACTCCGTGCTCCAGCGGCCAGACGACGAAGATCTCCATGCCTGCGTGCGAAGAGACGTTGCCGACTTGTGCGCTGCGTTCGAGGTCCCGGGCATCTGCGACAAGTAAGGTCGGCCAAGCAAAATGCCCATACCACATCCAACACCCGAAGCGAGGTATTCATGGCTAGGCAGTTCGTGTTCTCTTCCGAATCGGTTGGCGCGGGGCACCCGGATAAGTTGGCCGACAACATCTCGGATGCCATCCTCGATGCCATCCTCCGCACAGATCCCAAGGCGCGCGTCGCCTGTGAAGCGTTGGTAAAATCAGGGATAGTCGTTCTGGCTGGCGAGATTACCAGCGATGCCCAGGTGGATTACAGCCAAGTTGCGCGCGATACGATTCTCGACATTGGGTACGACGACGAGGCCGTCGGCTTCGACGGCCGGCGTTGCTCCGTCGTCCATGCCCTCACCGAGCAGTCGCCCGACATCAGCCAAGGCGTTGACGAGGGAAGAGGGCAAGACCTCCAGCAGGGAGCGGGAGATCAGGGCCTCATGTTCGGCTACGCATGCCGCGAAACCGATACCCTGATGCCTTTGCCGATCCAGCTCGCTCATCGCTTGACGAAACGGCAGGCGTATGTCCGGAAGGCACAGCTTGGCTGGTTGCGTCCTGACATGAAATCCCAAGTCTCAGTGCGCTATGAGGGGTTGCGCCCGGTCGCCCTGGATACCATCGTCGTGTCGACGCAACATGACGAGCAGGTCTCGCAAGAGACTGTCCGCGAGGGCGTCATTGAGGAAATCATAAAGCCTGTCCTGCCGACCCACCTGGAGACGGAAGGCATCAGAATTCTGGTCAACCCGACGGGGCGGTTCGTAGTCGGCGGGCCGCGCGGCGACTGCGGTCTCACTGGACGCAAGATCATCGTCGATTCCTATGGCGGGATGGGTCGTCATGGCGGCGGCGCCTTCTCGGGCAAGGACCCGTCCAAGGTTGACCGCTCGGCTGCCTATGCGGCCCGCTATGTCGCAAAGAACATCGTCGCCAGCGGACTTGCGGACGTGTGCGAGGTGCAGCTTGCTTACGCAATCGGCGTGGCCAGTCCGGTTTCCGTCATGGTCAACACGTTCGGGACAGCCAGGGTTGAGGAAAGCAGGATCGAGCGCCTCATTCTTGAGTTGTTCGATCTGAGACCGAAAGGCATTATCAAGATGCTTGATCTCTTGCGCCCTATATACCGCAATACAGCCACCTATGGCCATTTTGGCCGTGAAGAGCCTGATTTCACCTGGGAGAAGACAGACAGGGCGGACGAATTGCGTCGCGAGGCAGGACTAGCCGCCCCGTGAAGCCGCCGGCGAGCGAATTGGCAAGCGGAAAGCCCAAGCGGAGACATTGATGCCGGATTATGACGTGCTTTGCATCGGCAATGCCATTGTCGACATCATTGCCCAGTGCGACGAGGAGTTCCTCGAGACCAACGGCATCATCAAGGGCGCGATGAATCTCATCGACACGCAGCGCGCCGAATTGCTCTACAGCCGCATGGGCCCGGCGATCGAAGCGTCCGGCGGGAGTGCCGGCAACACGGCGGCCGGCGTCGCCAGCTTCGGCGGCCGCGCCGCCTTCTTCGGCAAGGTCTCCAGCGATGCGTTGGGCGAAATCTACGCCCATGACATCCATGCGCAGGGCGTCGCCTTCGACACCAGGCCGCTCAAGGGCGAGCCGCCGACGGCGCGTTCGATGATCTTCGTCACCCCCGACGGCGAGCGCTCGATGAACACCTATCTCGGCGCCTGCGTCGAGCTTGGCCCTGAGGATGTCGAGGCCGACAAGGCGTCTGGCGCCAAGGTCACCTATTTCGAAGGCTATCTGTGGGACCCGCCGAGGGCCAAGGAAGCAATCCGGCAGACGGCGAAGCTGGCGCACGCGGCAGGCCGCGAAGTCTCCATGACACTGTCGGATTCGTTCTGCGTCGACCGCTACCGCGACGAATTCCTCGACCTGATGCGCTCGGGCACGGTCGACATCGTCTTTGCCAACAGCCACGAGATCAAGTCGCTCTACCAGACGTCGTCGTTCGACGAGGCGCTGGCGCAGATCCGCAAGGATTGCCGGATCGCCGCCGTGACCCGCTCGGAAAAAGGCTCGGTGATCGTGCGCGGCGACGAGACCGTGGTCATCAAGGCGACCGCCATCAAGGAACTGGTCGACACGACGGGCGCCGGCGATCTCTATGCCGCCGGCTTCCTGCATGGCTACACGCAAGGCCGCGACCTGCAGACCTGCGGCGACCTTGGCTCACTGGCGGCCGGATTGGTGATCCAGCAGATCGGCCCCAGGCCACGGCAGAATCTGCGCCGCGAGGCGGAACGGGCTGGGTTGCTGTAGATGCGCGGGCAACTAACCAGCCGCCCTACTGACGCGATCATCGCAGTGGCGGAACTGTGTCAAAGCTCGCTGATAGCGACAGCCATTCGCTTCGGAGAACTGACCGATTCTGCTGCCGTGAAGCTCGCTGGAAGAGCGGTGCAAGGCGGCTTGCCTTGACGGCATTCACCGTCATCGAGATCGCCACCGGCATTTTCCAGAAGCTCAGCTTGGGGAAAGCCAGTAAGGTTCCTGAGGTAACGGAGAACTCGCGGCGGCCGTCGGAGCACTTGACTTGCGATCACGTCCCACGATGCTGAATGCGGGCATACTGGTTCGCCATTGGTATGGGACCAGCGGAATTGGCAGCAGGGCTTCATCTTCGTCAATCTCGACGAGGCGCCGGATGTGGAGCCCGGCATTCGCGGATATCAGGAAGTGCTCGCCTGGCTGGTATTCACATCGCGGTCTGGCTTCCACAATTTTGGGATCGTCGAGGGCAACGAGGAAGGGATTCAAAAACGGGCCCTGACGGGCGGAAAGGGACTATCCCGCCCTCTCCGATCTCCGTGTCAAAACTCTTCGGCAGACGCAGGATCGCATCACGGGGCCCGGCAGCCTTGGCGGCAGCAACATAGTTTCAGTTCATTTCAACAGGTGCTGGCATCTACTGGGTGTATCTCTTATCCGAACAATCGACAATTACCGCAAGCACGGTCCGCTCGATCGCGTCGCCAGCTATTTTCGCGATAAGCCGGTTCCTGAGGGCGCCGAAGGCGAAACGCGACAATCGGTCGCCATTTGCTCTGACGCTCGTCAGATTCTCGTCAGCAGGGGGTGTGCCAATCTGGGAATGCCAGTTGCTCCATCATGGGGAAATATTCAACGGAGGCATGAAATGGACGCATTGAACAACGCCAACTCGCCGCGCCGGAACCTCACATGGCAAACTGGGGCTGTTCACGAACCAATCGCTTTTGAACAACCCCTGAGAGACTTGCCACAGGAGCGAGAACAACAAGCCGAAGTTGGCCCGTCCCGTCTGTTGTCTCAGCCGCAGACCAGCGCTTCAACACGGCGGCCCAGCAGCCACATAGGAGTCTTATCGCAATTTCCAACCGCGGTGCGACCGTCAATTCTGATCAGCCCAAGACAGGCGGGCTTTCGGCGGCCCTGGAGTGCGTTGTGGAGCGTTCCGGCGCGGTCTGGGTAGGTTTTTTCCGAGCATTTGGGCGACGGCAATAAGCAACAGGTGACCCTCGCGCAGCGTGGCAAAGGTCAAATCGGGCGGCTCGATGGGCCGGCAGCGGACTATCCTCGGTACTATCAAGGTTTTGCAAATTCATACTGTGGCCGGCACTCCACTCGCTGCCGGACCGGATCTCAGGCTCGGAAGAGGATTATAAAAGTTATCGCGACGTCAATGCCTTCATGGCGCGCGCGGTGTCCGAATTGGGAGATAACGCAGTCTACTGGGTTCATGACTATCATCCTGCCGCTCGGCGCTGATTTGCACAAACTCGGCATTGACAGGCCGATCGGCCATTTCCTGCATACGCCGTGGCCGGAGTCTGACATGATGGAGCGCGTGCCCAATTCTGGCGAGCTAATGAAATGTATGCTCGAGTATGATCTGCTCGGTTTCAGACCGACCGTGATGTGAGCAATTTCCTCGCCTGTGTCCAATCTCATTTGGGGCTGGAGAGCAAGAACGGGGCCGTTTTCTCGGACCATGGCCAGACGCAATGCCAAAAGTTTCCTATAGGTATCGATCCGAAGCGATTCGAACAGTGTGCCGCAGATTCGCTTGAGGCGCAGAAAGCCTACATTTCGCAGCTGAAACTTGGTGGAGCAAAGCTAGTTATCGGCGTCGATCGGCTCGACTACACCAAGGGCATCGACAATCGGATTAAAGCTTTCGATCTGCTGGCAGTCGAGCCGCAACGTGTCTCGCTCTTGCAAATCGCAACTCCCTCACGTGGCGACATCCAAGCGTACAGCGAATATCGGCGCGACGTCGAAAGACTCGTCAATTAAGTCAACAACCGGCATGGCACGGACGAGTGGATGCCGATTATCTATGAGAACAGGTCGTTCACCCAAGCTGAGATCGCGGGTCTTTACAGAGCCGCGCGTGTTTGCGTTGTGACGCCGTTGCGCGATGGCATGAATCTTGTGGCGAAAGAATACATTGCTGCACAAGATCCGAGCGACCCTGGCGTTCTGGTGTTATCGAAGTTTGCCGGCGCGGCCGAAGACTTCGGCGAGGACGCCCTGCTGGTAAATCCGAGGCTCTCCGACGAGATAGCTACCGCGATCTCAAGAGCGGCCAGGACTTCGTTCGGCAACTGGACAGCAGCCGGGTTACGGTCCCTGCGGATCACTTCCACTATGTTGGCTTGGGCTGGATCAGCGAGGCCCAAATGCCTTCGTATCGGACCGAGCCAGAATTGCACACCGCGCTGACGCGTGCACTGGATAAAAACTGGGTCCTGCCGATCGTATGATGCAGAATATGAAGCACGCGAGCTTTGCCTGCATTTGCGCATCCCTCAATGCCGAGCGCTTGGAGAGAGAGATACTTATACTGACCGCCTGAATGCGGCTTAAGCGGCTTATCGGGACCACAGTCGGGCTTTGCATCAGACCCTTGAGCCAGGCCTCCGCCTCCGCCAGTGTGGTCTCTTGCCGCCGAGCGGAGTCATCACGATTGCCTAGTCACCCGTGATGACGACTGGCGTGCCAATTCCCGCGGTTTGGCGCTCACCCCGAGAAAACCGCTTCTACCACGCACGCACGGCTTGCCGCCGCATCGTTAAACATCGCCACCAATGCGATCTTCTGCGTTCTAACGACGTTGTCACGCGCTTGAAGTCTTGTCCGAAATCCTTCATCGGCGACCTGCGAGGGATGTCGCAGCCCGACAGGGATCCATTAGTTGGACAATGGTGGCAGCGGAGCAGCGCCGCCAATGGGCGACTGAATATTTCACAATGTTAGACAAGCGTAAAAGCGAACTCACATAACGACATAAACATTTCGTTATGCGTCATTGACAAAAGAGCGGACTGCTGTGATTGTCTGCGTGTCGTGGTTCTCGCGTGCGGCGCTGCCGCAGCGGAGCTAAGAGGGAAGCCGGTGCAATGCCGGCGCTGCCCCCGCAACTGTTAGCGGCGAGCCAACCCCCAGTCATGTCACTGAGGCGAATACCCTCAGGAAGACGGGTAGAGGCTATGACCCCGCGAGCCAGGAGACCTGCCACGGCGAATTACGTCCACGGGCGGGGTGTCTCGGTGGCCGCTGCAAGCCGGCGTTCGTGCCGGTCTGCTAGCGCCTTCCTTGTCATCGGCGCCCCAACCATCGGGGTATGACATGACTGACTCTCAGGAAATTCCTGTAGCAACGCTCGGCGTGCCGCGCTTCGGTCGTCGGCGAGAACTGAAATTCGCGCTTGAAAGCTACTGGTCCGGAACATCGTCCGCTGGCGACCTTCTCACGACGTCGAAGGCGCTCCGTGCCGCTAGCTGGGAAGAGCAGCGCGATCGCGGCGTGTCGAAAATCCCGTCGAACGACTTCTCGCTTTACGACCATGTGCTCGACACCGCAGCCATGGTCGGGGCCGTTCCATCCCGTTACGGCTGGAATAGCGGCGAGGTCCCACTTGACATCTACTTCGCAATGGCGCGCGGCAACCAGGGTCAGACGGAGGATTGTGGACACGCTGGTCACCAGGAGGAGGCTCATGGACCTGGTGTAACCGCGATGGAAATGACCAAGTGGTTTGACACCAACTACCACTACATTGTGCCGGAACTCGATGATGATCAGACGTTCGCCCTCTCGTCATCGAAGCCGGTCGATTACTTCCTCGAGGCCAAAGCTCTCGGCATTCACACACGCCCAGTCATCCTTGGACCCATCACCTTCCTCAAGCTGGCGAAATCGCCTGCCGAGGGGTTCGGTCCCATCGCGCTCCTACCGCGGCTGCTGCCCGTTTACGAGCAAGTCCTGCAGAGGCTGAAGCTGTCGGGAGCCGACTGGGTGCAGATCGATGAGCCAGCGCTTGTCCTCGATCTGAACCCGAACGAACGAGCTGCGTTCGAATTCGCCTATGGCCAGCTGTCGAAAGCCGCGCCCGAGCTGAAGATCATGCTGGCTACGTATTTCGGGTCGCTGGGAGACAATCTCGAAACCGCGGTTTCTCTGCCCTTGGCCGGGCTGCATATTGATCTCGTGCGCGCTCCCGAGCAGCTGGAAACGGTGGGTCGGCTCGCTCCGAAGGATCTGGTGCTCTCGCTTGGCTTGATCGATGGCCGCAACGTCTGGCGTGCGAACCTGCCCGCCATTCTCGACCGCATCAAACCGATCGTCGCCGGCTGGCCCTTGGACCGCGTCGAGATCGCGCCTTCTTGCTCGATGCTGCATGTGCCGATTGATCTGCGCATGGAGACGGAACTCGACGCCGACATCAGGTCGTGGCTCGCCTTCGCGGCCCAGAAGACCGACGAGCTGGTCTTGCTGGCCCGGGCCCTGTCCCAAGGCAGGGATGCGGTGGCAGGCGCGTTGAAAGCGTCTGCCGAGGCTGCCGCCACGCGCGTGACATCCACGAGGATCCATGACCCGCTTGTTCAGGGGCGGATCGCTAGCATTGAGGACAGCGCGAAGCGACGAGAGAGCGCTTTTGGCGAGCGCTCCAGAGTCCAAGCCGGCTCACTCGGGCTGCCGCCGTTCCCGACGACGACCATCGGGTCCTTCCCGCAGACGCCGCAGGTACGCAAGGCGCGGGCCGCTCATGCGAAGGGCCAGCTGAGCTATGTCGACTATGAGACGTTCCTGAAGAAGGAGATCGAGGCTGCAATTCGCTGGCAGGAAGAGATCGGGCTGGACGTGCTGGTGCACGGTGAGTTCGAGCGAAACGACATGGTACAGCATTTCGGCGAGCAGTTGTCCGGCTTCGCGCTCACCCAGCATGCCTGGGTACAAAGCTATGGGTCGCGCTACGTGCGTCCCCCCATCATTTTCGGCGACGTATCGAGGCGCAATCCGATGACAGTGCGCTGGTGGCAATTCGCCCAGTCGCTTACGGAAAAGCCCGTGAAGGGAATGCTCACAGGCCCAGTCACCATTCTCAACTGGTCTTTTGTTCGCGACGACGTACCCCGCTCCGAAGCCTGCCGCCAGATCGCGCTCGCCATCCGCGACGAAGTGACGGATCTCGAAAGGTCCGGCGCAAGGATGGTCCAGATCGATGAGGCCGCCTTTCGCGAAGGATTGCCACTGCGCCAATCTGACTGGAAAGTCTATCTCGACTGGGCTGTCGAATGTTTCCGGATCGCTTCAACGGGTGTAAAGGACGCGACTCAAATTCATACCCACATGTGCTATTCGGAGTTCAACGAGATCATTCACGCGATCGCTGGAATGGATGCGGATGTCATTTCGATTGAGACGTCGCGCTCGAAGATGGAACTGTTGGACGCCTTCACGAGCTCCAAATATCCGAACGAAATCGGTCCCGGCGTCTATGATATTCACTCACCACGCGTCCCGGAAGTCGGCGAGATTTCGGACTTAGTCATGCTTGCCCGCGAGCGACTGTCCGACGGCCAACTGTGGATAAACCCGGACTGTGGCCTCAAAACACGCAAATGGGAGGAGGTCCGCCCTGCCCTCATTAACATGGTCGCTGCAGCACGCGCGCTCCGGCAGAAAGTGCAGGCGTGAGGCTTCTCTTCCTCACCGTGTGGGGAGTTGCCGACTGGCGGATGTCGGCCGGGAATATGCCAAACCGATCACACTCTTGGAAATAAGCCACTCGGCGAAAATGTGCAATTTTCCTTCGGCACGTGTCCTCATCCCGCAGAAATATGAATGTGACACTACGCTATAGTATTGGTCCTTGGGAACATACAGGCCCCGCGCCTCGAACAAATCGTACACACGTCGTTTCTCAAAGTAGACTGCTTGGCATGTTCGCTCAGGCGGCGACAATATATGATGCTGCGCGTCTGTCCGCTTCCCCAGTTGATTCGCGCAGACTACGGGCGAGGTGGCAGGTTTCGGGTATTGCTAGCCTCCCGCCAATTCGGAGATGGATGTGGCAATTCGTGTGGCCCAAGTGAAAGCCGCAATCATTTTCGATTGCGACGTCCGCAGCCAGTTGGCCCTTTATTTTCCTGAGATCTGCGTTACAGGCCGGGGCGTTGTCGCCGTTTCGGAGGGTAAGATGGGATAGGCGACCTCGGGTGCCTCTCCGGTCAGCGAGTTGAGGAAGGCAACAAGCAGGTCAACTTCTTCGTCCGCCAGTACTACGCCAAGCTGGGTGGTCCCCATGATGGCGACGGCCTGTTTCAGATCCCAAACCTTGCCCGAATGAAAGTATGGCGCGGTGAGTGCAACGTTGCGCAGCGGCGCCACGCGGAAAACATAGTGGTCATCGGCTGCATTGGTGACCGCAAATCGGCCCTTGTCTTTGTCCGGCAGGACCTCGGCGCTGGGCTGTTCCACGAGGCCGAATGGGAAATAGGCTTGCCCACCAACGTTGATGCCGGCATGGCAGGACGAGCAGCCTTTGTCCATGAAAAGCGCCAGGCCCTGTTTCTGTTCGGAAGTCATGGCAAGCTCATCACCATTCAGGAAGCTGTCGAACGGGGCCGGTGTGACCAGTGTCGCCTCGAAGGCTTCGATCGCCTTGGCGAAGTTGTCGAAGGTGACCCGATCGGCTTCAGCCGGAAAAGCTGCATCGAACCACTCGACATATTGCGGCATGGACTTGAGCGTGGCGATGACTTGGTCCGGTGTATTGGCCATTTCGATGCCGGCTTGGACCGGTCCCTTCGCCTGAGCCTTCAGGTCTGCGGCACGACCATCCCAGAACTGAGCGATGTTGAAGACAGCGTTCAGTACAGTCGGCGCGTTGCGCTGTCCCTTCTGCCAACCATGGCCGATCGAGGTTTCGTGATTGTCGTCGCCGCCGGTGGCCAGGTTGTGGCACGAGTTGCACGACAAGACGCCTGACGCCGAGACGCGTGGATCGAAGAACAGTGCCTTGCCGAGAGCGATCTTTTCCGGGGTGATCGGGTTGTTGGCGACTGTCGGCGTGGTGGATGGCAAAGCCCTGAAGGTGGCCAATGCCGTATCTCTGAGGTCGGTGGGGATCGAATCCGCAGCAAAGGCGGTGGGTGCCAGCAAGGTGACAGCCATCGTTCTGAATAGGATTTTCATAAATGGTCTTCCTGCGTCGTGCACGCAGCCACTATGCGATCTGCGGCTCATGAACGCCCTGAGCTAGATCAGTTGAGGGAGAGGATCGGGGTCTGGCACCCGTTTTCGCGGCGGAGCTGGGACCCTCTTGGAAGTGATCGCTGTTGTCGATTGGACTTCAGGGAGGAGGAGTATCCCTGCTCGGCAACCGGTTGGATGTAGCAAAGCACGCACTGAGTGCGCTTCGTAGATTCGGTCACTGCGATCTTCCAGCCATCGTTGAGAAAGTCGATAGCATCTGCAAGACTTGGCAATCTCTTGCACCATGTGCGCTGCACGCCTTGCGAAAAGTGAGCTTCTGAAACCTCAGGGTTCATTCGTTCCTCCTGACCTGCTGATTGCGTGAATCGGCCTTATCGACACCCGCGGACTGCACATTGTGGTGTCACCAGCGATGGCGGTCTCAATACCTAAGCAGCAACGGTCTATGCGACAGCCATGGATGTCCTGTCGGAATAGCCGGTTCGCCTTATCGACGTCACACCGGCATATAGCTCCGCTTCTACGAACATCCCATCACGCGAGGAAAGACATGGCCAACACGCGCAGTATCGCCAATCTAGCCCTTGTGTCGGCGCGGCGCTTGAGCAGGTCCACCGGCTGTAAGTGCCTCACACCTTGATCCACAGATCCTAGGCGATGACCACGTTGTCGTCATAATTTGACGGGCGCGGGGCATTGGCCCATAAGCGAGCCACCGCAATCCGTGCGGTTGCCAATACGTAATGAAGTGAATTGGAATGAATCTCCGGTTTGCGAAACACGCACGTCCGACGCAGCTTGCGTTGACAGAGGCGGTTTTACGCGCAATAGCACTTCCGCCGGCCTATTTTTGTGGAGTTCAATTGTGGTTCGGCCAAGGGGCGCTGGGCGCCGGACGGGCCCCGTGTAAACCTCATTAAAGAGAGAGAGACCCTGCATGGAAGAATTCTTACCGCGCATCGCCACTGGTGCGGGCATCGGCCCGGCTGTCGCAGAGAAGGCCGTTGGGTTAATGCTGGGTTTCCTGCAAAGCCACGCGGCCGACGGTCCCGTTGCGCGCATGATCGAGGCCATTCCGGGAGCTTCAGAATTAGTCGCGAAGTATCATGGCGACGACCCAGAGGGTGGCGGCCTTATGGGGCTCGGCCAGCAATTGATGAGTGAGGGTCTCAGCATGGCAAAGATCGCCGGCCTCGCCAACGAGACGATCGCCTGCGCCAAGGAACATGCCGGCGACGAACTCGTGGACGAGGTCCTCAATTCCGTTCCTGGCCTTCCCCAGTTCGTCTGATCAGCGGCAGCCGGGGGCGCATGACCTCGTGCGCCCGTGCCGGCCCGTCTGCGCAGCAGGCATTCTCCGCCGAGCGTTCCGTACCGATCTCGCCAGACCACCGACCGCCGGGCACGCGAAGCGAGCGTTGGAGTACTTCATTCGTCTATTCCAAAATCGACCTCAGGCGAATCGATGTGTATAATTTCCGGCGGTAAGGGTTTATCCTGAACGCTTTCGATGAAGCTCGCGAGATAAGCAAACGTATTGTATTTCTCGAGGACCAACCGCTTCGCCTCTCTTATTGCGCCGCGACGTTCCTTCCAGAGGTCCGAGTTGATGATTTCTTGAATTTTTGGGATTACGTTCTTGTCCTCTGGGTCAATCAGAACCATAGAGTCCGAAGGGAAGAACCTCGTGATTGCCGGGCTGCCGTAATAGATCGGCATTGTTTCAGCGACGAAGCAGTCCATAAGCTTCTCTGTAAAATAGTAATCAGCACGAGTATTCTCGAACGCTATACTGTAACGGTAAGGTGCGAGTGCGTTCCATTTATCTCCAATCAGCCGAAAACCTCGGCCGAACAGGTCAAAATCGAACTCCTTTCTCAGCCGTTCCAGAAACGCCAGCCGATATCGATGTCCTTTAAGCAGGGCGATGTCACTGGTAATCCATGAGAGCCGAAGCGGCTTATCCACGACTTCGCTGACCAGAAGTTGGTCATATGTCTTGTTTACAGACCAAGACCGAGTGATAGGTGGAGACAAAACGAATCGGCGCGCTGCATTCTGCCGAGCAGCCAGCTCTGCGTCACACGTCAGGACGATAGTATTTTTCCCCTGCCCTTCATGAAACGCGCGATGAGCTTTCGTCGGCGGTTCGCCGATTGCAAAAATTGTCCTGTTTGGGCTCGCCTCGATATCAACAGGGAGCCCGAAAAGAGAAGCAGAGTTAAAGACGATATGCCAATCGGGCACGAAGGATGTCGTGCGAACAAAAGCGACATTGTTCCAGATTCCACTGCCCTTTGGAGTGAGATGGTGGATTGCATCATCCAAAACGCCCCAAGAATCTAGACATGTAGCAACAATGGGCGCCGGGCGTTCCGTCAACAATTTGGCCGACAAAGAAGTTTCACTCCCTTCACTCGTGAAGGTACTCAATCGCCATTCCGGATTGCGGTAACATTGGGCAGCATAAACCTTCCGGGACCCGCTGTCGAGGCAATTGTCGCTTTGCACTTGACCAGGTTCTTCCTCGCTTTGTGTGGTGATCAGGCCGGCTGAGTGGCAGCATGCGTGCCCTAATGAGTTCGCAGCCCGCTCTGCCCAATGGTACGTTTAATCGTCTTGAGGCGGTTGATCAGCCCTTCCGCCTGGCCGTTGCTCCACGGTAGTTCAATGGCATCGCGAACGGCGTCAGCGTCACGGCGTAGGACCCGACCGAAACGCGTGATGGCGACGGACCCGGAGTTGACGCCACGTCGATCGAAGTGTCGAGCTCGCCCAATTCACAGGCCCCGCAAAATGCCGCGGAAGCGCATGGCAAGCCTGCGCATAGTGGCAAACTCATGTGATCCCTGCTTCAGGACGTCGACCTTTGTGGCCTGGTTGATCATCAGCACATCCCGAGGCTTCGTGCAGAGGGCCGGGGCGACTACCGGCGAGATCACACGGCCAGTCGCGGGATTCCGTATCGGGACAGCGTCGCTGGCTGGTTGATGCGCATGATTGAAGCAGGCGACGCACTGTCCTTGCCCGGCCTCTCGGTGCGGCGCCAACTTGCGAGAAGCCGCTCCAGATTCGAGAAGCTGCCTGTGTCGCCGCGCTGTTCGATATCGTGGAACAGGTGTCGTCCGCAGCGATTGCCGTCTCTCGAGGACCGGCTAAGAAACGCCCCGAAATACATTGATGTCCTTTGTTACCAGCGGCGGTTCCCAGCCCCTTGGAAGAGTGGCTCACCGGGCGATGAACTTACATTTGGCCATGGCCAATGAACGTCCATCGTCCCTGACGCCACCAGCAAGCGATCACGATCCCTGATTTCACAGTCAAAAGAAGTAATACCGAGACAAAAAACCGCGCTTAGGCTCAAGACTAAGTTTGACGCAAAGTTACAGCCGGGACGCGCCACGCACCTCGGCAGGGTCGCCAACAACGAGTGGCTCAGCGTCACGACGGGAAATATGGCGCATCGATGTCGCTTCTGGACGAGCATTGGCAATAACGCTGTCGAGCATTGTTGCTTTCAGCGGCAACCGGCCCTATGAAGCCACGCTTCGCTGACTATGTTTCACCGCCTGGAGAGTTTCATGACAGAAGAAGCCGGAAAAAACGTCGACACCCTCATTGAGCTTGCCGCCGATGTCGTGTCGGCCTATGTCTCCAACAATCCGATCCCGGTGGGGGATCTCCCTGCCCTCATCGGCCAAGTGCATGCGGCTCTGAGAGCGACGGCCGGAGGTGTCTCTGCGCAAGAGCCGGTTGCCCTTACGCCTGCAGTCTCGATCAGAAAATCGGTGACACCGGACTACATCATCTCCCTTGAGGACGGGAAGAAATTCAAATCGCTAAAGCGCCATCTGTCGACCCACTATGGGCTGACGCCGGACGAATATCGGGCCAAATGGGGCCTGCCGGCGGATTATCCCATGGTCGCGCCGAACTACGCCGCGGCGCGCTCGACATTGGCCAAGACGATGGGGCTCGGCCGCAAACCGAAGGCGCCGGAAGCGCCGGAGCCTGCGCCGACGAAGCGAACCCGCAAGAAGGTCGCGGCTTGATTTCGGCAATCGAGATTCGTTCTGGAGCGTTTCAGCCATCGGCTTAATCTGCGCGGTCATATAAAAAGGCGGGGCCAACCCCGCCTTCCTTTCAAACAACTTTGTTTCATGAGGAATTCGCGACGCCTGCAGCAATCTGCTGCCCTCAGTTTTTGCTCGGTCCCATCGAGCGGCCGTGAGGACCTACGTGCCTACTCTTGCCAGGACGCAGGAGAAAATTTCAACCAGCTTTGCTGAGGCTGCCAGCGGAGGACTTGCCAGTGCGGCGATCCTGCTCGATCTCATAGTTGATCTTCTGGCCGTCAGCGAGGGTCGAGAGGCCCGCGCGTTCGACAGCGGAAATGTGGACGAAAACATCCGGACCGCCATTGTCGGGCTGGATAAATCCAAACCCCTTGGTGCTGTTGAACCACTTTACCGTTCCAGTCGGCATATACTTGTTCCTTCTTTTACAATGCAACGTGGGCAGGCCATTAGGCCTGTCCGAGTCATAGCCGAGAGTTGGGCGCAGCAAAAAGCGAAAAATTGTTAAGCCCCGATCAGCTGGCGCACTCCATTGTGGGCGTAGCCGCCAGCAAGCACTGTCCTACACTACCGCTCGAGCGTGGCCGGAAGCGCCCAATTTCTTCCAACGCTCCTCAGCGCCACGTCGATGGCTCGTGTTTGGAGGCACGGGACGTAAGGCCGACCGCTGCTCGTGCCGCAGGTCAAAGGCCGGGTAGTTCACGGAACTGCCTTCGAGCATAACGGCTTGGCAAGCGCATGAAGGAGTTTCGATTTGGATTGTTTCAAGAGGGTCGAGGGGTTGATCGATGCGACCAGCGTGGAAGCGATCGATAGCGCGCGCGTTTTGCTGGACCAGTTCAAGGGCAAGTCAGAAACAATCGCCCAAGCGATTGACGACTTCCTGCTTGATTTCATGACCTTGCTGTTTGTGGTAGAAGCCACCCGCGAGCAGTTCCACAATCCGGCGAGGCGGTTAGCGCGCATCAGATTGAGCAAGGTCAGGCTGTTACTCACGCGATGCTCTTGACCTAAGCGACCACTCCGCCAGGCATGCATTTGCAGCCGAGCGCACCAGGCGGTATTTTACGCACATGAAATGAATCGCGACTGCTAATTCCCCTGTTTGGTGCCCAGGGACAACGGCAAGCGCGCACAGCTTCGGTGCTGCTGTCCTGCAGCGACAAATGTTGCCTGCATGCCCCCACGGCGAGCGCTGGAGCGACAACATCTCAATTCTGTCCGTCAGTGCAGCGGCCTTCGAAGCGCATCGTGTACCCCTCCCCGGCAGCGCGCCTCATCGTCTTCCGAAGGAAGAAGATACTCTCAGCCATGCTCGCGTCGCCTTCAGCCCTGTTCGATGGGCCCATAATGTCGGATGCGCAACATGTCAGACCCGACTTGTCTTCATGCCTCGAATGGTTTTCTGATCTGGCACGGTGCATGCCTGGTCGTCCGCAGACGTCGCGGACCAAGGAAAATCCGTCCAATGACCACCTCGCCAAGAACACCGCCGCAGGTCTCCTGGGTCCATCCGAAGATGAGGCTCGAGTGAGGCCTGGCCGCATGTTGGTCTGGCTCGGCGCTGCCCGCCGATCCTCCCCACGGGGAGGCGAAGACGCAACGCGTTCATCAAAATGAGGAACAAATCACTTTGCCTCGAACCTTGCCTTTCCAACCGGAGCCATCGATCGCTCCCCCTGGCTGCGCACGGCGTTCACTGCCACCGCCCTGGCCCTGGTGACGACCGCTCCGGCTCTGGCCGCCACCGACGGCGGCAATCGCGGATTTCCTGCTCGACTATGGCATGGAAGGATCGACATCCGCGATCACCGCGCGCCAGTCGTCACTCACATGGTACAAGGTCAGCAGCGCCGACGAGCCACCCGGCAAATCCGGACTTGCCCATTTCCTTGAGCGTCTGATCTTCAAGGCGACCACCAACCGCGCCGGCAGCGAGTTCGACCGAGCCGTCTCAGTCAGCGGCGGCTACAATAACGCCCCCAACGCTATGACTAGCTTTGGGCGACATGATTGGCTTCGAGGCCGATCGCATGTTTAACCTCATCCTCAACGACGATATCAAGACCGAGCGAAACGTGATTCTGGAGGAGCGCCGTTGGCGCAGAGAGACGAACCCGCAGGTCTGCTGGACGAGGAGGTCAACGCGACGTTGCGGCCGATCAGCCCTACCGCATTCCGGTCAACGGCTGGATGCAGGAGATGGACAAGCTGAACGGCACCGACGCATTCACGATCTACAACAAATGCTGCCGACCCGAACAACGCCGTGCTGGTGGTGGCCGGCGACGCAGAGCCTGAGACGGTGAAGGCGCTGGCCGCGAAGACCTATGGCAAGGTTGCGCGCGGGCCGGTCCTGCCCCCGCGCACCTGACCGGCCGAGCCCGACTAGTAGAACCGCGAGGCATCTTCTCGCGATTTCAGGGTATTCTCCTTTCCACTTGGGTACCGTGGTCTGCTAGCTGTCTGGCCGAGGCCCTATAAGGAACTTGGCATCCGGAATAGACACCGCACTTGCCATATACCCCTGCTGCGTTTGAGGAGGAATCCGGTATTGCCCCTGTGCCTGCCGATGACCCGTCACCTGAGATCCCCTGACCTGTTTCGATCCATTGATCGCCTGCCGACACTTGGCACGCGGATTAGCGAGCGGACATTCGAGGTTCTCAACCCGTCGACCGGCGAAGTGCTGGCAGAACTACCCGACATGGGTGTCGAAGAGACATGCGCTGCGATCGACAAGGCCTATGTCGCGCAGCCTGGATGGGCAGGGTTTACCGCCCGTGAGCGCAGCGACGTTCTATGGCGATGGTATCAGTTGATCATCGACCACGCCGACGATCTCGCTGCAATTCTCACCGCGGAGATGGGCAAGCCGCTTGCAGAGGCCAAATCGGAGCTATCGCATGCTGCGGCGTATCTGCAATGGTACGCCGAGGAGGCAAATCGCGTCTATGGCGAGACGATCTCCGCACCATCGATGGACCGCCGAATGTTGGTGATCAAGCAGCCCATCGGGGTCGTCGGCACGATAACGCCATGGAATTTCCCAGCCTCGATGGTGGCGCGCAAAATCTCGCCAGCCTTGGCAGCGGGCTGCACGATCGTCCTCAAGCCCGCTGAACAGACGCCGCTCGTGGCTGGAGCAATGTTCGCCCTCGCCCATCAGGCAGGCTTCCCCGAAGGCGTCGTCAACCTGATCTATGCGTCCGAAGGTGACGCGGTCGGCCGCGAACTTTGCACAAATCCCAAGGTCCGCAAGATCAGCTTCACCGGGTCTACGGAGATCGGGCGCCTACTCATGCGCCAGTGCTCGGACCAGATCAAAAAAGTCAGCCTAGAGCTCGGCGGCAATGCACCTTTCATCGTGTTCGATGATGCGGATGTCGATGCCGCAGTTGACGGTGCGATCCAGGCGAAGTACCGTAATGCCGGCCAGACCTGCGTTTCAGCGAACCGCCTTTACGTCCAGTCGGGCGTTCACGACGAGTTCGTCGAGAAATTCGTGGAACGGGCTCGCCAACTTCAAGTTGGTGACGGTTTCGCGCCCGGAGTGGACATCGGACCCCTCATCGACAAGCAGGCTTTGGCCAAGATTGAATCCCATATTGCCGATGCCGTAACTAAAGGCGGCGCAATTCGATGCGGGGGCAAACGCCTCGGCACGAATGGCACGTTTTTCCAACCAACGGTCCTGACCGGTGTCACCAGCGAGATGACCGTCGCGCGAGAAGAGACATTCGGGCCGCTCGCACCGATTATTCGCTTCAAAGATGCGGATCAGGTCGTGCGTGATGCCAATGAAACGATCTACGGCCTCGCGGCCTATTTTTATGCCTCGAACCTGAAGCGTGTCTGGCGTGTCGCCGAGGCCTTGGAATATGGAATGGTCGGGGTAAATACCGGCCGGATGTCTTCGGAAGCGGCGCCGTTCGGTGGGATAAAACAGTCCGGCATCGGTCGTGAGGGATCCCGCCATGGCCTCGAGGACTACCTCGAAATGAAATACCTCTGCATGGGCGGCATCTGAAGCATCGGCTTGCAGGGTTCACAGACGGGTTACCTAGCGAGCGATCTCCAAACATGTGAATTGTAGAATCGCTCCTCGATTGGAACTGAGGGGCGGTCCGCACCCGAGCAAACACGCAACCCTGATGAGCCCCCTAAAATAGCTGGATGTATCTCTCGACGAGACAAGCGTCTGCATTTTCGGCGAAGACGGCGCGCATGCGACGGAGGATACGCTTGCGATTTGGCGGCCCTCGCCGACTATCCTCAGGCGACGGGCTGTCGTTGCGCGGTCTGGTTGGAAGCTTGTGCACCAAGCCATCGTCAACGCTGATTGAGCAATATCCGGCTTCAGGGGCAGAATTTGGACCTGCTCCATTCCGATTCCGATATCAGTAGCTCAGCTGTTCTTCCGCTGACTGCCGCGCCGGTACACGCTCGGACAGAATCGAAGGTACCATCACGCGGCATTCGCATCCACATTGTGATCGGCGCACGGTCCAGGGCGCGCCAGCTTGACCAAGCGGGTCGAACCGAATGACAGCCTTGACCGGCTGGAGGACGGAAATCCCGATGCCGAAGAGGTTGGTCAGCCCAGTCGAGCCCACACGCATTTTCGGCACGAACAGCAAGGGCTGGGAAGCGATCGGCCGAGCAGTCCTTGAAGGGGCGGGCCAGGGTTGTTTGACGACGCGTTGGTTCAGGTCAGCTAATCTAGTCTCTACCCTTCAGAGCGGCTTCCCTCGCCAGTGACAGCGAGCCAAGATATTTGGCATCGTCGGCTTTGATTGCCGCGCAGATCTGGTCGAGATGGGGACAGCTCACTGGTGCATCTTTGGGCTCATAGTGTTTCCTCGTCATCGAGATGAGGATTGCCGGATTTGGCGTAGAACACCAACACGGGTCCGAGATCAAAGCGCGTCCCGGGCACAAGGCGCTGGACGGACCGGGGCCATGTTTCGGTTGAGGCGCCATCGATGCCTCGCGCCAGCGTTCTGGCGAAGCGGGGCATCAGCGGAGCGAGTGTCGGTGCCAGGATCGCAGCGGCCGTCGTCTGAAGGGCTAGCGAAGTCCGATTGCGGGCAGGATAGAAACGTCGCGCCGCCGCAAAGTCTCGCGCCCCGCGGTAGATCACGCAATCGCGCACGAATTCGCAGACCTGAGTGGCCGCGCGCCGAACCGAGAAGCCTTCGTCCGAATAGGCGCGCTCCATCGCAGCGCGATAGATCTCTATGCGAGCAAAGAAGGCGCGGTCGACCGGGCTCCAGTCGCCTGCATCGGGTACACGGCCGGCAAAATCCTGCTTGATTTCCTGGTTCAACGCCTCAAGCCAGTTCAGCCAGATGCTTTGGAACACCTCTTTCTCGGTGCGGCGCAGCGCGTCCAGCGTGAAATCCGTCCGCTCACCTTCCGGGCGTGTCAGGCCCAAATGAAGGCGCACGACGTCGACTGTCTTTGGGCTCAGAACCTCCTTGCCCCAGACCGCATGGCGGCAGCTGGTTGAGAACTTCTTGCCGTTGAGCAGGTAGAACTCGTTGACGTGATAGCGGATGCGTGGCGTCCAGTGGGAGAAGACCTCGGCGTAAAGAGCGGGGTAGAGTAGCGCGTGGTAGAACGAATTGTCGAAGCCGAAGAAATGGACAATCTGCCAGTCGTTGCCGGGCATCTCCGCCTTCCAGTCGCGACCCATCGAGCGGCCAAGCGCCTGGATGTTGTACAGAAAACCGAATGCCATCTCCGGCCACACCCAGATCACTTGCCCCGGGAACCCCTCCGCCGGCAGGCCCCAGTCCGAGGGGTGGGTAATGGGCACTGAAAAGTCGCCGCGTTGGCGTAGGCGCGCGAAGAGATCCAAGATCCGTAGCGGGACGCCCGACGCCCTTAGATGCCGGTCGATATTGTCGTAGCATTGGTCCATGGCAAGTTCTGGACGGCGGAGGGAGCCGACCACCGGCGCCTCGGCAGACTGCCGTGACCGCGCTGCACCTAAGTCGTGGCAAAGGTTTGGGGCACCGCATTCCTCGCAGATGTTGCCAGCGGCGGAGCCGCCGCAATCGGGGCAGAGGCCGCCAACATCCGGCTCGTAAAGATAGTGGCCTGTCACAGCATCAAAAAGCGCAGGGCTCTGGCGCAAATCTACCGCCGCGCTGCTCAGAAGACTCCGGAAACACGCGGTTTGGAACTCGCCGTAACCGTCATCGTCCATTGTGGCTTGGAAGCTGTGGACCTCACAATCGAGAAGTGCAAGCGTGGCGCGAATCTCGTCGGCATAGTAGCGCGCCACGTTTGCCGGCGTCGATTGATCGGCATCAGCGCGCGCGGCGACGTAGCTTTGGAAATCATCGCTTCCGGTCAGGTGATAGGCCTCGACTCCTTTCATGCGCAGGAAACGAGTATAGACATCAGCGCCGAAATAGGGGCCGGAAAGATGCCCCAGATGCAGATCGCCATTTGGCGTCGGCGGCGTGGAGAAGACGAAAGTCGGCGCGCGGGGAGCCGTGAGCTTTGCAGCGACATGATGAGCGGCGTCGTCGTCACGCCAGTAGACATCGACGAAATTTAGGTCTTCGTCCCCATCGTTGCGCAGCACATGCGCTTCAAAAGGGTGAAACAGAACGACATCGCCCGCCTCGACCGAGATTTCCCCCCGGTCGGTGGTGACCTTGCCCGCACCAGACAGGACCACGAAGGCCTCGATTTCGTCGTGCCGATGGGGCTCGGATGTGACGCCGGGTCCAACCTTTCCGAATGAAAACCCCGTGCGAGCGCTGCCCGTTCCAAGCGTGGCCGTGTCGATACCAAACGCCCGCGACAGCTCCGTTCGAGAAAACGTGTATTTGCGCATGACAACCAACCTAAGCTGTTGAAGCAGTGGGACCTTCGGCTGCCAACGCAACAGCCTCCCGTGCAATTCGTGGAGAGAAACGGCAGTCTGACCATTGGCGGCCCGGCCAGGATAGTGCAGCTCTGGACCGGCAAGCGGGCAACCAAGGGGGGCACTAGTCGGGCTGTAGGCGCACAGAAGACCGCATGCGACCACCTCCGCAATCCACGTGCCAAAGCGTCGTAACGGGCTGCGGTCGATGCTCCGCGAGCCCGCAAATCAGACGTCCATACCGTCCGCGCATTTTTGAGCGGTCGATCAGCTTCGTGTGCATGCCTCCGCCTGGCTGCGTGAGCTCAATCGCGATAGAAGATGCCATTTGGGGGCTTGAGATTGTCGAGATCGGCCACTTTGCCCTCGGGCGGGTTAAGGGCGCGCTTAAGCACGTTATATTCAGCACGGGTCGGCCCGCCGGTTGAAGCACGCTGGAACACCAAGTAGAGTGTCCGCCGAGAACGATTGCTTTTGTTCGGTCGTGAGTAGTGTGGTGCGTAATCGTCGAAGATGAAGATGTCGCCAGACTTCCATACTACGGGTTCCCAGGAGAACTTTTCGGCAACTTGAGGGTCGATCACCCCACCGGCATCCATGGGAAACACCCCCTTCTTGTGGTTGCCGGGGCTGAAGAAAAGCCCGCCGTTTTCCTCGTCGGAGTCGTCGATGCCTATGGCAACCACCGCATGGACCATCCGATCCGGGAGTTTGTGTGGAATGTGATAAATGTCCTGATGCGGGAGATAGCCGCCGCTGTCGGGGTAGTGGAAAATCAGCAACTCCTTGAGCCTGCGCGAATCTTCGCCAAGCAACTCCTCGACCGCTGACTTTATGCGCTGATCTTCTAAGAGCAAACGACGCAATGGATCATGGAAGTCGAGAAAATTCTCCATCTTGGAGGTGATCTTTCGATTGTCCGTCGTTTTCTCGAACCACATGAGCCATTTATCATCGCTGACGACCCAGCGTGACATATCTTCGACAAAGGTAGAGATATCTTCCTGAGCCGCTGGATCGAAGAACCTTTCGAGCCTGACGTATCCGTCCTTCTGCCACTTTTCTCTTTGTGCATCAGTCAACATGCGAAAAGCCTCCTGTTGGAAAGACTGGTTTGGTTGGACATGCCAATTAGGGCGGTCGGGCGCTGATCAAGTTGCGGGTCCACGGAGACGGACTCACGTGATGAGGGAGGCGATGCTAAGTGCGTTCCGCTCCGGCGGATATTGTCCGCAGAAGCTCGGCGCGAGACTGCCTATGTCAGGCTCAGCCGGGTCCAGGGGTTCCGTAAACTGGGCCGGATCAATCGCTTCACCCGGTTCAACCACGACACGCATCGCCAAAGGCCGGCACCATCCGCTACCTGCCGACCCAGCCATGGCCGCCAAGACCACGGCGGTCTTTCGAGTGAGCGACTTGGTACGGCCTTGGCAACCGTAGGGGAAATGCACGCCCCCAGAGTGATGCGATGCGCCGCTTGGTCGAAGGGCTTGGTCGGTCACGATCATATCGGAGAAGCCTCCGGGGTTCGCCGCAGCGCAGGCGGGCATCATTCCTAGGATGCCACCGCCGATGATCAAAAGCATACGAGTCATATTCCACTGCCCATTTCTTCGGCTGCGTGGTCGGGCCAGCTCTCGATCGAGGTATGAGTGATGAAGCCAGGATGCTCGGGGTTCGCGCATGGCGCGCGCCCAAGTAGGCTATCGAGGATGCGACGCGCGCGCCAGGCCAGCAAGCTTAGGTTCGGATCGGCCAGGCCGCGCTGCCCGAGGCTCGCATTTTGTACGAAGATGCGTCTGTCACACGGTCCGTCCCAGCTCACCGAAAAATCCTCGCGAATAGCTAATTCATTGTCGATCTGCTCCAAGCGGCCCATGATCGGTTCCAACAAGCTTGGGACCGCGTTCTCGTAACCGGTGGCCAGGATGACGATGTCAGCCGTGACTTCTTCGACCTCGTCCATGCCATGCTGCAGGGTCAGCCTGTGACCCGGTCCGGCGTTGATGCAGTGCGAGACGGTGCAGCCCGGCCGCAGTGTGATGTCGCATCGGTATGGCTCGAAAAATGCATGGCGGTACAGCGCCTGATAGATCGCGCGCAACGTGCTTTCCGAAATGCCGTCCGAAGCAAGCACGAAACGCCGCAGGAGCAGCTTACGCTGCGACTCGCTCATCGCCGCGAAGCGATCCGAAAAGCAGGGCATGAACAACTCGTTTGTGAACGGGCTGTTGTCCAGAGGCAGATAGTTTTCGCGCTGCGAGACCCAAGTGATCGAGGCAGGCCGCCGTTCGTTCGGCAGGCCGACAAGGTGCAACATCACCTCGGCTCCCGACTGGCCTCCGCCGACCACGCAGACATGCTTTCTCCGCACCTCAGGGTGGATGTGCAGTAAAACCGATGAGTGGAACAGGTTGCGTCCAACCCAGCCCTGAAATTGAGGCGGAATTTGCGCCTGCTTGCCAATGCCGACCACAACGTTTCTGGCGCCGAGAACCGCCTTATCCGTCCGCACCTGAAACTCGCCGTCAAAGCGGATTTCGCGCACTGTCTCGCCGCCACGCACAAGTGGGTTCCTGTGGAAGACCCAGTTCAGGTATTGTTCGAACTCCACTCTGAGCACGGCTTCGAACTGTGCGTTCAGGAAGTGATACAGACGCCCGTTCTCGTGCAGGAAGTTTACGAAAGTGTAGGCTGATCGCGGATTCACTAGGGTGACCAGGTCCTTGAAGTGGCTGACCTGGAGCTCCGAGGAATCGAATGCGATGCCTGGATGCCAGCGGAAGCCGACCTGCCGATCCAGGAACACTGCCCCCTTCCCAACTTGCTCGTGTATCTGACACGCAAGGCTCAAATTGGACGGGCCAGCACCGATCCCAACGCAAGATAACTCCACCTGCTTCCTCCTATAGCGTCTTCGCACTAGGCGGCTTGTTCGCGGCGAATATCGGCCATAGCCATTAGCCTCCGCTCACGGACTTCGAGCCCTAGTCCCGACCGGGCTTTGCGAGAATTTATCCTGCGCGTTCGGGTCTTCGCATGTAGACCCGCGCATTCCAGCGCGGTGACAATCGACGAGTCATGCCGGCGACGTGGGGCAACGACGTTTGTCCTTTCCGCCCGTCTGGATGCCCCCTCGCCGTCACGCGAGGAGCTTTCCAGGCCCACTAAGGTGTTTGAAGCCGGCGCAATCGCCTGCCTCGACCATGACGCGCCGGCCTTTCGGCGGCTTGATGGCAGGCGAGAGCGCGGTTTTCACTGCGGCGACGGCATTTTCGGTGCGCATGATCATGGACGACGTCTCGCTGATGCGTTCGCAGAGTCCCATGCATGGGCCGTGCCAGAGAAGGAAATTTTATAAAACAAGGGGTTGGCGGATTTACGATCCTGTCGGAAATCCGACATTGGGGGGGACGCCTCACTGCGGCGCCCGATTTGCACATCGATGTCGCCTTTTTCCGGTAGCTAATCGGGCACCTTCTGCACCAGAATACTTCTCTTGTGGAGACCAGCACGAAGTCTTCATGAACGGACAGTGCAGAACCTTGCGTCTCTGCCGGACAGAGTACCCGCACGATCGGCATCTGTTCCCCGCCGACCAGCCGACCGCGTGGCAAAGATTGAGAGCGGCGAAGCTTGCGCTAACGGCCACATTTGTCCGGTATTTCAGCGATGCATTCCTCGAGACGCTTCAGGCGGCACTTCGCATTGCGAAGTTCATGTCCGGCTTCGAAACGCCGATGGCGCCCCTGAGGTGTAATCGCCACGAGATCGCGCTCCAGTTCGGCAATGCGCGCACGACGCAACCTGCCGAGCCTCTTCCTGACGCAATGCATTTATCCATCCACGCCCGCGAATCGGTCTTCCTAGCAACACCCTAAAGGCTATGCGGGTTATGCCACCGAGACGGAATTTCCGGCAAGCCCACGCTCTAAACATCCGCTATGCAATCTGGAGAAAGCGTTCTTCGGGAAGAAGGCTGACGCTGCTTGGGGGAAAGCACTAGGAACCCTCGGATCTGACGCGTCGCGTCGGCCGATTGCGGCAGCTCCAAAGCGCAGGGACAGGCCGTCAAGCGCCGGGCAGCGTGCCCTTCATCGACATTGCGAAGACATCGAGCAGGATGGCCAGCCCGACGCCGCACGCGGTCAGGATAAGGCCGGCCATGAAGATGCGGTTGGCGCGTTCGTAGATGGGTCGGCGCAACGAACTCATGTCGAGTAGCAGGGACAGCGCCCGCAACTGCAACGTGATGCCGACCAGGATCGGCACAACGGCGAACAGGTCGTAGAGCCGCCATGGCATGGGGTTCGCCGCCCAATGCGTGACGAAGCCGAGCGAAAAGGCAAGCAGAATGCCGACGACGGTGATTGTGCCGTTGCGAAAAATCGTCTCGATCAGCTCTTCCTTCGGATCGTGTTCGTCCAAGCGTCCCTCCTCTCACTCAGCAGTTGCAGGCCTTTGCCCGGTCGACGTAGGCTCTCGGGAAATCCCTGTACATCGCCGCCAACTAGTCAAGGGCAGGACCGAAGCCGCGAGGCAAACGTTTTTGGTTGCGCTGCCCTCATCACTTCCTGGGGCGCCATCGGCCTTTGCCGCGAAGTGAACGATGGAAGGCCGCCTGCCACGGGTGCTGCGCTCAGAGCGGCAGGGTCAAGGGCGCCATTTCAGCTGGAGTGAAATAAAAAAAGCTGAATGGCACTCTAGGTGTTTGGTCCCGAGCTTTGATGGTGCATTATTTTCTTCCGAATGGAAGGAGGCATTATGGGCCAGGTTCTACACGGCAGCGCCACGACGACAGAGGCAGTCCGTCGAGCCATACAAAATAGTCATGTCTGGACGGCGCCCGCTGATCAATGGTTTGTTTTCAGCGATGGGATGTTCGCGGGTGCGGTCATGTCTCCGGCCTGTTGCTGCGGTCTTGTGACTGCTGGCCCTGATGGTATCCGCTGATCCTTTGGCCTGATCAAGAGAGCGAGCTCGAAGCTCCGACTATGCTGCAGGCTTTCAGGATCTGTCCTCGTCTGTTCCCATCACGTCATTGTCACCCTCGATTCCGGTTCGCGGCCTTTGCCGATGCTGTTGGTACGCCGGTGTGCCGGCATAGTGTGTTGCGTCGCGCATAAGTGCGAAGACGATACGGGCGAGCTTGTTGGCGGTCGCCACGGCGACAAGCATGGAGGGCTTGGTCTCCATCAGGCGATCCGCCCAGTTTCTCAACGCATCTCCGGAACGCTTGCGATGGAACAGAACGGCATGAACGCCGACTACGAGCAGCTTGCGCAAATATCGGTTACCCATCTTGGAGACGCGTCCCAGCCGTTCCTTTCCGCCGGAGGAGTTTTGCCGTGGCGTGACCCTAAGAAGGCGGCGAATTCGCGCGAACCTGAGAAGGTGGAGATATCCTGGATGCTCGCCGCAAGCGCGGAAGCAGTAATGGGGCCGATGCCGGGAACGGTCATCAGACGGCGTGCCATTTCATCAGTCTTGGCGAGGGCCAGAATAGCCTGATCGCTCTGCCTGATCTCGGCATCAAGTCCGCTCAGTTGGCGCACCAACGGCAACAGTGCCGAACGCACGGTCGCCGGGATCATGTCGTTGCCCTCCCCTCGACAAGCCAATTCGATCCGCATCCCGCTGCGGCGTCACCGCATCGCTCTTGATCGCCTTGCGCCGCCAGCCGAACAGCTGCGAGTCGCCACTCCAGCCTCTCGCGCGATCGCCGACACATTCGCGCCCGGCTTCAGCGTCGCCTCGATCAGAGCCGTGCCTTCGCTTGCGCCGACCAGCGCCGCAGACGCTGCGGGCTTGCCTCCGGTTCGGAACCGCCTCAAGAACATGGGAACTTCTATCATCAGATAGGCGCAGACATAGAAATTGACACCGCAAGCTCCTCGCTCCTTCAGTGTCATCATCTCTCACAGATCATCTGATGCCGCGCCAGATGGGATTGGCTCCGCGCTTACACCAGATCAATCAGGCGCCTACCGTCGCAGTCATTGTCGGAACTACGACGATGTCGGACATAAGACACAGCGCTATCAAAGTGATCGTATTGTTCTGAAAAGATTTTCCTGGTTGGCACGACACATGCAAGCCTATGCGCAAACGCACTGCCGCGCCGCACCAACTGAGAAGACCTCATCCCATGATCACGCTCGCCGAGCATGCGGTCGCCGCCGCAAACACTGAGCTTTCCCGGGCGGAAGGAAGCCTTTGCGCTGTCATTCTTCAGGTTGTACGGACATGACCGCGTTCGATTTCCGTCCAACTCTGAATACTCTCGACGATGATCCCTATCTTTGGCTTGAAGATATAGAAGGCGAACGGGCACTTGACTGGACCGCCAGCCAGTCGGCCAGGACACTGGGGCACTTCGGTGGAACGCAATTCGAGCGCGACCGCGCGGCCCTCACAGCGATTTTCGACCGTCCGGACAAAACTCCCCAGATCAAGCGCCACGGTCATTACCTCTACAATTTCTGGCAAGATGCCCGCAACCGGCGCGGACTGTGGCGCCGGAGCACCCTTGCCGCCTACATGAAGGCGGATCCCCAATGGGAGGCACTGCTCGATCTGGACGCCGTCGCCGTTAGCGACGGAGAGGACTGGATCTGGGCCGGCACGTCGATCGAGCCGGAGAGACGGGAAAGAGCCGTTCTGCGCCTGTCGCGCGGCGGAAGCGATGCGGTCGTGCATCGCGAATTCGATCTGAAGTCTCTTAGCTTCGTCGCCGACGGTTTCAACCTCGCGGATGCCAAGGGCGGGGTTAATTGGCTCGACCCTGACACGCTCCTGCTTTCTAGTGCGTTTGGTGATGGCATGGCCACCCGCTCCGGCTACGCGCGCACCGTGCGGCTGTGGAAGCGTGGCGCGGATCCGCTCACCTCAGCGGTAATCTTCGAGGCCGATTCCGAATCCCTCGGCGTATCTGGTCATTTGGACCGTACTGCCGGGAGCGAGCGCCTTTGGTTCATCGAGACGCCGGCCTTCTTCGAAATGATAGGTCATATCGGCGACAGGAGCGGGCCGAAGATACAGATCGACCTTCCACGGGACGCCCGCTGGAATGGATTCGGCGACTGGCTGGGGGTAAGGCCGCGCACGCCGTGGACGGTGGGAGGGGCGACCCATGCCGCCCACGCGCTGATCGGCATCTCGCTTTCCTCGTTCATCGCCGGCGAGCCCAGTCTTGCCGCCCTCTTTGAATCAGGCGACAGGCGCTCCTTGCAGTCATTCTTCTGGAATGACGGGAAGCTCATTATCTCCTACCTCGTCAAACTCGATCCGCGTTTGGAGATGTTCACTCCCGACCGCCAGGAATGGACGCGCCGAGCCCTGGACACCGTGCCCGCCGAAGGGACTGTTCACCTCTGGCCATTCGATGCGGAACGTCACCAGACCAATGGAGCGGCTCAAGACCCGATCACGCCGCCGCAGCTTTTTCTGATCGACCTCAATACCGCGCCACCTCTCAGCGCCCCAGTGATCCTGAGGCGCAGCCCCGAGCATTTCGACGCATCCGGACTGGTGGTCACGCGCCACGAGGCAATCTCGACCGATGGGGAGATGATCCCCTATACGCAGGTCGGCCCGGCGAGCGGGAACGGAGATGCCCCGGTTTATCTCACCGCCTACGGTGGGTTCGGCGTATCGGTCCTGCCCTACTACAACTCCTCGATCGGCAAGCTGTGGTTAGAACGCGGCGGCACGTGCGTGGTCGCCAACATCCGGGGCGGCGGCGAGTTCGGCAGCCGTTGGCACGACGCCGGGGGCAGACAGGGCAAACGGCTCGCCCATGACGATTTCGCCGCTGTTGCCACCGACCTGGTGCGAAGGGGCATTACGCGGCCGAGGCGGATTGCCGCCGAGGGCGCTTCAAATGGCGGCCTCCTAATCGCCAATATGCTGACACGCTATCCTGATCGTTTCGGCGCACTGTTTAGCACAATCCCACTTACCGACATGCATCGCTACACCAAGCTTTTGGCGGGTGCGAGCTGGAAATATGGCGATCCTGACAAGCCGGACGATTGGACTTTCCTGAAACAAATCTCCGCCTATCACGCCGCGGCGCCGGGACAGCCCTATCCGCGGATCCTGCTTGCCACCAGGAAGCGAGACGACCGCGTCCATCCGGGCCACGCGCGCAAGATGGCCACAAAGCTGCAGGCTCTTGGCTATCCCGCTTACTTCTACGAGCCCGGCGCAGGCGGGCACGTCTCCGGCAAGAACAGTCGTGAGCGAGCCGCATTCATTGCAATTTCCTTCGCAGTGCGATCGGCTGGCAAGTCGATGGCGTTCGATAGGTGCACGGAGACAAAGGGCAACGTTTCACAAGTGAGTACAGGTCGATGATTGGCGAGCAAAGGGCAAACAAAAAAAAAGCGCGCTGTCCCATGCAAACTGCGCATGAGCGCTTCGTCGATTCCAGCAGGTTTTTTCATGGTGCGTCGCATCATTTCTGAAGAGCAAGGAGAGAATATCATGGCGAGAAAGCGAATGGGCGTGGCGCGGGGAGCAACAGCGGCCGTCGTCCTCATGGTGGTGGGACAGCAAGCCGTTGCGGCCGACCTTGTGCAAGCCCCGAGCGTCCCGCAGGCAGGAGCCTCGGTCCCGGAACGGCCAAGCCCTTGGCAGATCCGCCTGCGTGCGTTGGGGGTCGTCACTGAGGATTCGGGCTACGTCAATGCAGTGCCCGGCTCCGGTCTTTCCTATTCGGACACTGTGACGCCGGAACTCGATATCTCCTATTTCTTCACGGGCAACATCGCCGCCGAGCTTATCCTCGGCACCACCTACGCCAACATCGAGGGCCAAGGAGCGATCGGCGCGCTGGGCAATATCGGTAAGATTTGGCTGCTGCCCCCCACGCTCACATTGCAGTATCATTTTACCGATTTCGGCGCATTCAAGCCCTATGTCGGTGCCGGCGTGAACTACACGATCTTTTATAACCAGGACGTCGGCAGTGCAGATGCTCTCCATGTTAAGAACACGTTCGGCACGGCGCTGCAGGTCGGATTCGACTACATGGTGGATCAGCACTGGGGTGTTAACTTCGACGTGAAGAAGCTGTTCCTCAAGCCAGACTTCGACGTAACGGTCGACGGCGCGAAGCTGACTGGAAAGGCGGAGCTCGATCCCTGGTTGATAGGCGCAGGTGTCACCTACCGCTTCTAACAACGAAAGGTGAAGGCGGCTGCTGATAGCCGATCTGAATGAAGGGCGCCTCGTGCGCCCTTCATTACGGTCTTCCCTGCACTGGCGACACTTGAAGAAGCCCTTGTCGACGGGCGGCCGCCCTCCTCCTGCGGACCAAGAAGGGTACCCCTGGTCAATACGGCCTCGACTAACGCGCGCTTCGGACAAGGATGGCTGTTGGTGGTTGTTGATGAGCTTAAGTTGGGGTCTTTGCCCGACATCAGTCTCCCGGACGTCATGTCTGAGCTATGCGCCTGCGTAAGGCGAGCACGGAGCTCCTCGACGCCGGACAGGATGCCTTGTTCAGCCATGCTGCGACAGCTGCTGTTCTTTGCTGCAGGAGCGGTGGCTGGCGCCCCGGAAGCATTCCTCGGCAGGCCAAGGCCTGCTTTTGCCTGCCCCATGGCTTGACCCATGGCACGGTACCGCGCTCCAGCTCGGCAATGATGCGGTCGGTGATCTCCTGATAGAGGCTGGGGCCCGGGCGCCTGCCCTTGCCTGCGCCAGCCTCTCCGCTGGTGGTAGGCTTGCTGTTTGCATGCATCGTTTCATCCTCCGCTCACCAATCGCCGCGCCTTTCCCCGGAAGCGGGGTGGGCGGCGAGTCGCGACCGGAATGGCCCGCCCAGTAGGCGGACCGCATCCGAAGGACCGGAACGAAGAGGAGGACCCTGAGCGGCACGCGAAGGGTTGCGGGCTGCCGCAGCGGGTCTAGAAGGGA
>NZ_JAMYVQ010000032.1:0-72966 GCF_040324155.1 Mesorhizobium sp. M0011 | reverse complement strand
CGCCGCTACTGCACGCTCACGAAGATCATTTGAAAGCGCTCGCGTCATCAGATGCTGGCCTCCAATCCAGCCAGCATCTTGAATCACAAACATCCGGCTTTGGAATCCTACGATTCTCTCAAAATAGGAATCGCTCTAGTTCAGTCCTGCGCCAACAGTTAGGACGACTGGAACAGAAGCCTGCCGGCGAATCCGCCTTGGCAGGCTTCATGTTTTTATGGCTTGGATGGACGGACGGGGCCTTGGGGAGCGAGCCATGAACTACACCAGGATGGTGATCGAGAAAGAAGCGCCGGAAGAATACGGCTACGACCGTATCCGCTACAATCTTTCGGAAAGTTCGATCGCCGACCAGAAGCTCTCCGACATCGGCCTGTCGCTGCCTGATCTCACGCTTTTCTATGGCGAGCATCGCGGCGACAAGCAGTTGCGTGCCCTGATCTCGGCGCAGGATGCCGGCATTTCACCGGATGATGTCCTGGTCACCGCCGGTGCCGCGGGCGCGCTGTTCATCATCTCGACCTCGCTCTTGTCGGCCAATGACCATCTCGTCGTCATCAGGCCCAACTACGCCACCAACATCGAAACCCCAAGGGCGATCGGCTGCGCCATCGGCTTTGTCGACCTGGCCTTCGAGGAAGGCTTCGCCATCGATGTCGAACGCGTCAAGGCGGCGATGCGGCCGGACACGAAGCTGATCAGCGTCACCTGCCCGCATAACCCGACCGGCACGATGATGAGCCGAGCCGAACTCGATGCCCTGGTGGCGCTTGCCGAAAGCAGCAACTGCCGTCTGCTGGTCGACGAGACCTATCGCGACCTTTCCTACGGCCGGCGGCTGCCGATTGCTGCCTCACTGAGCCCGAAGGCGATCAGCGTCTCGTCATTGTCCAAGGCCTTCGGCATTCCCGGTATCCGCATCGGTTGGCTGATCACCAGGGACGCTGAGCTTCAGGAAAAATTCCTCGCCGCCAAGGAGCAGATCGGCATTTGCGGCAGCGTTATCGACGAAGGCATTGCGCGGGGCATGCTCGAGCGCCGGGACGCTTTCCTGTCGACGCTGCTGCCCGAAATGGCGGGGCGCCGCGACATCGTCCAGGCCTGGATCGATCGCGAACCGCTGGTCGACTGGGTGCGGCCCGAAGGTGGCGTCGTAGGCTTCCCGCGCCTCAATGTCGAACCTGGCTTCGACCTCGACCGGTTCTATGTGAACCTGCTGGAAAACCATGGCACCTATGTCGGGCCCGGCCACTGGTTCGAGATGGAGAAGCGCTTCTTCCGCGTCGGCTTTGGCTGGCCGACGGAAGCCGAATTGCGCGGTGGTCTCGACGCGATCTCCGTCGCGCTGCGGCAGTAACTACCGCGTGCCGGCGATGGAACAGGCTGAAAATTTCTTGATCCAGCGCTGATTTTGACGCATATCCGCGCGAACTGAGCTAAAAGTTCCGCCAGCCGGACCAGCGCCCATCGTGGAAGTGCCCCGCCAGCTGACGTCACTGCAACGGGGCCTCTTAAATCATGACAGCAGAACAGATATCGCCGGATCAGCGCTATGCCGCGTTCCGCCATCGCTCCTTCCTGAGCTATTGGGCGGCACGTTTCCTCACCACATTCGCCACCATGATCGTGTCTGTCGCGGTCGGCTGGCAGGTCTATGATTTGACGCGCGATCCCTTCGATCTCGGCATTGTCGGCATCGTTCAGTTCCTGCCTTCACTGCTGCTGGTGCTGGTCACCGGCGTCGTCGCCGATCGCTTCGGCCGCCGGTTGATCATGGCGTTGGCGACTGTGGTCGAGGCATGCTGTGCGCTTGTTCTCCTGTATTTCACGCTGCGGGGCCTCGTCAGCCCGCTGCCGATCTTCATCGTGCTGGCGCTGTTTGGCCTGGCGCGCGCCTTTTACGGACCGGCCTCGTCGTCGCTATTCGCCAATTTGGTGCCGCCGGAGGATTTCGGCAATGCGATTGCCTGGAATTCATCCGCCTGGCAGACGGCGACTATCGTAGGCCCGGTTGCCGGCGGCCTTCTCTATGGAGTCTCGCCCGAGATCGCATACGGAGTGGCCTCTGTGTTGATGCTCGTGGCGGGCCTGCTGATCTTCACCATTCCCAAGCCCGCGCAGCAGGGCGTCACCGACAAGCCGACGATGGAAACGCTGTTTGCCGGTTTTCGCTATATCTGGAGCGAGAAGATCGTGCTCGGCGCCATCTCGCTCGATCTCTTCGCCGTGCTTTTGTCTGGCGCCTCGGCGCTGCTGCCGGTCTATGCCCGCGATATTCTGGAACTCGGCCCCTGGGGCCTCGGCCTGCTGCGCTCGGCGCCGGGCATCGGCGCCATCTGCGTCGCCGTCTGGCTTGCCGGTCACCCGCTGCGAGACAATGCCGGCAAGATCATGCTCGGCTTCGTCGCCGCTTTCGGCGCCTTCACCGTGCTGTTCGGCCTTTCGACCATCACCTGGCTGTCGATCGTAGCCCTTGCCGGCCTCGGCGCCACCGATATGTTCAGCGTCTACATCAGGGAGACCCTGATCCAGCTGTGGACGCCCGACGAGGTGCGCGGCCGCGTCAACGCCGTCAACCAGGTCTTTGTCGGAGCCTCCAACGAGGTCGGCGAATTCCGCGCCGGCACGATGGCCGCACTGATCGGCACGGTGCCGGCCGTGGTGATCGGCGGCATCGGCGCCATCGCCGTCGCGGGCCTGTGGATGGTGCTGTTCCCGCAACTGCGCAAGGTGCGCCACCTCAACGGACGCAACTGATCTCTTACGGCTGACAGCCGACATGCCTCGCCTATACACAGGAGCTCCCATGATCACTTGCTACCTGAAATATGTCATCGACCCCTACAAGCTTGCCGAGTTCGAAGACTATGGCCGTCGCTGGATAGGCCTGGTCAACCGCCTCGGCGGAAACCATCACGGCTATTTCCTTCCGAGCGAGGGGGCTAACAATGTCGCTTTTGCCATGTTCAGCTTCCCGAGCCTCGCCGCCTACGAGGACTATCGCAAGCGTATGGCTGCCGACCCGGAATGCCAGGAAGTGTTTGAAATGGAAAAACGCAATCGCAGCATTCTCAGCTACGAGCGCAGCTTCCTGCGGCCGGTGCTCGAACCTTGATGCATGTCGCAAAGTGGCCCCGGTTTTGGGAGACCTACATGCATAAAGACAAAGACCTAAAGCGCGGCGCCTGAATCCGTTCAAACGCGACGCGCTTTAGCCATTGCTCGGCTTGCCGAAAATCATCCGCAAAAACTCGTCCAGCCAGCGCTTGAGATGCATGTCCCAGATCAGCCGGCCGCCGAGATGATCGCGGCCGGGCTGGGCACCGGGCAATTCGAAGCGATGCGCGCCGCGCACCACCCAGCGCTGCATCATCACCCTGGTCAGTTCGCCATGGAACTGGATGCCCCAGGCATTGTCGCCGTAACGGAAGGCCTGGTTGGGATAGGTTTCGGCGGTCGCCAGCAGCGTCGCGTCCCTGGGCAGCGAAAAACCCTCGCGGTGGAACTGGTAGACCATCTCCGGCCAGTGCATCAGTTGCTTGCCGGCTTCGGTCGCCTTCAGGGGATACCAGCCAACCTCGACCAGCCCTTCACCGTGTCCTTCGACCTTGCCGCCGAGATAGTTGACCAGCATCTGTGCGCCGAGACAGATGCCGAGACATGGCCGGTTCTCCCTCAGCGGTATTTCCAGCCAGTTGGTCTCGCGGCGAACGAACTCGTCCTCGTCATTGGCGCTCATCGGGCCGCCGAACACCACCGTGCCGGCGTGGTCGTCCAGTGTTTCGGGCAAGGCGTCGCCAAGCGGCGGCCGGCGGATATCGAGATCGAACCCTTCTTCCAGCAACATGTGTCCGACACGTCCCGGGCTCGAACTCTCCTGATGCAGCACGATCAGGATCTTTGGCTTCGAACTCGTTTGGCGCGGCATGGGAAGCGAAGATCCTATTCGTCGCTCGATGTTCCGGTGGCGCCGGGCGCGTGCGCCGCCGCCTTGCGGCGCGCCTCGACACGATCATGGCGTTCAACGCCGATCAGCTCGGCGACGCGCCAGACGGTGTTGTCCTCGAGCTCGTGCAACTCGCCATCGGCATAGACGATTTCCCACATCAGGCCGATGAAGGCCTTGCGCGCATCGGCATCGAGATGGCGCTTCAGGACACTGGTGAAGGCATAGAGATCGATCGCCTCGTTGTCGGCCCGCTCGCCGGCGGCGGCAAGCGCTTCGAGTTCCGTGCCGCTGATCGAATAGCTCTCCGCCAGCACCGCCTTGAACCGCTCCCACTCGACATCCTGGCGCACGCCATCGGCGTTCATCACATGGTAGAGCAGCGCCGAGGCAGCGATGCGCGGATCGTCCGTGCTGGCACGCGTGCCGGCACCGGCCGGCAAATCCCTGAGAAACGACAGAACGCGTTCAAACATAGATCCATTCCCCAACGGCTCGACGGCCGGCCCAACTCAAAACAACCGAAACCGGCGCGGCGATTTTTCCGCTTCCTCGTCCGGATCGACGCCGGGATCGTCCGGCAACCGCGCAAGCTCCTCGGCCGGCTCGACGCCCTCCGCATCACTCGGCACCGCGGCGAAGGCCGCTGCCGTGATCGGCCTGACATGATCCTCGTGGCGCTCGGCATCCTTGCCCGCAAACGTGTCAGGACCGGCATCATCGATCACCTCGACCGGCCTTTTTTCGCTCGTCGGCTTTGCCAATGCTTCGATGACCGGCGCCGCGCTGGCGGGCACGTCATCATGGCTGTCGATCAACTGGCCAAGACGCTCCATCGGCGCGCGCCACTCGAAGGCGTCGAGCCGGCCGGTGATCGGCGATACCGGCGCCCAGCGTTCCGATACCACGCCGTCTGCGACCCAGGCCGGATCGCGCGGCGCCCGCACCGCCCTGGACAGCAGCTGCCGCACCTTGCCCTGATCGCCGGTCTCGGCCTCCTCGATGTCTGCGAGCAGCAGATAGGCGCCCTCGCGGCGGTCCATCCGGATCGCCGCCTCGGCCTCGCGGCGGGCGGTCGAATAATCCTGCGCGTCGAGCGCGGCGCGCGCCACCGTCATCGAGGACTCGGCGTGGTTCTTCTTCATTTCCTGCAGCTTCTTCGCCCGGTTGAGGCGGTCGAGCACGGCGTCGCCCGGCCTTGCATGGGTATAGAGCTCGGCGACTTCCGGATGCGGCTCCGCCTTCCACGCCGCCTCGAGGATTTTCGAGCCCTTGCGCACGTCGTTCTGCTTGAACAATGCGGCCGCGGCGGCAACGGCGGCGGGCGCGAAATCGGGCCTGAGCTTGTTGGCCTCGATCGCCGCCGTCCTGGCGGCAGCGGGATCGCTGTCGGCAAGCGCCTGTGCCTTGGCGGTCAGCAGCACGGCGCGGCGGCGGTTGGCGGCATCGCGTTCGATCTGCCGTGTCGATTTCTGCGCGTCGACCAGTTTCAGGGCGCCGTCCCAGTCGCCGCGCGCGGTCAGCTCTTCCAGCGTCGATTCCGCCGCCCAGGCCAGCTGCGGCGCCATCACCGCGGCACGGCCGGCATAATGCCTGGCGGCGTTGCGGTCGCCGAGCCGTTCGGCTTCCAGATAAAGCCCGCGCAAGCCCAGCAGCCGCATTTCCGGATCGTCGAGCATGCTTTCGAATTTCTGCCGCGCGCCTTCATGATCGCCTTCGAGCAGCGACGCCTGCGCTTCCAGCAGGTGGATCAGCGGCTCCTGGTCGGAACGGATCAGCTTGGCGGCTTCCTTGGTCTTCTTGCGGGCCAGCGCGCCATCACCGGCGCCGGCGGCAATCATGCCGGTCGACAGCGCCTGGTAGCCACGGTCGCGGCGGCGGACACGGAAATAGCGCGAGATGGTGTAGGGGCTGTTCCACAGCGACTTAAGCAGCCACCACAGGATCATCACCGCGGCGACCACGGCAACGACGGCCACCGCCGCCACCATCAGGCTGACCTGGTATTGATAGCCGTTGAAAGTGACGACCATGTCGCCCGGCCGGTCGGCCAGCCAGGCAAAGCCCAGCCCGAGCGCGAAAACGACGATGAGGAAGGCGAGCAGGCGGATCATTGTGTTGCCCTCATGCCTTCATCGCGCCCGAGATCAGCGCATCGACCTGGGTTTCGACCTCGATGCGTGCCTTCAGCTTGCCGGCAAAGTCCGCGCCAGCGGCCTTGGCGGCCTCGGGCAGCGTTTCATACTCGCTGAGTGCCTTGGCGTAATCGCCCTGGTTGACCGCCGCCTCCATGCGCGCGACGGTTTCCGGTGCGCCGGCGCCTTCGACGGCACCGATCGGCCTGACCTTGACCAGCGATTCGGCGCTCGACAGAAGGCTCTGAACGAAGCCGGCATTCTCATCGACAGGCGTCGCGGCTGTGACCATGGCATTGGCGGCGGCATCAGCCTGCGACGCGATCTCGGCGCGGGTCGGAACGCCCTTTTCAGCATAGGGGCGCAGTGCCGCAAGCTGCGGCGCATCGGGCGAAATCGCAGCGAGGGTTTCGAGTTCGGCCGAAAACGGCCCGCCACGCTCCAGCGCCGCCTTCAAGGCCGACGCCGCGATGGCAAGCGCGATCTTCGGCTGTCCCGCCGCCGCTTCGACCTTGCCGGACAGCTGCGACACAGACTGCTCCAGCGCCGTCAGCCGGCCCTCCTGCGCCGTCGTAGCCTCGCCGGCCGACTTCACCAGCGCGTCGAGGCCTGCCAGTTTCTCGTTGAGCGGACCGAGATCGACCGGCGCCGAGCTGCCGGCCTTGCCGAGGGCGGCGACCGCCGTCTCGATCTGCGCGACCTTGTCGCCCAGTGCGGCGACCCCGGCTGCGTCGCCTGCTCCACCTTTCTCGACAGCCGATTTCAGCGCCGCCACATCGGCCTTGACCTGTTCAAGGCCCGAGGACAGGCCGACCATCTTGGCCGCTCCATCGCCGTTGCCGCCGGCGTCCTTCAAACCGGCGATTTCGGTCTTCAGCGAGGCGATGTCGCCATTGACGCCATCGAGCGAGACGCCGGCACCGGAACCCGGCGCGCCGAGCAGGCCGGCAAATTGCAGCCCGCCGGCGCCGACCAGCGCGATGACGCCGCCGATGATGCCGGCGGCGACGCCGTTGAGGCCGCCACGCTTTTCAGGTGGTGGCGCCATTTTCTCGCCCCGTGTCTCGGGTTTTGCCTTGTTGCCGTCAGTCTGCGTGCGCTTCGCCGATGCGTCCTCGAAACTGTAGTCATAGGCTTTGGTCTTGCCGGCCGGCGCATCGGACGATCCGGGCTCGTCGGACGATCCGGGATAAGGGATCTCGGCCTCGCTAGCGGGCTTTGTCGCCGCTGCCGGCGGCTGCTCCGGTTCGGCCCGGGCGTCGGTATGCTCCCAGGGCTCGAGATCGGTCTGGTCGGCATGAACCGGCTCTTCGGGAACCTCGGGCTGCGAAGCGTTCGCTGCTTCCTCGGCCTTCGCCTCGTCTGTCTGAGCCCCCTGCCTGGCGGCGTCCTCGTCGGCGATGCGTGAGACGGCGCCCGGTTCGAGATCGATGGTCACCGGCTCGCGGCGGCTTTTCGAGTGTCGCATCTTCGGCGTCTTGACCATGCCTGGGCTCCGCACAATTCGCTTCGTCTCAACGCCTGGCGGCGCATGATGGTTCAGAAAGGGTCTAGCACATCACCAAGCGGTGAAAAGGGGCGGTGTGATGACGCGGCTCAGCGCGGCGCCTGCAAAAGCGCCAGCAGCACATCCTCGTCGGGTTGCGCGGCAATGCGGATCCTTTCGCTGGCGACATCGTCGAAGGCTGCCGCGATGCGCGTGGAAAGCGCAAAAACCCATGTTTTTTCGAAGAGTCCGCGCAGAGCGGGCCGTCTTGCCAGGATTTGCATCGCCGCCGCCGCCTTGGCTGAATAAAGCAACACCGCGTCGGCAGGTTGCCCGGACAGGCGTTCGAGGATGACTTCGTCCGGATAGCCCATTGTCAGCGTGTCATACGTCTCGACGGCGTGGACCCGAACGCCCGCCGTCACGAGCCTCTGTTCGAACGCCGGAAAACGCACGCGCCCGCAGAGATAGACAATCGTCTTTCCAGAAAAATCGGCGGCGAGACTGTCGGCCAACGCCTCCGCATCGCCCGGGCCTTCACTGACCGACGAAAACCCCGCTCGACGCGCCGCTTGCGCCGTCCTTTTGCCGACCGCATGGCAAGGTAAGGCGGCGAGCGTCGCGATGATTTCTTCCGGCGCATGGCGCACGGCATTGGCGCTGGTGAGGGCCACCGCGACGGCATCGTCCAGGGTCAGTCCGGCGGCGGGCAACGCCTTTGTTTCGGTCAGGGGCAAAAGAACCGGCTGAAAGCCCGTCTCCTCAAGCCGACGCGCAGTGCGCGAAGCACCCGGTTCCGGCCTGGTCACCAGGACGCGAAGCATTTCAGAGCCAGCCGTCGAAGAACTTTTCGCCGGCCTTGGCGCGCACGCTCCGGGCCGCTTCACCGCCGATGCGGGCGGCGTCTTGCGCTGCCCCCTGCAGCTCGACCGTGTGCGACTGCGTCCCGTCGGGCGAGATGATCAGCCCGGCAAAAGACAGTTTTCCGGCCGCGATCGCCGCATAGCCGGCGATCGGCGTGCGGCAGGAGCCATCCAGCGCCGCCAGGAAGGCACGCTCGCAGGCCAGCGCCTGGCCGGTCGGCACATCATGGACGGCTGCCAGCATCTTTTCGACATCGCGGTCGCCGATACGGGTTTCGATGCCGATCGCGCCTTGCCCCGGCGCCGGCGGGAAGACATCGAGCGGTATCAGGTCGGTGACGACATGCTCGAGCCCAAGCCGCTTCAGCCCGGCATAGGCCAGGATCGTGCCGGCGGCGACGCCTTCTTCAAGCTTGCGCAGCCGCGTCTGCACATTGCCGCGGAACATCACCACGTCGAGATCCGGCCGCATCCGGCGGATCAGCGCTTGCCGCCGCAGCGACGACGAGCCGACTTTCGCCCCGCGCGGCAGTTCGGCGATCGTCTTCGCCGCCTTGCCGACAAAGGCGTCGCGGGCATCCTCGCGCGGCAGGAAGGCCGAGAGTTCGAGACCGTCGGGCAGTTGCGTCGGCATGTCCTTCGACGAATGCACGGCGATATCGATCCGGCCCGCCAGCAGCGCTTCCTCGATCTCCTTGGTGAACAGGCCCTTGCCGCCGGCTTCCGACAGCGGCCGGTCCTGGATGCGGTCGCCGCTGGTCGAGATGACGACCACCTCGAACGCCTCCGCCGGCATGCCATGCGCGGCCATCAGCCGCGCCTGTGCTTCATGCGCCTGTGCCAGCGCCAGCGGGCTGCCGCGTGTTCCGATTCTCAAGATTGTTTGCATGGCGCGCAGTCCGTGATAACCCCCCGGCAAGCGAGGCTTTTCCGGGGTTCTCCTAACGGGGAAAGCCCAATGATACAATCTTTAGGGACAGCGACGAATTGATCCGCGTGCTGGGCATAGAGACGAGTTGTGACGAGACCGCCGCCAGCGTGGTGGCCATCGACGGCGACGCCGCGCCAAAAATCCTGTCCAACATCGTGCTCAGCCAGATCGAGGAACATGCCGCGTTCGGCGGTGTCGTGCCGGAAATCGCCGCGCGTGCCCATGTCGAGGCGCTGGACGGCATCATCGAGGCAGCGCTTGCCGATTCGGGCACGGCGCTCGCCGATATCGACGCGATTGCCGCCACCGCCGGTCCCGGCCTGGTCGGCGGGCTGATCGTCGGGCTGATGACCGCCAAGGCAATCGCCGCGGCGGCGAACAAGCCGCTGATCGCCATCAACCACCTCGAAGGCCATGCGCTGACCGCAAGGCTGACCGACGGGCTCGACTTTCCCTATCTCTTGCTGCTGGTCTCCGGCGGCCATACGCAAATCGTCGCCGTGCGCGGCGTCGGCGACTACCAGCGCTGGGCAACGACCATCGACGACGCGCTCGGCGAAGCCTTCGACAAGACGGCCAAGATGCTCGGCCTGGCCTATCCCGGCGGACCGAATGTCGAGAAGGCGGCACAGGCCGGCAATGCCTCGCGCTTTGCCTTTCCGCGCCCGATGAAGGGCTCGGCCCAGCCCGACTTCTCCTTCTCCGGCCTCAAGACCGCCGTGCGCCAGGCGGCGAGCGCCATTGCGCCGCTGAGCGACCAGGACGTCGCCGACATCTGCGCTTCGTTCCAGGCAGCGGTGGCCGATGCGCTGGCCGACCGTGTCTCCCGCGCGCTGACGCGCTTTCGCGAGACATTTCCCGGCACGAAAAACCCGGCCCTCGTCGTTGCCGGTGGTGTCGCCGCCAACCGCACGATCAAGATCATGCTGGAGCGGCTCTGTGCCGAGACCGGCTTCACCTTCATTGCGCCACCGCTGAAGCTTTGCACCGACAATGCGGCGATGATCGCCTGGGCCGGCATCGAGCGGCTGCGCGCCGGCATGGCGCAGGAGAACGGCTTCGATTTCGTGCCGCGCTCGCGCTGGCCGCTGGACAGCATCTCGGCGCCGATGGTCGGCTCCGGCCGGCGCGGAGCCAAGGCATGAACGAGCTGGCAAGCGGCAACGACACCGCGCCAACCGGCTGGCGCGTTGCCGTGCTCGGCGGCGGGGCCTGGGGCACTGCCTTGGCCTTGGCCATGCTGCGCGCCGGCCATTTCGTCCGCCTTTACGCGCGCGACCCGGAGACCGTCGCCGCGATCGACCGCGGCGAAAATCCACGCTATCTGCCGGGCATTGCGCTCCAGCCCGGCATCGTGGCGACGAGCAACATCCAGGCCGCGCTCGACGGTGCCGACTGCGTGCTGGCGGTGACGCCGGCCCAGTCGCTGCGGACTACGCTGGCGGCAGCGAAGGACCAGATGCCGGCCGGTGTCCCGCTGGTTCTGTGTGCCAAGGGCATCGAAAGCGAGACCGGCGCCTTGCTGTCGGCGATCGTCGAAGAAATCCTGCCGCTAAATCCGGTTGCCGCTCTGTCGGGTCCGAGCTTCGCCACCGACGTCGCCCGCGGCCTGCCGACGGCCGTTGTGGTCGCTGCCCGCGACGAGGCATTGGCCGCCGATCTCGCCGCCCGCTTTTCCGCCGAAAACCTGCGCTGCTATTCGAACGACGACCTGATCGGCGTCGAGATCGGCGGCGCCTTGAAGAACGTCTTCGCCATTGCCGCAGGTGCTGTCGCTGGCGCAGGTCTCGGGGCCAGCGCCCAGGCCGCAATGGTGACGCGCGGCTTTGTCGAATTGCGCCGCATCGGCGCTGCCTTCGGCGCCAGGCCCGAAACGCTGATGGGGCTTTCCGGCCTTGGCGACCTGCTGCTGACCTGCTCGTCCACCCAGTCGCGCAATTTCGCCTATGGCCTGGCGCTCGGCCAAGGCAAGCCGCTTGCCGGATTGCCGCTCGCCGAAGGCGTGCCGACGGCGGCGATCGCTGCCCGCATCGCCACCGAGCGCAACATCGACGCGCCGATCATTGCCGCCGTCGCCGCCATACTGGACGGTGCCATCACCGTCCGGCAGGCTGTGACGGCCTTGATGACTCGGCCGCTGAAGACCGAAACCAACGATTGATCCCCACGACTGAACGATCAGGAGAAAAAAGATGCTGTTTGCTGTGATTTGCAAGGACAAGCCCGGAAGCCTGCAGGTGCGCCTCGACACGCGGCCCGAGCATATTGCCTTTCTCGAAGGGTTGAACGGCGACAAGAAGCTGGCCTTCGCCGGCCCGTTCCTTGATGCCGAGGGCAAGCCCAATGGCAGCCTCGTGGTCGTTGAAGCGTCCGACCTGGCAGGTGCGCAGGCTCTGTCGGCGGCCGACCCCTACGCCAAGGCCGGGCTGTTCGAAAGCGTCGAAATCCGCCCGTGGAACTGGACGTTCAACAAGCCGGCGGCTAGTTAATCCCGGTCGCCGCGCGACTCCAAGGAGGAGAAAGACATGAACTACTGGCTGTTCAAATCCGAGCCATTCAAGTTCTCCTTCGAGATGCTGAAGGCCAAGGGCAAGGCCGGCACGCAATGGGACGGCGTGCGCAACTACGCCGCGCGCAACAACATGAAGGCCATGCAGATCGGCGATCTCGGCTTCTTCTACCATTCCAACGAAGGGCTGAACGTCGTCGGCATCGCTGAAGTCTGCGCGCTTGCCCATCCCGACACCACCTCGGACGATCCGCGCTGGGAATGCGTCGACCTCCGCGCCGTAAGGGATGTGCCGAACCCGCCGACGCTGGAACAGGTCAAGGCCAATCCGAAGCTTGCCGACATGGCGCTGGTGCGGCTCGGCCGGCTTTCCGTGCAGCCGGTGACGCCGGCCGAGTGGAAGGAAGTCTGCCGCATGGGCGGCTTGACGCCGGCTCCGTGACGGCGCTGACGCCCAACAGCGCGAGGCAATTCATTCTCGACAACACGGCGCTGATGGCGCCGCCGCACGTGCCGGAGATCCTGCTTCATCTTGCCGACGAAGCGCATGATTTGTGGCAGCGGACCGAGGATGAGCTGGTCGAGATCGGCCTGCCACCGCCTTTCTGGGCCTTTGCCTGGGCCGGCGGCCAGGGCCTTGCCCGCCATGTCCTGGACAATCCCGGCACGGTGCGGGGCAAGCGCGTGCTCGACTTCGCTTCCGGCTCCGGCCTTGTCGCCATCGCTGCCGCGAAGGCAGGTGCCGCCAAGGTGATCGCAACCGACATCGATCCGTTCTGTGCCACCGCGATCCGGCTCAACAGCGAGATCAACGGTGTCGGGACCGAATTCCTCGGCACGGATTGCATCGGCACCGATGCAGGTTGGGACGTGATCCTGGCCGGTGATGTTTTCTACGACAAATCTTTCGCGGACCGGCTGATGCCATGGTTCGCAACGCTGAAGGCCCGCGGCGCCGAGATCCTCGTCGGCGATCCCGGACGGTCGTATCTGCCGAAGGCAGGGCTGGAGCCGCTTTCTGTGTATGAGGTGGCCGTCACGCGGGCACTGGAGGATGCGCTCGTCAAGCATACTACTGTCTGGCGGTTTGCTTGACGCCAACGCCGAACAGGCGTTCCATCAAGTTCGCATCTGGAGGGGGAAGCTCATGGATTTTTCAGCAGTGAACTGGCTGGCGGTGGTCGCTGCCGCGATCGCCGCGTGGCTGTTCGGCGCCGCCTGGTACATGGGCCTGAGCAAGGCGTGGCTGAAGGCCGCCAAGCTCGATCCGGCGACGATGAAAAAATCGCCGCTGCCCTTCGTCATCAGCTTCATCGCCGAACTGGTCATGGCCACCATATTGGCCCTGGTCGTCGGCGCGATGACCGGCGGCGAGCCGACATTGCTCGCCGGACTTGTCTTCGGCTTCGTGCTCTGGCTGGGTTTCGTCGCCACGACGCTCTCGGTCAACCATCGCTACGAGAATTTCGGCTGGGACCTGACCCTCATCGACGGCGGCCACTGGCTCGGCGTGCTGCTGATCATCGGCGCCGTGATCGGCTGGTTCGGCGCGGCGGCAAGCTGATCAAGAAGGGAGTAGGGCAGTAAGGCAGTAGGGGAATAGGGGCAAACGGCACCGACTGCAATCCCTACTGCCCTACTGCCCTACTGCCCTACTGCCCTACTGCCCTACTGCCCTACTGCCCTTTGTCCGTGGTCCGCGTCTTGGCGACTTCCTCGAGCATCCATTCGCGAAAGGCGACGATGCGCGGATCGTCGCCGGTATTTTCGGGATAGACCAGGAAGTAGGCGAACTCGGGCGCCACCCGCAGGCCGAGTTCGAAAGGCTGCACCAGCCTGCCCAGGGAAAGGTCGTTCGCCACCATGGCGAAATCGGCGAGCGCAACGGCATTGCCGTCGAGCGCTGCCTGGACGGCATCCGTGGAGTTTCCGAAGACGACGGTCCGGCTGTCGTCGAAATCATTGATGCCGGCCGCCGCCATCCACATCCGCCAGTTGGGCCATGTCACGCCTTGCCGCGACCATTCGATATGCGCAAGCGTGTGATTGAAGAGGTCGCGCGGCTCACGCAGCGGCGGACCGGACGTCAAGAGGCTCGGGCTGCACACCGGAATGAGGATGTTGTCGAACAGCCGGTGGGTGCGAAGACCCGGATATTTGCCGGCGCCAAAACGGATGCCGACATCGATGTCATCGAGTTCGAAATCCCGCACTTCATAGGCAATGTCGAATCGCAATTCGATATCGGGGTGATGCTTGCGAAAATCGTCGACGCGTCGCATCAGCCATTTTGACGCGAACTGCGCGTCGAGCGTTACCTTCAAAAGGGCGGTGCCGCGCGCCAGCTTTTGCGCCCGCGAAACGGCCCGGCCAAGCAGGTCGAGCGCGTCGGCCGAGGCGTCGAACAGCACCGTCCCCGCCTCGGTGAGCCGGATGGTGCGGCTGGTGCGCGTGAACAGCACCAGCCCGAGTTGATCCTCGATTTCCTTGATCTGATGGCTGACGGCGGCCGGTGTCAGGCCGAGCTCGTCGGCGGCGCGGGTGAAATTGAGGTGCCGGGCCGCTGCTTCCAGCGTCCTCAAGGCACGAGTCCCGGGCAGAAGACGAGCCATCCTATCCTCAAATAAAACTTGATGATCCAGAGAAAACTACTCGTTTCTCGCAGGGATTTCAATATGGCATGATCCCATCATCGACACATCATCAAGCCGGATTTGATATCCGGAGACAACGGATCATAACCATGTCCATCATCGTTTTGAATTCATCGACACTCCGCCCGGCCTGGCTGGCCGAAACCCTCGACTGGCTGCGCCACGCCCGGGTCGCGATACGCCTCGCCCGCCGCGACATTGCCTACCAGGACGTCGAGGATCTCTCCGATCGCCAACTGCGCGATATCGGCGGCGAGCGCCGTGACGTCGCTCGCGCAATGGACAGAGAACTTGGCCGGCTGGGCCTGCTAGACATCGGCTGGCAGAAACCTGGTCGTAGGGGAATAAGGGAATAGGGGAATAGGGGAATAGGGGAATAGGAAAAACTAAGGCTGCGCCGGGACTGTCCCTACTCCCCTACTCCCCTACTCCCCTACTATCTTACCACCCTCACCACCGTCCGATCCGACAGCAGTGGCAGCAGTCGCGCCATCGTACGAGCCGTGACAGCCACACAGCCTTGCGTCGGCGTGAAGCCGGGGCGCGCCAGATGGAAGAAGATGGCGCTGCCGCGCCCGCGCCGGCGCGGCGACAGGTTCCAGTCGAGCACAAGACAGGCGTCGTAGAGCCGGTCGTCGCGCCGCATGCGTTCGTGGCTGGCGCCATAGGGTATCTTGACGGGCCTGTTGTAGTTGCGGTCGTCAGGCACTTCGCACCAGCCCAGATCGGGCCCGATCGGCGTCATCGCCAGACGGGTCCTGCGGCCGCTGGAGAACTGATCTCCCCGGAAATACCCCGACAGTATCCGCATCGCGGCCAGCGGCGTGGCGCCATCGCCTTCGCGCTTGCCGGCCGAGATGCCACCGCGCCCCAACGCACAGGCAAACACCGTTTTCCCGGCCTGCAGCAGGCCCTGGCTTGAATGCCCAGGCCTGGCCCGCACGGTCAGCACACGCAGCCCTTTTCGCAAAATTGCGCCGGCTGCATTGCGATCGTGTTTTTTCTTGTATGATCGTGCCACGGAACAAATCACTGTGAACGGCTGTTGCGCCGGTCAGCTTCCGCATAAACAGGCAGCGGTCAACTGAATTTTCTTTTCAAAACAACGGATTGATCCATGACTTCACGCACCATACTGATCGTCGACGATGATGATGACCTGCGCGGCACACTGGTCGAGCAATTATCCCTTTATGAGGAATTCGACGTGCTGCAGGAATCGACTGCGGCAAAAGGTGTCGCCGCAGCGCGCGGCGGCCTCATTGATCTGCTCATCATGGACGTCGGGCTGCCCGACATGGATGGCCGCGAAGCGGTGAAGATCCTGCGCAAGGGCGGCTACAAGGCGCCCATCATCATGCTGACCGGCCACGACACCGATTCGGATACGATTCTTGGGCTCGAGGCCGGCGCCAACGACTATGTGACGAAGCCGTTCCGCTTTGCCGTGCTGCTGGCACGCATTCGGGCGCAGCTGCGCCAGCATGAGCAGAGCGAGGACGCCACCTTCTCGGTCGGGCCCTATACTTTCAAGCCCAGCCAGAAACTGCTGCTTGACCCGCGCGGCGGCAAGGTGCGGCTGACGGAGAAGGAAGCCTCGATCATCAAATATCTTTATCGCGCCGACCAGAAGGTGGTGACGCGCGACGTGCTGCTCGAGGAAGTATGGGGCTACAATTCCGGTGTCACCACGCACACGCTGGAAACCCATGTCTACCGGCTGCGCCAGAAGATCGAGCGCGATCCTTCCAATGCGGAAATTCTTGTGACAGAAAGCGGCGGCTACAAGCTGGTTCCTTAAACATTTCATTATCCAATGAGCGGTCGGGCGGGGCCGCTTTCGGGTACGATCCAGTTGGAGGGTGGTTTGGATCGAACTCGCAGAGGAGGAGTCGGACTGTCGGTTCGGGGACATAGCTAGATGGCGCTGGATGACGACATCCGCGTCCTGTCCGCCGTGAGGCTCTTCGAGGGCTTCACGCAGGAACAATTGCGCCTGCTCGCCTTTGGCGCCGAGAACACCAGGCTGATTGCCAACCACAAGCTTTATCGCGAGGACGACGAGGCCGATTCCGCCTATATCGTCGTCAGCGGGCGCATCGTGCTCTACCGGGAGCAGGGTGGTGAACGCATCCCGATTGGCACGGCAGGCCCCGGCACGATCCTGAGCGAACTGGCATTGATCGCCGACACCAATCGGTTGACCAGCGCCTCGGCCGAGATCGATTCGGAAGTGATGCGGCTCAGCCGCAAGATGTTCCGCCGCATCCTGGAGGAATATCCCGAGATCGCGGTCAAGCTCCACCAGCGCATCTCGGAGGAATTTCAGGCGATGATCCGCCGCATCGAGGAACTGGCGCCGCGCTTCTCCGGCTAAAGGCTGCCCGCCTGCGAAGCTGTTGTTTCGCGGCCAAAGGCGGAAGCGCGGCAGCGTTTTCAACGACATTGGCCGCGATGAACTGATCGTGGCGCACTGCGGCCGGAGCGGGAATCGCCAATGGCTCGTTCATCCGGACGCCCGGATCCAGAGGCAAGGGTCCGTTGACAGGCATGAGGTGAAATCCTAAAGCACCTCGAAGGCGGCCGGCACAGCAGGCGCCACCACCACCAGGCTCCTGGGGGGAGCGAGCCATGCCGTCAGGGCGGTACGAGACGATTATCTTGTATTCCCGCAATGACGCGTTCGGCGACGGATTAATCCGGATTCCGGCTTTGCGCGCCGCCAGAACGGCATTCCCTGATAGTTTCATCGTCTACGGAACCACCCGATCGTCGTCCCTTGAACATAGCCTCAATCGCCATGCCGGCCATTTGGTCGATGCGATCAATGTGCGGACGTCCCTGGCGTGCCTGATCGCCGGTCACTGCAACGGCAAGGGGCGGTTGGCCGTGGTCGATTTCCGCATCTCGGCGCGTTGGCTGCTTCAAGCCTCGGCATCACTGCTCGGCCGCGGCATCGCCTATGAGGCAAACTTTCCGGCTTTCGCCCTTTCCTGGCGCCTGGGCCAAAGGCCTGAAGCACGACCCGGGCACAATGCCTGGCGCTACCACCGTCTCATCGAACGCCTTGCCGGCAAGCGGCTGCCTTTCGATCATCGGCTGGAGCCTGGCCCGGCCGCACGAGCGGCGGCCAGGGGCCTTGCGCATGGCAAGCATGCTCCGTTGATCATTATCGCGGCGCACGGCAGCGCCAGCAAGCGCATGTCGGCGGATCAGGTTGCCGCGATCGCCGACGGCCTGATCGCCGACGGGGCGGACCTTCTCTATGTGAAAACCCCCGGCGATGGTCCCGATATGGCTGAACTGGCTCAGCGCGTACCGAAGCTGCGGCTTGTTGATTCCGCCGCGATCGAGGGTGTCGATATCGGCGACATCTTGCTGGCGCTCGGCGAGTTTGCCGATCTTTACATCGGCGCCGAAGGCGGTACCGCACATCTCATGGCAACCGTGATGACGCCGATGGTTATCCTCAGTGGCGGCGCCAACATGGCCCGTTGGAGGCCGCTTTCGAACTGCGTGGACGTGATCGAATCCCGTCTTGCAAGCCCGACCGGCCTGGTCGCCAATGTGCCTGCGTCGACAATCATCGAAGCGGCGCAACGGATGCTGGCGACGCGCCGCCGCGACCATCCCCATCTGCCGGATCTCGCTGGCCTGTCAGCCCAGCAATTCGCGACAACGACATGCATGAAGACTTGAGCGCGCCGTTTGAACTTGAATTCATTTGGTCGCGCTTCGAAGCGCGTTGAGATTCAGGTCGGCCATTTGCAGGCCAGCCTCACCTGAACATCGACGCCATGGTACAATGGGTTCGGTGGGGCGAAGCCACCGGCACAATGCAGGCGGAGTTCTCGGCGGCAGATCTGGCGGCTGTCGTACTTTGGTTCCAGTGGAGTTCCTCTCAGTCCTCAATGAGAATAGCAATGCCAGAGAACAACGCGTCGCGCACCAAGCATGGCGGCGAATGGACGATAGCCTGGCGCTTGGTCGTACTGGCGGCGACGGCGATTAATGTTGCGATGCTCTTAGCCGCGCTGTTCATCGCGCAAATTCGTGGCCTGGACGCCTGGATCTTTTATCGAGATCCATCTGCAGCCGCCGAAGTCGGCTTCTATACGGGGTGGATTTCGTCCCTGGGTGCTTCGCTATGGATCGGCACCGGCGCTGCGACCCTGTTTGCTGGCCTGCTCACGCATCGATGGGATTGCACGTTTCTCGGCGGCCTTACCCTGTTCTTGGGCCTCGACGACCTGTTGTTGATCCATGAGGACGTGCTGCCCATTGTAGGGATACCGGAGATCGTTCCGATGATTGTCTACGCCGCCGCCGGGTTGTTCTGGTTCTTTCGGCTGCGACGAAAGACATTCGACGGCACGATCGTCTTTGTGGCCGCAGGCTTCCTGCTCGCGATGTCAGCATCCATCGACCAGCTCGGAGAGCTGTTTCCTACCCCTGGTTCTGCGGCCGCCATCGCCGAAGACGTCGTCAAAGAGCTTGGCATCTTCCTTTGGGCGGCAGGTACCGTTGGGTACGCGGCGATGGTGACACGATTGGGCCGTCCGTGGGTGGATCCAGCCGACTCCACTTCTACCGACTGACTGCCGCAGGCCCCGCATCTTCAAGCAGGCTAGTCCAGATCGAACCGCGCGATCACAGGCACATGGTCCGACGGGCGCTCCCAGCCGCGCGCCGGACGCAGGATTTCGTAGCCGGAAAAGCTGGGCACCAGGTTCGGCGACGACCAGACGTGGTCGAGACGGCGGCCGCGGTTGGACAGCTCCCAATCCTGCGCGCGATAGCTCCACCAGGTGTAGAGCTTCTGCTCATGCGGCACGTTGAGCCGCATCAGGTCGACCCAGTCGCCGGCGCGGCGCATCGCCTCGAAATTTTCCGTCTCGATCGGCGTGTGGCTGACCACGTTGAGCAATTGCTTGTGCGACCAGACATCATGTTCGAGCGGGGCGATGTTGAGGTCGCCGACCAGCACCGAGCCGGACACCTCGTCATGTTCTGCCCGAATGGCATTCATCTCGGCAACGAAATCGAGCTTGTGCTTGAACTTCCTGTTGATGACGGGATCCGGTTCATCGCCACCCGCCGGGACGTAGAAATTGTGCAGCAGGATCGCCTTGCCGCCGGCCCGCACCGTCACCGAGAGGTGCCGGCTATCCTCGATCTCGCAAAAGCGCCGCTTTTCGACCAATTCGATCGGCCGCCGCGCCACGGTTGCTACGCCGTGGTAGCCCTTCTGGCCATGGAAGGCGATGTGCTCGTAGCCGAGCTTGCGGAAAGCCTTTTCGGGAAAGAGTTCGTCGGGAACCTTGGTTTCCTGCAGGCACAGCACGTCGGGCGCATGCTCGACGAGCAGGCGCTCGACGATCGGCATGCGCAGGCGAACGGAGTTGATGTTCCAGGTGGCGATGGAGAAGGGCATTGGCAATCCAGGACAGCGTGCGACCGGCCAGAACCGATGGGTTCCGGCGGGGAAGACGCCTTTTGACGGAGTCAGTCCGGGAAATTGCCAGCCGCGGGCCGCAAAGACAAGCCGGCCAACGCCCGACGAGGCGCGGCCCGGTGCTTTCCACAGCTATAACAACTGGGTTAGCGCGCCTTGTTGGTGTTGAGCTCGCGGTTCGCCGTGTAGTCGATGGCGAAAGTATCAGGCGCGAAGCTGACGCCTTCCTTGGTGTTGAAGATCATCACCGTCGTATCCTTGCCCTGCGCGTCGGTGATCGTCCACTGCCGCAAGTCGAAGGTTTTCGGATCGAACATCATGGTGATCTTCGAATTGCCGAACACCGATTTGTCGGCGAGCTGGATGGTGGTGAGGTCATCCTCCTGCTTGACGCTTTTGACGCGGTCGCCGGAGAGATCGATCCTGGTGTCGAGCAGCAGCTTCAGAGGCGTCTTCGACAACGGATAGAGATCGGACGTGTTGAGCTTCTTGTTCAGGATGACCACCGACTTGCCGTCTGAAATCACCCGGAAATTCGAAGAGCCGTCATAGTTGAAGCGGATCTTGCCTGGCCGTTCAAGGAAGAACTTGCCGCCGGTCTGCTCGCCCTTGGGGCCGAACTGCACGAATTCGCCGCTCATCGATTTGACCGAGGAAAAGTGGTCGGCGATCTTCTGCGCAGCGGCCGGCACAGCCGCCTGCGCCGAAGCCAGCACCTGGAAGCCGGGCACCGCGTTGAAGGCTGCCGCCCCCGCAAACGCCAGGCCGAGGCCCAGCAACTGACGCCGGGAGGGAGCAAATGTGCTGAGCGCTGAAAGATCGTTTTTCATGTCGGTCACTCTCATCTGATTCCTGAGTTGTTCTGTGCTTGGACCCCCAGTTAGGCTGAAATTTGGCGGGTCGGGCGTCCCTTGGTCGCTTCAACGCCTTGAAAGGTTCAAGGTTGCCGGACCGGGATGTCACAAGGGTCAGGCTTTCCAGTCAGAACTTGTCGTCTTCGGTCGGCACCAGGATCTCTCGCTTGCCGGCATGGTTGGCCGGGCCGACGATACCTTCCTTCTCCATCTTCTCGATGATCGAGGCGGCGCGGTTGTAGCCGATGCCCAGCCGGCGCTGGATATAGCTGGTCGAGGCCTTGCCGTCGCGCAGCACCACGGAGACCGCCTGATCGTAAGGATCGTCGGAATCCTCGAAATTGCTGTTGCCGCCACCGGACCCACCCTTGCCCGACGGCTCGTCGTCGTCCTCGCCGTCATCCTCGGTGATGGCGTCGAGATATTCCGGCACGCCCTGCAGCTTCAGGTGCGCGACGATCTTCTCGACCTCTTCATCGGCGACGAACGGGCCGTGCACGCGCTGGATACGACCGCCGCCGGCCATGTAGAGCATGTCGCCCATGCCGAGCAGCTGCTCGGCGCCCTGCTCACCCAGAATGGTGCGGCTGTCGATCTTGGACGTCACCTGGAAGGAGATGCGGGTCGGGAAATTGGCCTTGATGGTGCCGGTGATGACGTCGACCGACGGCCGCTGCGTCGCCATGATGACATGGATGCCGGCGGCGCGCGCCATCTGCGCCAGGCGCTGCACGGCACCTTCGATGTCCTTGCCGGCGACCATCATCAGGTCGGCCATCTCATCGATGATGACGACGATATACGGCATCGGCTCGAGATCGAGGTTCTCGGTCTCGTAGATCGCCTCGCCGGTCTGGCGGTCGAAGCCGGTCTGCACGGTGCGTGAGATCTTCTCGCCCTTCTTGTCCGCCTGGCTGACGCGGGCGTTGAAGCCGTCGATGTTGCGCACGCCGACCTTGGACATCTTGCGGTAGCGGTCCTCCATCTCGCGCACGGTCCATTTCAGCGCCACCACGGCCTTTTTCGGATCGGTGACGACGGGCGTGAGCAGATGCGGGATGCCGTCATAGACCGAGAGTTCCAGCATTTTCGGATCGATCATGATCAGCCGGCAGTCCTGCGGCGTCAGCCGGTAGAGCAGCGACAGGATCATGGTGTTGATGGCGACCGACTTGCCCGAGCCGGTGGTGCCGGCGACAAGCACGTGCGGCATCTTGGCAATGTCGACGATGACCGCCTCGCCATTGATGGTCTTGCCCAGCGCCAGCGCCAGCTTGGCCTTCGTCGTCTCGAAGTCACGGCTGGCCAGGATCTCTCTGAGATAGACGGTTTCGCGCTTGGCGTTCGGCAGTTCGATGCCGATGGCGTTGCGGCCTGGCACCACCGCGACGCGGCAGGCGATGGCGCTCATCGAGCGGGCGATGTCGTCGGACAGGCCGATGACCCGCGACGATTTGATGCCGGGCGCCGGTTCGAGCTCATAGAGCGTGACCACCGGACCCGGACGCACGGCGATGATCTCGCCCTTGACGCCGAAATCCTCCAGCACGCCTTCGAGCAAGCGGGCGTTCTGCTCCAACGCGTCCTTGGACAGGCTGGCGTCGCGCACCACGTTCTTCGGTTCGGAGAGGAAGTGCAGCGACGGCATTTCGAACTTTTCCGAGCCGATCAGCGATGTCTGCGCCTCGCGCTGCACACGGGCGCCGGGCACGGGGCGCGCCGCCGGCGCCTCGACGCGGGTGGCTGCGTCGGAGCGGAACGGCTGCACCTTGGCGGTCGACGCGCCGCGGCGTTGCACGACAGGTTCATCGTCGAAATCGGCATCCTCGCCCGCATTGTCGAAGCGGTCCTCGAAGATATCGGCATCGTCGGGGTCGAGCGAGGCGCTGCGGTCATTGACCATGGCGGCGAAGAATTCGGGTTCGACGCGGGCGCGGCCATCCTGGCTCATCCGCTGCTCGGCAAACTCCGCCGATTCGACCCGTTCGGCGGCGCGCCGCCAGGCTGTGGAGCGCTGCTCCATCTCCGGCTCGTACTCGTCCCGCTCCTGCCTGCGGCGCAAGGCACGGCGGTGCATCCACGCGCGCAGCGACAGCCACCAATGGGTGATGGCGCCGAGCGCCAGGATGCCCTCGTCGCCTTCGTCCTCGTCATTGTCGAACAAAAGGTCGTCCTCGCGCGGATCAACGGCGGGCTCGTCCTCCATCACGGCGAAGCCGTTCTTGCGTCCGATCAGCGCCGAGCCATGGGCGAAGAGCCACAGTGCGGGCGCCGACAGCAGGATGGCGATGATGCTGGCGATCAGCCCGGTCGGATAGCCGCCGATGACGACGCCGGGGATCTTCAGCACCATGTCGCCGAACACGCCGCCGAGGCCGGTGGGCAGCGGCCAGGTCTTGGGCGGCACGACGCAGCCGACCATCGCAGCGGCCAGCAGCGCGAAGCCGAACCAGGACAACCCGCGCTTGGGCAGCCTGTCGACGCCGCGTGCGGAAAACAGCAGGAATCCCCAGATGACCGTCGGAACCAAGGCGGCGACGGCGGCGAGGCCGAAGAACTGCATGGCCAGGTCGGAGAACACGGCACCCGCATAGCCCATGGCATTGGTGACGGTGTTGTTCGTCGCGTGGGAAAAACTCGGATCGGCGACATTCCAGGTGGCAAGGCTGGCAACGCCAAAGGCGGCCAGCGCGAACAGGCCGACGCCGACCAGCCGCCCGACCTGACGCCGTGCGAACGCCTGGATGCCGTGCCCCGTATCGGCCAGCGCGAGCGGTGCTGAAGCCCCTGAACGCATGCTCTTCCCCGTCTGTCGTGGACTCGCCGGGTGCGTGGCGCATTCCGGCAGATTCGGGTCTCAGACTATCGGTGGGAAGGTTAAGGGCGCATTAACTATAAGAGGTTGAGATGATCAAACCTCTTACCGCCGGTTGAGCCGCTCGAGGCAATGATGGACGACGGGCCGATGGAGCTTCCATCGAACGACACAATGGCGGGCTGGCAGCCCGCCATTGGTCGTCTGGAACAAAGATCGGGTCTCGGCCCGATCGCGGCAAATCAGTTGGCGCCGCCGAGCGCCTGCACATTGGCGCAGAATTCCGCATGCGGCTTGCTCATCGCCGCATCCTGGCATTCCTTCTTCATCGCTTCCTGCTTTTCCATCGGCATGGCCATGAAGGCTGTCTTGAAATCCGCCATCGGCTTCATGGTTTTCATGCCGGAGTCCGTGAAGAACGGCGCCATGTTGTCGGGCTCATCCAGAGCACCGGCAAAAGCCACGCCGCCTATCATGGAAAGAGCAAGCGCTCCGAGGCAGATGTTCTTGAGGTTCATGAGATGGTTTCCTTCCCTGTTGTTGGCACGAGCGTCAGAACGACGATCGCCTCCACTGTTCGGAACCAGAGCGGTCGTTGTTTCCTCAAAAAACCTGATCACCCGAACGTGATTGCGTGAAGCCGCCCATTGCCGGAATGGCTTGCCAAAAAAAGAGGCCCGGACATGATCCGGGCCTCAATGCGTGAACTCCTTTCGGGAGCGTCACGACGGGATGGGAGAATGCGGGGCGGCCGAGGCCGCCTCGCACAGGGCTTACGAGTGATAGGCCGCTTCGCCATGCGAGGTGAGGTCGAGGCCTTCGCGCTCTGCGTCGGCTGTCGGACGCAGGCCGATTATCAGGTCGACGATCTTGTAGAGGATGGCGCTGCCGATACCCGACCACAACAGGGTCACCAGGACACCCTTGGCCTGCGCCAGGAGTTGTGTGGCCGTGCCGGCATAGCCGGCAGCAAAGTCGGCCGTCGAATAGTCGACAATGCCGGCGCCACCGAGGGCAGGATTGACCAGGATGCCTGTGCCGAGCGCGCCGATGATGCCGCCGATGCAGTGGACGCCGAAGACATCAAGGCTGTCGTCGTAGTCGAACGCGTTCTTCACCACCGAGACGAAGAAGTAGCAGACGAAGGTGGCGACGATGCCGAGCACGATGGCGCCCATCGGGCCGGCAAAGCCGGCAGCGGGCGTGACGGCGACGAGGCCGGTCACCGCACCCGAAACAGCACCAAGCATGGAGGCTTTGCCGCGCAGCAGCGATTCAAGCACGATCCAGGTGACCGCCGCCGCCGCCGTGGCGACGAAGGTATTGATCATGGCCAGCACCGCATAGGCGTTCGCTTCAAGGTTCGAACCGGCGTTGAAGCCAAACCAGCCGACCCACAGCAGCGAAGCACCGACCATGGTCAGCGTCATCGAGTGCGGCGCCATGAGGTCCTTCTTGTAGCCGCTGCGCTTGCCGATCATGAGCGCGCCGACGAGGCCGGCAATACCCGCATTGATGTGAACGACCGTGCCGCCGGCGAAGTCGATGGCGCCGAAGCTGAAGATGAGGCCGGTCGGATCGCTATAAGCGCTCGGGCCGCCCCAGAACCAGACCATATGAGCGATCGGGAAGTAGATGAAAGTGACCCAAAGGATCACGAAAAGGATCAAAGCGGAGAATTTGACGCGTTCGGCGAAGGCGCCGACGATCAGGGCCGGCGTGATGCAGGCGAAGGTCATCTGGAAGACGACGAACACCAGTTCAGGAATGGCGACACCCTTGGTAAAGGTTTCCGACAGGGTCGTCACATCGACGCCGGAGAGAAACATCTTGGAAAGGCCGCCGACGAAGGCGTTGCCCGGGGTGAAGGCGAGGCTGTAGCCGTAGAAAACCCAGATGATCATGACCACGCTGGTGATGGTGAAGACCTGCATCAGCACCGACAGCATGTTCTTGCTGCGAACCAGGCCGCCGTAGAAAAGCGCAAGGCCGGGAACCGTCATCAACAGCACCAGAACGGTGGAAATCATCATCCACGTGGTGTCGCCCTTGTCGACGGTGAAAGCTGGCGCTGCTGCAGCCGCGGCGGGAGCCGCTTCCTGCGCCAATGCGGCGACCGTGCCCAATGCTCCGAGTGCGAACGAGCCCAGCAGCGCGGAGCGCGCCACTGACTTCAAGGTGGAAGGAATATTCATTGAACTCTCCATTGGAATACGTGATCGCCGCTCAGAGCGCGTCGGTGTCTGTTTCGCCGGTGCGGATGCGCACCGCCTGATCGATGCCGAAAACGAAGATCTTGCCGTCGCCGATCTGGCCGGTCTTGGCGGCGGCGGTGATGGCTTCGACGGCCTTGTCGACCATGTCGGCGCTGACCGCGACTTCGATCTTGATCTTCGGCAGGAAGCTGACCGCGTATTCCGCCCCGCGATAGATCTCCGTATGCCCTTTCTGACGCCCGTAGCCTTTGACTTCGGTGACGGTCAGGCCCTGGATGCCGACGGCGGTAAGCGCTTCGCGTACCTCGTCGAGCTTGAACGGCTTGATGATTGCCATCACGATTTTCATAAGGTTTCACCCTTTGCTGTTGCGGTCCCCCGCGTTTGCACACCTTCACCGATCCCAAAGAGCCGGAGAGTGCCCACAAGGATTCAAGCTCCGTGCCAAGTGCCGAAGCAGGGTGTTAACCTATTGTAAGCAAACAGTTTCGGGAGCGCACCGACGCAACCTGCCCACAGCTGCGGCGGTGCATCTGCTTAAAAGTTAGGCAATTTTTGGAAAATGCCTACTCTGCAGGCGATCGCTTAAGCCGGATCAGCCCTTCCTGCGCAACCGAGGCGATCAGCGTGCCGTCGCGGGCAAATAGCGACCCGCGCGTAAAGCCGCGCGACCCCTGTGTCGACGGGCTGTCCTGCGTGTAGAGCATCCAGTCGTCGAGCGCATGACTGCGATGGAACCACATGGCGTGGTCGAGGCTCGCCGCCTGGATATCGCGGTCGAAAATGGCGCGGCCATGCGCGAAGGTCGATGTGTCGAGCAGTGTCATGTCGGAAAGATAGGCGAGCACCGCCGCCTGGATGGCGCGGTCCGCCGGCACCGGACCGGTGGTGCGGATCCAGATGTTCTGCTTTGGCTCCAGTTTTTCGCGGCTGGTGTAATGCTTGAGCATCACCGGCTTCATTTCGATCGGCCGGTCGCGCTCCCAGTAGCGTTTGATGCCATCGGGCACCGCCTCGCCGAATTTGCCCAGCAATTCGCGCTGCGACAGCAATGTGTCCGGCCCCGGAACGTCCTGCGGCATCGGCACCTGGTGCTCCAGGCCGACCTCATCCTGCTGGAACGAGGCTTCGAGCGAAAAGATCGCCTGGCCGTGCTGGACCGCTACCACGCGCCGCGTGGTGAAGGAGCCGCCGTCGCGAATACGGTCGACCTCGTAGACGATCGGCACCTTGGTGTCGCCAGGCCGCATGAAATAGCCGTGCAGCGAATGCACGTACCGATCGGGATCCACTGTCCGCTGCGCCGCCACCAGCGCCTGGGCGATGGTCTGGCCGCCGAACACGCGCTGCCAGTCGAGCAGCGGGCTGCGACCACGATACAGATTGTGTTCCAGCTTCTCGAGGTCGAGAATGCCGAGAAGCTCGTCCATGGCTGCCGTCATATTTCGCGCCCTCGCCGCAGAAGTGTTATGGCGGTTTCCGACAGGACGGACAGGCAGTCAAGGGCGCAAGACCCGGCCGGCGCGCAGGAGCGAAGATGATGGAACGCAAGGCGGACACGAAAACCGGGGCAAACGCGAAAACAAGATCTGGGCTCGATGTCCTGGTCGCCGGCGCCGGCTATGTCGGCCTGGCCGCCGCCGTATCGCTGAAGCAGGCGCGACCGGATCTCGCCATCGCTCTCGTCGATGCCGCACCTGCTGGCGCCTGGCAAAGGGATGGCCGCGCCTCGGCCATTGCCGCCGCCGCCTGCCGCATGCTCGACCAGCTCGGCGTGTGGGCCGAGATCGTGCCCCAGGCGCAGGCGATCACCGAGATGATCATCACCGATTCGCGCACTGCCGATCCGGTGCGTCCGGTCTTCCTGACCTTCGACGGCGAAGTGGCGCCGGGCGAGCCTTTTGCGCATATGGTCGCCAACAGGGTGCTGAACGGCGCCTTGCGGGCCAGTGCCGAAAAACTCGGCATCGACATCATCGAAGGCGTCGCCGTGCAGGGGTTCGAGACCAACGGCGCCGGCATCACCGTGCATCTCGCCGACGGCGCGACGCTGAAGGCCCGGCTGCTGGTCGCCGCCGACGGCGTCAACTCGAAGCTGCGCGACATGGCCGGCATCAAGACGGTGAAGTGGGAATATGGCCAGTCCGGCATCGTCTGCACGGTGGCGCATGAACGCCCGCACAATGGTCGCGCCGAAGAGCATTTCCTGCCGGCCGGGCCTTTCGCCACACTGCCGCTCAAACCCGGCGAGGACGGCACCAACCGTTCGTCGATCGTCTGGGTCGAACGTACGCCCGATGCCGAGAAGCTGGTGGCCGGTGACGATCTCCTCTTCGAACACGAGCTCGAGCAGCGCTTTGGCCTGAAGCTTGGCGAAATCCGCGTCGCCGACAAGCCGCGCGCCTGGCCGCTCGGCCTGACCATTGCGCGCGCCTTCGTCGCACCCCGCATCGCGCTCGCCGGCGATGCCGCCCACGGCATCCACCCGATCGCCGGCCAGGGCCTCAATCTCGGCTTCAAGGATGTCGCGGCCCTTGCTGAGGTGATCGTCGAGGCCGACCGGCTCGGCCGGGATATCGGCGCGCTCGACGTGCTCGAGCGCTACCAGCAGTGGCGCCGCTTCGACACGGTGCAGATGGGCATCACCACGGACGCGCTGAACCGGCTGTTTTCCAACGACATCGGCCCGCTGCGCACCGTCCGCGACATCGGCCTCGGCCTCGTCGAACGCATGCCGCGCCTGAAGGAATTCTTCATCCGCCAGGCGTCGGGACTGTCCGCCGGCACGCCAAGACTGTTGAAGGGCGAGGCGATTTGACCCGCCGCCAGCATCCCCAACGTCGTCATCCTTGGGCGTAGCGACGCGAAGCGGAGCGAAGACCCAAGGATCCATGCCGCGACCTTGGCTGAAGAATGCAGCGGAGCAGAATTCTGCACCGTGGTGACGCGTTTGAGTCGCGGCATGGATCCCGGGGTCTGCGCCGCGTCGCTTCGCTCCTTGCTCCGCCCCAGGATGACGAAAGCGATGGGCGTTTCCGCCAATCGCCAAGGTATGCGATCAATTGACCTCAAAACCCAGCTTTTGCCGCAGCCGCAATATCCTCTGGTCGGATATTTCGAGGCGTTTCTCGCCGCCCTGGGCGGCGCGGTTGACCATCTGCAGCAGATCGTTTCGCTCGGCGACATCGAGACGTTCGCGCAGAAACGGCGCCAGCTTGTCGATGACGACGGTGGTGTCGTCGACTTGCGCCGCCGCCCATTTGGCGTAGACCACCGCCTCGTCCGTTTTCTTCTTGTCGGCGATCTCGGAAATCACGGCGCGGATGACGGCCTCGCGCTGCGGCAGTATGGGCCCATCCTCGGAGACGATCGACGTGATCAGCGTAGCCGCCGCTACGACCGGATCATCGATCGCCGTCAGCGGCGACAGCGCTGCCTGCTTGCGCAGCTTCTTGCGGCGGATGTTGCCCTGTACGCGCCCGACAACGTCCGCAACGTCACGCGCGGCCTCGTTCATGGCCTTCATCCGGTACCACCAGAACGCCGCCGCGCCCATCACGCCAAGGATAGCAATCAGGAAAGGCATGTCGAAATCCCCAAGAACCCCGGCGACGATAGGAGAACTCTCGCCTTGCTTCAACACGCAAAAGTTGCGCACGAAATGAACCAGGACGATCTTTCAATCGAATGTCTTGGTTTCCGCGTGGCTGTAGCACATGGCGGGGGCTATGACCCCGGCACATCGTAGATCGCCCGCACCTCGATAGTGCCTATTTCGGCCAGCGGGATCTCGCCAGCGATCTCCAGCGCCTGGTCGAGATTGTCCGCCTCGATCATGACGAAGCCGAGCAACTGCTCCTTGGTTTCGGCGAACGGGCCGTCGGTGATCAGCCGCTTGCCCTGGCGTCGCCGCAGCGTCTTCGACGTCTTCACCGATTGGAGCGCCTGTGCGACGATCAGCATCCCACGCTGATCCAATGACCGGTCATGAGCCATGGAATCGGCATCGAGCTTGGCCAGACGCTCCGGCGTCATGGCATGGAGGTCGTTTTCCTCGCCATAGACCAGACAGACATATCTCATTTCCAGCTCCTTTGCTGTGACGAACCATAGGCGATCACGATATCGGTTGAGTCCTTGCCGGCAGCAACATGATCGAGAAGGCTGACCGCAATGCCGATAATGGCAACTGCCGCAAGCAGCCGGCCGAAGCCGGAGGGCGGCACATGCAGCGGGTCGCTTTCCCCTAGATCAGCCCTTCGGCCGGTGCTTGTCCAATGGGCAGAAAACAGATTGTTCATCCGAACCTCCATCCGCCACGAGAATCCGTGGTCCCCGCAGGACGGTCGGGGCCGATGCAAGTCGACATTTTTGCACGCAGATTTTTTCAAAAAAAGATTCGGCGCGGTCCGCCGGCGCTGCATGCGCGCGCAAACAGCGCGGTGGCCTTCCCTCGCGCCCGCGCTATAGTTGGGAGGAACGCCGCCTGGCCGGCGCCACCGCTGTAACAAGGAGGAATTCATGGACCGCACCGCAAACGCCATCTGGAAAGGCGATCTGAAAGAGGGCACGGGCACGCTCGACACCCAGAGCGGAACCTTGAAGGGCACGCCTTATTCGTTCAAGGCGCGCTTCGAGGACGAGAGTGGCAAATCCGGCACCAATCCGGAAGAACTGATCGCCGCCGCGCACGCCGGCTGCTTTGCCATGCAGTTTTCGCATTTCCTGGCCGAGAACGGCACCCCCGCCGCCGAACTCGACGCCAAGGCCGTGGTGACGCTGGTTCCCGGCACGGGGATCACCGGGAGCGCACTCACCGTGGTCGGCAAGGTGCCTGGCATCGATGCGGCGAAATTTGGGGAGTTGGCTGAAAAGGCCAAGGCCGGATGTCCGGTCTCGAAGGCGCTCGGCGCCATAAACGTATCGCTTGATGCCCGGCTCGGCTGAAAGCGCTGCATCCGTGTAAAGGCCCGGCGCGAACGCCAGGCGCGCGCCGGCCTATGCTCCCAGCGCGTCCAGGCGAGCACGCAGTGCGGCGACTTCCTGCTCCAGTGCCTCCAACCGCGCCTCCAGGTCGGAAGCAGGCAGGGCCGATGCACTTCGCTGCACCGAAAGGGCGGCAACGTCCACCGGGCCGCTCAGCAGATGCACGTAGCGGTCCTCGCGCTGGCCCGGTCCTCGCGGGATTTCCTCGATGAGTGGCGGCCGACGTCCGATCAGCATGTCGAGTTCGGCGCGCAGATCTTCGATCGACGAAAACCGTGCCATGCGCTCGGTGCGCGCCGACAATTCATGGGCCGTCTGCGGCCCGCGCAGCAACAGCAGGCCGATCAAAGCGGTCTGCGGCGTGGTCAGCGAGAAGCGCTGCGCCATCTGGTGCTCGTAGCGCTCGACACGCGAACCGAACATCTGCCGCACCAGACCCTTTTGTTCCAGCAGCTTCAGCCCCCGGTGCACCTCGGCCTGTTCCAGCGCCATCACCGGCTCGCGCGCCGTCTTCTGGTTTGCGGCGGCCAGTGCTGAATTCAGCGTCAGCGGATAGACATCCGGCGTCAGCTCCTTCTTCTCGATCAGGCAGCCGAGCACACGGGCTTCTACCGGGGAGAGGATGGGAAGGTCATCGCTCATTGGATTTGCTTTCGCCGGCAACCGACCAACCGCCTAAACCCTTCTCTCCACCATCATCTTCTTGATCTCGGCGATCGCCTTGGCCGGGTTGAGGCCCTTGGGGCAGGTCTGCGCGCAGTTCATGATGGTGTGGCAGCGATAGAGCCGGAACGGGTCTTCGAGGTTGTCGAGCCGCTCGCCGGTGGCCTCGTCGCGGCTATCGATCAGCCAGCGATAGGCCTGCAGAAGCGTTGCCGGGCCGAGATAGCGGTCGCCGTTCCACCAATAGCTCGGGCACGAGGTCGAGCAGCAGGCGCACAATATGCATTCGTAGAGCCCGTCGAGCTTCTCGCGGTCCTCATGGCTCTGCAGCCACTCCTTGGCCGGCTCCGGCGACACCGTCTTCAGCCAGGGCTGGATCGAGGCATGCTGGGCATAGAAATTGGTGAGGTCCGGCACAAGATCCTTGACCACCTGCATATGCGGCAGCGGGTAGACTTTTACCGCGCCGGAAATGTCGTCGCAGCCCTTGGTGCAGGCGAGCGTGTTGGAGCCGTCGATGTTCATGGCGCAGGAGCCGCAAATGCCTTCGCGGCAGGAACGCCGCAAGGTCAGCGTCGGGTCGATCTTGTTCTTGATCCACAGCAGCGCGTCGAGCACCATCGGCCCGCAATCGTCCATGTCGACGAAATAGGTGTCGATGCGCGGGTTCTCGTCATCGTCCGGCGACCAGCGATAGATGCGGTACTCCCGCAGATTGGTGGCGCCCTCGGGCTTGGGCCAGGTCTTTCCCGGCTTGATCTGCGAATTCTTGGGGAGCGTGAGTTCAACCATGTTCGATCCTCAATACACTCTGGCCCTGGGCGCGATCTTGGCGAGGCTGATGCCGCCGTCCTTTTCAGCCAGCTGCGGCTCAGTGTGCACCGGCCGGTAGGAGAGCGTCACCTTGCCGTCTTCGCTCAGCCTGGCCAGCGTATGCTTGCGCCAGACCGCGTCGTCGCGCGCCGAAAAGTCCTCGCGTGCGTGCGCGCCACGGCTCTCCTTGCGCGCCTCGGCGCTGTAGACCGTGGTGATGGCATTGGCCATCAGGTTTTCCAGCTCCAGCGTCTCGACCAGATCGGAGTTCCAGATCATCGAGCGGTCGGACACTTTGATGTCCTTCAACTCGCCCCAGAGCTGCGAAATGCGCTTGCAGCCGCTCTCCAGCGATTCCTGCGTGCGGAACACCGCCGCGTCTTCCTGCATCGCCTTCTGCATCTTCTCGCGCAGCACCGCTGTCGGCGTCGAGCCGTTGGCGTGGCGGAGCCGGTCGAAGCGGTCCATGATCTTTTCGACCGAGGCTTCGTTGGGCGAAGGGATCGCCGACTTGCGGTCGATGACCTGGCCGGCGCGGATCGCGGCCGCGCGGCCGAACACCACAAGATCGATCAGCGAATTCGAACCGAGCCGATTGGCGCCATGCACGGAGGCACAGCCGGCTTCGCCGACAGCCATCAATCCGGGCGACACCTGGTCTGGATTGAGCGCCGTCGGATTGAGCACCTCGCCCCAGTAATTGGTCGGCACGCCGCCCATATTGTAGTGGACCGTGGGCAGCACCGGGATCGGCTCCTTGGTCAGGTCGACGCCGGCAAAGATCTTGGCCGATTCCGAAATGCCCGGCAGCCGCTCATGCAGGACGGCGGGATCGAGATGGTCGAGATGCAGGAAGATGTGGTCCTTGTTCTTGCCGACGCCGCGACCCTCGCGGATTTCCAGCGTCATGCAGCGCGAGACGACGTCGCGCGAGGCAAGGTCCTTGGCCGACGGCGCGTAGCGCTCCATGAAGCGCTCGCCCTCGGAGTTGACGAGATAGCCGCCCTCGCCGCGTGCGCCCTCGGTGATCAGGCAGCCGGCGCCATAGATGCCGGTCGGGTGGAACTGCACGAACTCCATGTCTTGAAGGGGGAACCCTGCCCGCGCGGCCATGCCGCCGCCGTCGCCGGTGCAGGTGTGCGCCGAGGTGGCCGAGAAATAGGTGCGGCCATAGCCGCCGGTCGCCAGCACCACCATCTTGGCGGAGAAACGGTGGATGGTGCCGTCATCGAGGTTCCAGGCGACGACGCCGGTGCAGGTGCCGTCCGGCTCCATGATCAGGTCGAGCGCGAAATACTCGATGAAGAACTGCGCGTTGTTCTTCAGCGACTGGCCGTAGAGCGTGTGCAGGATGGCGTGGCCGGTGCGGTCGGCGGCGGCACAGGTGCGCTGCACCGGCGGGCCGTCGCCATAGTTCATCATGTGGCCGCCGAACGGCCGCTGGTAGATCTTGCCCTCTTCGGTGCGCGAAAACGGCACGCCGTAATGTTCGAGCTCGTAGACCGCGGCCGGCGCTTCGCGCACCAGATATTCCATGGCGTCGACATCGCCCAGCCAGTCCGAGCCCTTGACGGTGTCGTACATGTGCCACTGCCAGGAATCGGGACCCATGTTGGACAGCGAGGCGGCAATGCCCCCTTGCGCCGCCACCGTGTGCGAGCGGGTCGGGAACACCTTGCTGATGCAGGCGGTGCGCAGCCCCTGTTCGGCCATGCCGAGCGTGGCGCGCAGGCCGGCGCCGCCGGCGCCAACGACCACCACGTCGAACTTGTGGTCGACAAAGGTATAGCCTGCCGTGTTGGCTTGTTTCGCGTCCTTGGCCAACTCAGCCTCCGAATGCCAGCTTGAGCAGGGCGAAGATCGAGGCGACGCCGACCGCTATGGTGAAAAATGTATTGAGCGCGATCAGCGCCAGCTTCATGCCTTCGCCATGCACGTAATCCTCGATGATCGCCTGCATGCCGAGCCGCATATGGGTAAGCCCGGAAATGAGCACCAGGGCCATCACTAGCGCCACGAACGGGTTGGCAAGAGCTGCCCGCACATGTGCGTAGTCGGCGCCGTTGAGCGCGATCAGGAAGCCGACGAAGAACAGGATCAGCGGGATGTTGGCGATCGCGGTGAGGCGTTGGCGCCAGAAATGCCCGGTGCCCTCACGGGCGGAGCCGAGGCCGCGGACCCTCGCCAGCGGCGTGCGCATGTCGGTGTTTTTGCCGCTCATGGTCAGGCTCCCCGCGCCATAGTGCCGGCGATCCAGATCAGCAGGGTGAGCAGGATCGAGCCGGCCAGCGTCGCCCAGGCGATCTTCGAGGCGGTATGCTTCTCCAGACCCGCGCCGGTGTCCCAGACCAGATGGCGCACGCCACCCAGCATATGGTGCATCAGCGCCCAGGTGTAGCCGAACAGGATGAGCCGGCCGAGCCAGGTGCCGAAGGCCCAATTGGCCCAATCGAACGTCGCCTGCGAGCTTGCCGCCGCCATCAGCCACAGGGCGACCAGCAGCGTGCCGAAATACAGCGCGCCACCGGTGATGCGGTGAATGATCGACATCGTCATGGTGATCGGCGGCCGGTACACGGTGAGGTGCGGCGAAATCGGCCGTTCACGTCTGACAAATTCGCGGGTGGCTGGTGATTTGCTCATGGCTCCCCCAGTTCGGCGTCTCTCTGGAGCCTCAGGTGGAAATGCGGCATTGCCGCTTCCGGTTGCGACTTCGGACAGCCGGTTTCTAATGCTCTTTTTGCACCGCGTCAAAGCCAGAAAACCGTTTCGAAAACGTAATTTAGTCTGACTAAAAGGCCGGCTTGGGCTTCAATCGATTAGGCCGGGAGGCCCGAAGCCGGCTCGATATCGCTGCAGTGCAACATGTCTGACCCAAGGGCCCAGCGGTGTTGAGATTGGCGTCAGCGTTTGCAGGTCTGCGGCGTCGACCCCTTCTTCATCACCAACGCCTCGCGTCCGTCGATCACGATTGCGTCATGCGTGACCGCCTGGTAGCGGCTGCTCTGGTTGGCGGGCGAGGCCGCAAACTCCTCGGTCGCGCCGTCGGACCCGACCACACGCAACGATGTACCGAGATTTTGGATAGAAATCATACCGTTGTTGCCGCATCTGTAGGTGGCCGCGCCTATGCCGGACCGAGGCGCGGTAAGGTCGGTGATGATCTTGGTTGCAGCTGCCGGAGGCGCCGCGGCTGCGACGGACTGCTGAGCCGGTGCAGGTGAGACGACCACGGTATTGGCCGCCTTCGGCGCGCTGTCCTGCGGCACACAGCCAGCGGCGATCCCGAGCAACGGGAAAACGGAGACCCAATTCGGCCGGCGTAGCGCCATATGCTGTCCTCCCGCGCGGCAAACCAGCCGCGATGCTTTGCCAAGATCAAGGTCATCCCGACGCCGAGACGGACACCAGCCGCGATGGTGCGGCCGAGCATGGCCGAATGATGGCCAACGGGTTTTCCATCCAGTCGGATATTAACGGATATTAACCATGTTTACCGAGACATTGCCGCCAAACGCACCGGCCTCTTAACAAAGGTTAAGAAAACGTTAATTTCTGATTCGAGGAGGCTTTCCCTCAAGACACGGAGGACGCCATGCGTTCGAATTCAGGCAGATCGCGCCTTGCGGCGCTCATCGTAGCGGCCTCGGTCGTTGGCCTTGCAGCGCCAGCGCTCGCCGGCGCCCGGCATCAGGATCGTGTCTACGCTGATTCCTTCGGCAATCTCGTTATCGACAGCGCCGCCGGCTACAAGCGCATCATCGTCGGCGAAGGCAGGCTGGCCAAGCAGCTATCCGACTACACCAGCGCCGGCCAGCCCAAGGTGATCTACGAGAACGAAGCCGACGAGATCAGCGGATACAGCGATTGCTACCGGCCGCCGGTGCTGGTGAAGGGCCGCTCCTATATGTACGGTCTCTCCGACGGCGAGATGCCCGAGCTCAGCCCCTGCCGTTAGACTCTTTGTCTGGACGCAATTTCCCAAGAGAAAGCGCTATGCGCTTTTCCCGGGAAAACCGTTTCACACTTTTCCTGAAATTGCTCTGGCTTCCATTCCGGCTGACGACCAATTGCCGGCAGGCCCGGCGGAGACGCGCACGCAATCGCGCCCGGCATTCTTCGCCTGATAGAGCGCCTGGTCGGCGCGCCGCATCAGATCGGCAAAGTCTTCGCTCGGATGAAGTTCGGCGACGCCGAAGCTCGCGGTGCAGCGGTTGTCAGCGGGCAGCCCGTCGATGGGCAGCCCGCCAAAGGCGCTGCGCGTGCCCTCGGCGAACAGCCGCGCCGCGGCAAGGTTGGTTCCCGGCAGGATGATGGCGAACTCCTCGCCGCCGATGCGGCCGGCAACGTGATGCGCGGCGGCGGCTTCGCGCAGGAAGCCTGCAAAAATCTCGATCACCCGGTCGCCTGACGCATGGCCGAAACTGTCGTTAACGCTCTTGAAATGATCGAGGTCGGCGATGACCAGCGCGACCGGCACGCCTTGCCGCATCGCGCCAAGCACCGCCAGCTCGGCATGGCGGGTGAAGCCGCCGCGGTTGAGCAGGCGCGAAAGCGTGTCCGTCTCCGACTTCGACGTCACTTCGGCAAGCACGTCGCGAACCAGGATGGCCAGCATCAGCAGCGCCAGCGCCAGCGCAAAGACAGTGCCGAGCGATTGCGACACCAGCGCGTAGTTGCTTTGCAGATAGGCCTGCGGATTGGCGCCCCAGCCGCCGAGCGCATGCGCGATGAACGGCTTGGAGGCAAACTGCAGGCCGCTCGCCGCCAGCACGGCCATCAATATGCGATCGAGACGGGCAAGCTTTTGCCTCGATGACCAGACGATGGCCAGCCCGACGAACTGCATGACCGCATAGGGAAGCTGGTAAGCCATGATGCGGATGAGCGACTGGCGAGGCAGGTCCTGCACGAAATACACGGCTATGGTGGTGGCCAACAGGAAAAACAACATCGGCTTCCAGGGCGCCGCCACGCCGTATTTGCGGGCAAGCCCGCCATTGAACGCAATGGTGGCGCCAAGGAAGACCGCGAAGGCGGCAACGACCGGAAGCCGCGCGTCGGCAAAAGCGGGAATGGAGAATTCGATGGCCGAATAGGCCATGCCCAGCAGATAGCCAAATGCCAGCCAGCGCGCCGGCGCCCGGCCGACATCGTGGAAGGCGACCGCCATGAAGGATGCCGCCAGCAGGCCGGCAACCGACAGATTGATCAACAGGATGAAGTTGGCGCCGCTCATGTTCTCCCGCACCCGCGCCGACAGCTAATCATCGACGGGCGAAGAAGACGTTAACGCCGTCCCGGCCGGACAGATTCAGCCGGTCTTGAGCGGCTCCGGCAGGAACGCCGTTTCCGGCCGCTCATAGGACAGGCGTACGCTGTCGCGGCCGTTCTTCTTGGCTTTGTAGAGCGCATCGTCGGCACGGCGCATCAGCGGCTCCAGCGCCTCGCCACCGCTGCGGGCCGCCACGCCGAAGCTTGCCGTCACCTTCGTTCCTGGGGGAAGCCCGTCGACATGGCCGGCCGAATAGACGGTGCGCACCGCTTCGGCGAACAGCCGCGCCGCCGCAAGATCGCTGAGGGGCAGCAGCACCGCGAATTCCTCGCCGCCGATACGCCCGGCAACACCGCGCGCGCCGGCCGCCGACCGAAGCTTGGCGGCGAAGTCGGCGATCACCCGATCGCCCGCCCCATGCCCATGCACATCGTTGAGCGCCTTGAAATGATCGAGGTCGGCCAGCACTAGCGCGACCGGGAACCGGGCCGAGGCGCAGTGCTGCAAGAGCAGCATGCCTCGCTCCTCGAAGCCACGCCGGTTGAGCAGGCCCGACAGGGGGTCGGTATAGGTCTCGGTCTTCAATGCCTTCAGCACGTCGAGTGCCGCGGCGGAAAACAGGCACAGCGCGATGAGCAGCGAGAGCAGCGCGTGCGACAGCAGCGCCGTCGTCCAGTAGGACGAGCCATAGAACCCGTCATAGCTGGCGAAGGGCCCATGCGCGATGACGACGGCAAGGGTGCGCACGAAGAAATTGACGCCCGACAGCAGCGACAGCACGAACAGGATTTTTTCGGTCGGGCCGTTGTTGCGTACCGGGCGCAGTTCGGCGGCAACCAGAAGGCTGATGCCGCCGAATGCGAAATTCATCGCCAGGATGCGCCAGGTGAGATCCGGCGCGACGAACAGGAACCAGCATAACGACGCCAGGCCGCCGCCCGCCAACACGGCGATCCCCACAGAGGGCACCTTGCGGCCATAACGGTGGATGACGGCGCTGGACAGGCAGCAGGCAGCGATGGTGAAGCAGATGTTCGACGTAAGCTTGGTCAGCGGCATCCCGATGGGCAAGGTGAAATACTGGAGCAGGAAGCCAGCCGCCGAGAGACTGTAGCTGATCGCCAGAACGGCCAGATAGGGGCGGTGGCGCTGATAGGACCATAGCACAAGGAACGCCGCGCCGAGCGCCAGCGCGATCGTCGGGTTGAGCAGCGCAATGAGCAGACCCGTGTCCAACCGACTGTGACTTCCCCTAGCTTACGTCAGGGAAGAGCTTAGAGGGCAAGCCCAAACAAGCGGTTAAGCCATGCGGCAAGCAGGACCGCCGCCTCAAAATAATGTCAGGGAACCGCAGACCCCAGCCAGCGTTCCTCCGTTCACAATCTGGAGCGACCCATGGCCGACACAATCACACTGACCGACCACGATGCGATCCGCTCATGGGCTGCCGGGCGCGCCGGCTTTCCCGCAATCGTCGACATATCGCCGGAGGCGGGGACGCAGCCCATGTTGAGGCTGGTCTTCGGCCAGCACGCCTATCAGGATCAGGACCAGCCTGAACGGCCGCTCAATGCGGGAGGCTATGAACTTGTCGAATGGGACGAATGGTTCAAGCTCTTCGAGGAACAACAGCTTGCGCTTGTGGTCGCCGCCGAACAGCCGGGACGCCGCGAGGAGTTCCACGAACTCGTCCGCCGCGACGGAAAGAGCTGACCCGAGCCGGGCGCGGCTCGGGTTCTGTTCAAATCCGGGTTACTTCCACTCCCGGATGTCGACGAAGTGGCCGGCGATCGCCGCCGCGGCCGCCATCGCCGGCGACACCAGATGGGTGCGGCCCTTGAACCCTTGCCGGCCCTCGAAATTGCGGTTCGAGGTCGAGGCGCAGCGTTCATGCGGCTTCAGCCGGTCGTCGTTCATGGCCAGGCACATCGAACAGCCCGGCTCGCGCCAGTCGAAACCGGCGGCGACAAAGATCTTGTCGAGGCCTTCGGCTTCCGCCTGTTCCTTGACCAGTCCGGAGCCCGGCACGATCATCGCGTCGACATGCGGGCTGACCGTCTTGCCTTCGACCACCTTGGCGACGGCGCGCAGATCTTCGATGCGGCCATTGGTGCAGGAACCGATGAAGACGCGATCGAGCGTGATGTCGGTGATCTTGGTGCCCGGCGTCAGACCCATATAGTCGAGCGCGCGCTGCTTGGAGGTGCGCTTGTTTTCATCGGCGATGTCGTCCGGGTTCGGCACGATGCCTTGCACCGACACCACATCCTCGGGCGAGGAGCCCCAGGAGACGATCGGCGGCAGCTTGGCCGCGTCGAGCACGATCACCTTGTCGAAATGCGCGCCCTCGTCGGACTGCAGCGTCTTCCAGTATTCGAGTGCCGCATCCCAGGACGCGCCCTTCGGCGCGCGAGGCTTGTCCTTGACATAGGCGAAGGTCGTCTCGTCGGCGGCGATAAGGCCGGCGCGCGCACCGCCTTCGATCGACATGTTGCAGATCGTCATGCGGCCTTCCATCGACAGCGCACGGATCGCCTCGCCGGCGTATTCGATGACATAGCCAGTGCCGCCGGCGGTGCCGATCTCGCCGATGATGGCCAGGATGATGTCCTTGGCGGTGACGCCCTGCGGCAGCTGGCCGTCGACACGCACGAGCATGTTCTTGGCCTTGCGCTGGATCAGCGTCTGTGTCGCCAGAACATGCTCGACCTCGGACGTGCCGATGCCATGCGCCAGCGCGCCGAAAGCGCCATGCGTCGAGGTGTGGCTGTCGCCGCAGACGATGGTCATGCCGGGCAGAGTAAAGCCCTGCTCCGGACCGATGATGTGGACGATGCCCTGGCGAATATCATTCTCGGAATAATATTCGACGCCGAAATCCCTGGCGTTCTTGGCCAGCGCCTCGACCTGGATACGGCTTTCCTCGTTCTTGATGCCGAACTTGCGCTCGGGTGAGGTCGAGACATTGTGATCGACCACGGCCAGCGTCTTTTCCGGATGTCGGACTTTACGGCCGGTCATGCGCAGGCCTTCGAAGGCCTGCGGGCTGGTCACTTCATGGACCAGGTGGCGGTCGATATAGAGCAGGCAGGTGCCGTCGTCCTGGCGGTCGACGACATGGTCGTCGAAAATCTTGTCGTAGAGGGTGCGCGGTGCGCTCATGTGCGTAAATCCGTCGATATGAGAATGGGAAAGAGCAGACGCCTGACTTGCGGCCCGGCGAAAACGACCTGGACAGGTCGGCCTAGGGTAGTCGGCTGGTCAGCGCCCCGGACACGCGCGCGGAAAAGCGCGACGGCAGGCGTTTCCTGTCCTGCAGCACGAACCCCTTGTAGGCCGGATCGCCAAAAAGCTCTTCCATGGCGTGGCTCATACCAATGTTTTGGGTTTTCGGCAATTGCGGCGTGTCTTCGCAGAACCCAAACCTCTCCGCTCAGATCACTTCAAACACAAACGTCTTCACCAGCGCTTCGGGCTCGGCGATCGCATAGCAGCGGAACCACGGGCTTTCCTCGACCGGTCGCCATTTCCCAGCTTGCTCCAGCTCATCGAACACGGCTTGAAAGCCGCCACTTTCGAACACCTGGTCACGCACGGTGAAGATGGCATGGCCACCCTTGCGGGTGATGCGCACCAACTCGTGCAGGCTAGAGGCCGGCGCATGGCTGATGGTGAACACGCCGGTCGAGAAGAAGGCGCGGAAGTGGCCGTCAGGCCATGGCAACGTGTCGCCCAGCATTGCCTGCTTCAGTTCGCTGTAGGCATTGCGGCTGCCGGCGATCTTCAGCATATCGTGCGAGAGGTCCAGCCCCGCAATGTCGCGGTAACCGAGCGCCTTCAGCGACGGTCCCGACAGGCCGGTGCCGCAGCCGGCATCGAGCAAGGGGCCATCGCCCGCCGGCACATGGCGCGCCACCCAGGCGGTGATCAGGAAAGGCAGGAGGTAGCCGAGCGAGGCGGTCTCGGTGTCATAGGTCGCGGCCCACGCGGCATAGGCCTCCTCAAGCGCTTCCGGCGTGTCGGCCGTGTAGACGGAATCCAGCGCCGCATTGGCTTTGTCGACGATCATGGGACCTCCTCAAAGGGAATGCTCGGGGATCGTAATGCTGTCTTCGCCGAAAAACTATTCCTCGTGCTGGCGGCGCAGCCGCCGCTCCAGCGTCCTAAGCGCCAGCGACAGGCCGACGGTCAGGATGAGATAGATATAGGCCGTTATCGAATAGGTCTCGAAGAAGCGAAAGGAGCCGGCGGCGTAGACCTTGCCCATCTGCGTGATGTCGGCAACGCCGAGCACCGAGACCAGCGAGGAATCTTTGACCAAAGCGACGAAATCATTGCCGAGCGGCGGCAGGATGGTGCGGATCGCCTGTGGGAACACGATCAGCCGGAAGCGCTGAGCGCGGGTCAGCCCAAGCGCCTTCGCCGCCTCGATCTGGCCCTTCTCCACCGACTGGATGCCGGCCCGGAAAACCTCCGAGATGAAAGCCGAATAGCCGATGGTCAGCGCCATGATGGCGCGCCAGAGCAGCGACACGTCGCGCACCAAAAGCTCGCCGAACAGGCCGGCACTTTGCAGCGGCGCGGTCAGCGCGTTCCAAGCCGCGACGAAGGCCGGTGCACCGGCAAAGGCGATCCAGAACAGAAGCACCAGGATCGGCACGCCGCGGATGATCTCGACATAAAAGCGCGCGATCTGGCGCAGCCAGCGCGAGCCGGACATTCCCATCAGCGCGATGCCGAGACCCATGGCCGAAGCCAGCACGAAGGCAATCACGGTGACGAAGATGGTGACGCCGATGCCCTTGGCGACCGTGGCAAACACCTGGGTATAGAGGTTGCTGGTGGCGACGAAGACGGCCACCGCGATGGCGAGGGTTACGGCAACGACGAGCCACCAGGGGAAGTCGGCTTTGGAGGAAGAGCAAGGGACCTGCATCAGAAGGATTGCGCCAAGGCACCCCCCTCTGGCCTGCCGGCCATCTCCCCCGCAAGGAGGGAGATTGGCAGCTTCAATGCCCGCGCCTTTTCTTCAATGCTGGAGGTACGCGAAGGCAGGGCGGACAGCTGATCTCCCCCCTTGCGGGGGAGATGCCCGGCAGGGCAGAGGGGGGTGTTCAAGCGCCGTGTCTGCGTGAGGTTCAGCGAACTACTGCCCCATCTTGTAATCAAGAAACCATTTCTTGTTCAGTGCATCCAGCGTCCCGTCAGCCTTCAACGCCGCGATGGCCGCGTTGACCGGCTTCACCAGGTCCGAACCCTTCGGAAAGATAAACCCAAAATCCTCGGTACCGAGCGGCCCGCCGATCAGCTTCAATTTGCCCTCGGAGGCGTCGACATAGCCTTTGCCGGCGGTGCCATCGGTCAAAACAACATCGACGTCGCCTGATTTCAGTGCCTGCACGGTCGCGCCGAACGTCTCGAACAGTTTGATGCGCGGGTTCTGCTCATTGCCGTCGAGCACGCTGTACACGGCGGTGTAGAAGGGCGTGGTGCCGGCCTGCGCGCCGACCAGCCCGTCCTTGAAGGCGCCGAAGGTCTTGGCGTCGGTGAAGCGGCTCTCATCGCCGCGCACCAGCATGAACTGTTCCGAGCGCATATAGGGGTCGGAGAAATCGACCTTCTCCTTGCGGTCGTCCTTGATGGTGATGCCGGTCATGCCAATGTTGTACTGGTTGTCGGAAACCGCCTGGATCATCGCGTCCCAGGAAGTGTTCTGGTACTCGACCGTGAAATTGAGCCGCTTGGCGATCTCGTTCATCGCGTCATATTCCCAGCCGATCTGTTTGCCGGTCTTGGCATCGATGAACTGCAGCGGCGGATAGGCGTTTTCGGTCACAACCACCACCTTCTTGCCGCCGAGGTCGGGCAGCGCCTGCGCGAAGGCGGCAACGGGTGCCAGGACGAGGGCAAGCAGGCCCGCCAGCAGCAGTTTCGATTTGGTCATGACACACTCCCCGGGAATTGATGACCCGGGCATGGCCGGGCTTGCAGGAAAATCCGGCGCCGACTTTAGCTTTCCGCAAGCGTCATGCAAGACGCTCTGCCGTGTCGCCTGGGGCGAAATCGGATTCCAATGCTCTCGATCGGAAGATTCCGGGAGATCCGTGCCTTGGCCGGCGGTCAGTCAGCCGCCGGTGCCTTGGCGTCCGTCTCGCGCAGCCCAGCAATGAGCTTGGCCAGGATGCGGTGCAGGCCATCCAGTTCGACCGCGCTGAGGCGGGGAAATTGGCAGAGTATCTGGACAGCAACGTCTTTGGCGGGCCCGCGTAGCGACTGTCCCTTGGCTGTCAGCTCCAGAAGCACCCGGCGCTCGTCGGCAGCGTCGCGCCGGCGGGTGATGAAGCCGCCCGCCTCCAGCCGTTTGAGCAGGGGTGTCAGCGTCGCCGAATCGAGACCCAGCACCTCGCCGAGTCCACCCACCGTGCGTGGCGCTCGCTCCCACAGCGCCATCATCGCCAGATATTGCGGATAGGTGAGGCCGAGCGGTTCGAGCAACGGCCGGTAGAGCCGTGTCATCAGCCCGCTAGCCGAATAGAGGGCGAAGCAGATCTGTTCGTCGAGTTTCGGCACCCCGGCGAAATCCGCCGAGGCCTGCGTGGTATCGTCCGTCTGTTTTGTGTTCATGCTGCCTTTGCCGGAAGCGCCTTAGCCGAAAGCGCCACCTCGATGTTGCCCTTGATGGCGTTGGAATAGGGGCAAACCTGGTGCGCCGCCGATACAAGCGCTTCCGCCGCCGCCTGATCAAGACCTTTTGTTTCCGCTGCCAGCGAAACGCCGAGCACAAATCCGCCCTGCGCATTGCTGTGCAGGCTGACATTTGCCGTCACCGAGGCATCCTGCAGCGGCAGTTTCTGCTTGCCGGCGATGAAGCGCATGGCGCTTTCGAAGCAGGCGGCATAGCCGGCGGCGAAAAGCTGTTCGGGATTGGTGGCGCCACCTTTGCCGCCAAGCTCCTTGGGCATGGCAAGATCGAGGCTGAGCAAGCCATCGTCGCTCTGGACATGGCCGGCACGGCCGCCGACGGCGCGGGCTTGGGTAGAATACAATGCAGGCATTTCATTTCTCCATTTAAATCGCGTACGATTGTTTAGTACACGATGTAAATCGAGTCAACCGCCGACTTTTCCGCCAGCCAGCCCCGGAAACGAAAAAAGGCGGCCGAAGCCGCCTTTTCAAACTTGCTCGCCGAAAAACTTATTCGGCGGTGGCTGCTTCGGCTGCCTTTGCGGCTTCAGCTGCCTCGGCGGCGGCCTTCTTCTCGGCGGCGTCCTGAGCGGCCTTCTCGACGGCCAGAGCCTCGGCGGCTGCCACCTTCTCGGCCTCGATGCGGGCCTTCTCGGCGTTCAGAGCATCGCGCTCCTCGTCGTTCAGCTTGCGGGCGCGCACGCCGGTGTTTTCCGAAATACGGGCCGATTTGCCGCGACGATCGCGCAGGTAGTAGAGCTTGGCGCGACGCACCTTGCCGCGGCGAACGATTTCAACGCCTTCAACCATCGGCGAGTAGACCGGGAACACGCGCTCGACGCCTTCACCGTAGGAAATCTTGCGAACCGTGAAGTTCTCCTGGAAGCCGGCGCCTGCGCGGGCGATGACGACGCCCTCATAGGCCTGGACGCGGGTGCGGGTGCCTTCGGTCACGCGGACCTGGACGCGCACGGTGTCGCCGGGCTGGAATTCGGGAAGCTTGCGCTTGGCTTCGATCTTGGCGGCCTGTTCGGCCTCGAGCTGACGGAGAATATCCATCTCAAAAGTCCACTTCTTGTTCTTCCGACAGTCAGAGCGTCCGACACTCGCCTTGCAGTTCCATTGACCGCTTGGCTATGCCCTTTGTCTCCAAGACATTTGTCTTTGAAACATCAGGCAGGGGCGACTACACCGTCATTGTTGACGGGTCCGGCAGATTCTTTCTGGCCGGTACGGGCGGGCACATACAGCTATTTCGCCGCTTTGTCACGCCTTGGCAGCGCATTTTCTGCTCGCATGGCACCATCGTAATCCTGCCGTGCCGGGTTGCGCCGGTCGTTCAGGCTTTCTAAGCCTGAAATAACACAGTTTTGAGCGGCCGCAATTCATGTCTGTCTTCGATGCCATCCTGCTCTTTCTGGCGGGCTTTCTGTCAGGCGCCGCCAATGCGGTCGCCGGTGGCGGCACCTTCATCACCTTCGGCGCCATGACGTTGGTCGGCCTGCCGCCGATCGTCGCCAACGCCACCTCCTCGGTGACGCAATTTCCGGGCTACATCACCTCGACGCTCGCCTATTCGGCCGACATCAGGCATTTCTGGCGCGGCGCGCTGCTGCTCTGTCTGATCTCGGCGATCGGGGCGCTGGCCGGCGCGCTGATCCTACTGGCGCTCGACAATCCCTCGTTTCGCGCTCTGGTGCCGTGGCTGCTGCTAGCCGCGACGGCCCTGTTCGCCGCCGGCCCCTGGCTGAAACCGGTGCCGAAGCCCGGCCATGAAGCGGCGGTGGGCTCGCTCGCCGGCTCCCTGGCGCAGTTTCTCACCGCCATCTATGGCGGCTTCTTCGGCGCCGGCATGGGCGTGATGATGCTGGCGACGCTCGGCCTGACACAAGCCGGCGACTACCACCGGCTGAACGCGTTGAAGAACATGCTGGCCATGGTCATCGCCGCTGTCGCGATCGTCGTCTTCGTCTCGGGCGGCGTCGTCGCCTGGCCGCAGGCGATCATCATGATCCCGGGCGGCGCGCTCGGCGGCTATGCCGGCGTCTGGATCGCCAAGCGCGTGCCGCAAAACGCGGTGCGCGGCTTCGTCGTCGCCGTCGGCCTGTTTCTGGCTTTCTATTACTTTTGGAAAGGCTGAGCGGCGGCGCCCAACAAATCAGGACGCCGCTCTTTCGTCAGCGCTTCCGACTGCGCCCGCCGCCATGCGGCGATCTTCTTGTGATTGCCCGAAATCAGCACATCGGGAATCTCGCGTCCCTCGAACTCCTGCGGCCGCGTGTAATGCGGATGTTCAAGCAGGCCGTTTTCGAAACTCTCCTCCTCGCCCGACACGGCGTTTCCCATCACACCGGGCAACAGCCGCACCACGGCATCCAGCAGTACAAGCGCTGCCGGCTCACCGCCAGAGAGGATGTAGTCGCCGATCGAGACTTCCTCTAATCCCCGCGCGTCGATCACCCGCTGGTCGACGCCTTCGAAGCGGCCGCACAGGATGACGGCGCCAGGCCCTGCGGCCAGTTCGCGCACGCGCGCCTGCGTCAGCGGTTTGCCGCGCGGGCTCATCAACAGCCGTGGCCTTGCGTCGCCTTCCGGCGAAGCATGGTCGATCGCCCTGGCCAGGACATCGGCACGCATCACCATGCCGGCACCGCCGCCAGCCGGCGTGTCGTCGACGGTGCGATGACGGTCGGTGGCGAAGTCACGGATCTGGATCGCCTCCAGCGACCACGTGCCGGCCTCGAGCGCCCGGCCGGCCAACGACAGGCCGAGCGCGCCGGGAAACATCTCGGGGTAAAGCGTCAGCACCGAAGCGGAAAAACTCACCGGTTGCCCCCGGCATCGCTCGGTCCGCGCGGCCTGCCCTTCGGATCGAAGTCTTCCTCTCGCGGGCCGTCGCCATCCTCGTCCTCGACAAGTCCGGCCGCCGCCGGGTCGACACGGACGAAGCCTTCGGCGATCGACACTTGCGGCACGGCAGCCTGTGTGAACGGGATCAGCACGCCCTTGCGCCCGCCCAGCGTCACGTCGAGAATGTCGCCGCCGCCGAAATTGTGCACCGCGACGACCTTGCCGAGTGCGGCACCCGTCTCGTCGCGGACTTCGAGGCCGACGAGGTCGGCATGGTAGAACTCGTCTTCCTCGCCGTCGTCCGGCAGCATCGAACGGTCGACGAACAGCTCCGTGCCGGCCAGCGCCTCGGCCGCGTTGCGGTCGGCAACGCCCTTGAAGCGGACCACGACGACGGTGTTGGCGGGCCTGATGTCGATGATCTGGAAGGCGCGGCCGTCACGGGCGTAGAGCGGGCCGTAGTCGGCCAGCGCCAGCGGTTCACCGGTGAAGGTCTTCACCCGCAATTCGCCCTTGATGCCATGGGCGGCGCCGATCACGGCCATCTGGACAGGGTTCTGGGGCTTGCTCATGGCGCTAAATCCTTTGGCTTTGCTCTAACGCTCCCCGATCGTCATTTCAATGACGCGCTCTTCACCGCTTCCTAACCCGGCTGCCGGAAAATGGCGGGGTATGCAGGAAACAAGGGTCGAAAGCACGCCATGCAGGAATTCCTGATCCCGGCCAAACCCGATCTCCAGGCGGCACGCGAAAGCTGGCTGAAGATGCTCGCGCGAGAACGTCGGCTGTCGCCTAAGACGGTGGAAGCCTATGAGCGAGACACGCGCCAGTTCCTGCATTTCCTCACCGGCCATTGCGGCGGCTCGCCCGGCATTTCGGACATCGCCGATCTGCGCCCGGCCGACCTGCGCGGCTTCCTCGCCGCCCGCCGCAACGCCGGCGCCGGCGCCCGCACGCTCGGCCGAGGTCTCGCCGGCATTCGCTCGCTGCTGCGGTTCCTCGAGCGGCGCGGCCTTGCCAATGCGGCAGGTGCGGCAGCACTGCGCGCGCCGCGGCAGCCCAAATCGCTGCCCAAGCCGCTGACGGCGAGCGATGCCAAGCATGTTGTTTCCATCGAAGGTCAACTGGCGGAAGAACCCTGGATCGCGGCCCGCAACGCCGCTGTGCTGACACTGCTCTACGGCTCCGGCCTGCGCATTTCCGAGGCGCTCGGCCTGGCCGGCGCCGACCTGGCGTCGGCGGCCGACACCGTGCTGCGCGTCACCGGCAAGGGCGGCAAGACGCGCCTGGTGCCGGTGCTGCCGGTGGCGCTCAGGGCGATCGCCGAATATCGCCGGCTCTGCCCTTACCATCTCGACCCCAAGGGCCTGTTGTTTCGCGGCGCCCGTGGCGGTCCGCTCAACCCGGCCATCGTCCAGCGCGACATGGCCAAACTGCGCTCAGCACTCAATCTGCCCGATACCGCGACGCCGCATGCGTTGCGCCATTCCTTCGCTACGCATCTGCTCGGCAGCGGCGGCGATTTGCGCACCATCCAGGAACTGCTCGGCCACGCCAGCCTGTCGACGACGCAGATCTACACCGGCGTCGACACCGCGAGGCTGCTCGAGATTTACGAATCAGCCCATCCACGGGCATGAACCCTTCAATTTCGCAGTACCAATTAACCGTTTTGCCGCTTTTCGGTTCTAGAACTGACCATGGTCCCGAAAAGTGGGACCCGGTTTTCGGAAAAGATCATGGTCAAACATGAAGACAGAACCATGAAACGCGTCATCGCCATCGCCGACCGTGCAGCTTCCGTGTCGCTGAAGCTGCTCGTCGCGCTCAATGTTTTGTTCTTCCTGTCGTTCCTCGCCGTGCTGCTGTTCGCGGCCGGCAACGCGCATGCCGGAATCCCGACCTGCACCGGCGCCGACATGCTGTCGGCCTTGCAGAAGAACGATCCGGCGACCTACCGCAAGATCGAAGCGGAAGCCGCAGCGACACCGAACGGCAAGGGCCTGTTGTGGAGGCTGGAAAAGCCCGGCGAAAAGCCGTCCTTCCTGTTCGGCACCATGCATATGACCGACCCGCGCGTCACCACGCTGCCTCCCGACGCGCAGAAAGCCTATGACGCCGCCGGCACCATCGTCATCGAAACCACCGACGTGCTCGACAAGCAGAAGATGATGGTCGCGATGCTCCAGGAGCCGGACCTGATGATGTTCACCGATTCGACGACGCTGGCGTCGCTGCTGTCGCCCGACGATGCGGCGGCCATGAACGCCGCGCTCGACGCACGCGGCATTCCTCCGGCTACGGTTGCCAAGATGAAGCCGTGGATGCTCTCGGCCATGATGGCACTGCCGGCCTGCGAGCTGGCCCGCCAGTCCGGCGGCGCACCGGTGCTCGACGTCAAGCTGGCCGAGGGTGCAAAGGCTTCCGGCAAGCCGGTGGAAGGATTGGAGACGGCTGAAAGCCAGCTGCGAGCCATGGCCTCGCTGCCGCTGGCGTTTCACATGAAGGGTCTCGTCGACACGCTGAAGCTCGGCGATAAGATCAACGACATCAACGAAACCATGATCGTGCTCTACCAGCGCGGCGACACCGGCATGTTCTGGCCGCTGTTTCGCGTGGCCATGCCGGATGGCACGGACGACCCCGCGGGCTATGCGGCGTTCGAGGAAACCATGATCACCAGCCGCAACAAGGTGATGGTCGAGCATGCCGAACCGATCCTTGCCAGGGGCAACGTCTTCATGGCGGTCGGCGCCCTCCACCTTCCCGGCCCCGAAGGCCTCGTCGAGGACTTCCGCAAGGCCGGTTACACCGTCACGCCTGTTGGACTTTAGCTACTTCAGTTTACTTCGCCAGGATCTGGGCCAGCATCGCCGGAACGATGATCCGGTGAAACGGCATGATGATCGCGAGATAGGCGCGCCCGAGCCAATTGTGCGTCTTGACGATCGTCGTCGCGGCCACCTCCTGTCGGCCCCTGCCGAGATTCCTGACTTCGACCATGACACGGAAATCGAGATGCCGGTCGTCGAGGCCAAGCACAACCTTGCCGGGAAACTGGCTGATTAGCGGAAATATCCCGATCCGGCCCGACGGCAACACCGCAGTTTCCAGGCCCGTCTTCAGCCGGAACGGCTTGACGGCAAGGTTGCGCAGCGCCATGAGCCTGCCGACCCAGGGCGGCGTTCGCCCCAGGGCGCGTTCCGCCGCGCCGAGTGCCGTTAAAGAAAGACCTTCAGTGACCAGCACATAGCGGTCGGCGAACTGGGCTCCGGCGAGAACATCGCAGTGATTCGGGACAAACTCTGCTATGGGATTCGTCACGACAAAAATCCTCCGGAAAAACCCATAATAGGCACCAACTTGGCGCGCTGCGGGGCGAAACGACGCCGTTCAGGCTGCGGAAAGGCAGGATTGTCCTTGTTTTTGGCGTTTTCCAACCCTAGCGTGAAACCAGTTCAATGATTGCGCGTTGAATGGTGTTGATTGATATTTTTCATCCACGGAGGACACTTTTATGGCGAACGCACCGAATCCAAACGATCCGTTCAATCCCAACACCACCAACACCACCATCAAACAGAGCGGTGGCGGCGGTAGTGGCTGGCTGATTGCGCTGGTCGTCGTTATTCTGGCGGTTGTCGCGTATTATGTTTTCGGAAGAAGTGGTGAGCACCCGGCACCAGCCGAGCCGCCGGCGGCCAGCACACCGGCCCCCGCGCCCGCACCGGCGGAACCGATGAAGCCGGCCGAACCTGCGCCAGCACCCGCGCCTGCTCCGGCGCCTGCAGAACCGGCGCCTGCCCCGGCACCAGCGCCCGCACCGGCTCCTGCGCCGGCCCCAGCCCCAGCGCCGGCACCGGCACCGGCCAACTGATCGGCTCGATATCAAATACGAACGGCCCGCCGAAAGGCGGGCCGTTTTGTTTTATGGGCATCCCTACGCTCGTCATCCTCGGGCTTGATCGGGATAGTGCCTTTAGATGTGGATCGGCTTGAAGAACGTCGCCAGCGCCGCCTCCTTCACCGCTTCCGACATCGTCGGATGCGCATGGCAGGTGCGGGCGAGATCCTCCGACGAGCCGCCGAACTCCATCAGCACCGCCGCCTCGTGGATCATCTCGCCGGCGCCGAAGCCGACGATATGCACGCCGAGCACGCGGTCGCTTTGCTTGTCGGCGAGGATCTTCACAAAACCGTCGGTGTGCAGCATGGCGCGCGCCCGGCCATTGGCGCTGAACGGAAATTTTCCGACCTTGTAGTCGATGCCGGCCTTCTTCAACTCTTCCTCGGTCTTGCCGACCGAGGCGATTTCCGGGCTGGTGTAGACGACGCTCGGAATGACGTCATAGTTCACGTGGCCGGCCTGGCCGGCAATGGTTTCCGCTACCGCCACGCCCTCGTCCTCGGCCTTGTGTGCCAGCATCGGCCCGGCGATGACATCGCCGATGGCATAGATGCCCGGGACATTGGTCTCGAGATGGCCATCGGTCTTGACCCGGCCGCGCTCGTCGACCTCGACGCCGGCTTCCCCGAGCCCGAGACTGTCGGCATAGGCGCGGCGCCCGGTGGCGATCAGCACGGCATCGGCCTCGATCGTCTCGGCGGCGCCGCCCTTGACCGGCTCGAAGGTGACCGTGGCACCCTTCTTGGCCTTGGCGACGCCGGTGACCTTGGCGCCGAGCTTGAACTCGAAACCCTGTTTGGATAGCAGCCGCTGGAACTGCTTGGAGACCTCGCCGTCCATGCCGCCCAGGATGGTGTCGAGGAATTCGACCACGGTGACCTTGGCGCCGAGCCGCGCCCACACCGAGCCGAGCTCGAGCCCGATGACACCGCCGCCGACCACCACCAGATGGCCGGGCACCTTCTCCAGCGACAGCGCGCCGGTCGACGACACGATCACCTTCTCGTCGATGTCGACCTTGACGCCGGGAATGCCGGCGACATCCGATCCGGTGGCGATGACGATGTTCTTGGTCTCGATCTCCTCGACCTTGCCGTCCTCGCCGGTCACCGAGACCTTGCCGGCCGCGACCACCTTGCCGGTGCCGCGAAAGCTGTCGATCTTGTTCTTCTTGAACAGGAAGGCGACGCCGTTGACGTTCGACGACACCGTCGCATCCTTGTGCGCCATCATCTTCGTCAGGTTCAATTTCGGCGCTGGTATCTCGATACCGAGCGCGTCGAAGGAATGGCCGGCTTCGGCGAACATCTCGGAGGCATGGAGCAGCGCCTTCGACGGAATACAGCCGATGTTGAGGCAGGTGCCGCCGAAGGTCGCGTTCTTCTCGACCACCGCAACGCTGAGCCCGAGCTGCGCCGCCTTGATGGCGCAGACATAGCCGCCCGGTCCCGATCCGATGATAACGACGTCATAAGCCATGTTTGTTTCCCTTTGCTTGGCGCTCAGCGGCCGCCGCTTACATTCAGGATCGCGCCCGTCGTATAGGACGCGGCGTCGGATAGAAGATAGAGAACCGCGCCCGCGACTTCATCAGCCGTGCCGGCTCTTTTCATCGGCAGCAGGTCGCGGAACCGCTCTATCCTGTCCGGCTGCCCGCCGGAGGCATGGATCTCGGTATCGATGAGGCCGGGCCGCACCGCATTGACGCGAATGCCTTCCAGTGCGACCTCACGGGCGAGCCCGACGGTGAACGTGTCGATGGCACCCTTGGAGGCGGCATAGTCGACAAATTCGCCCGGCGAGCCCAATGTCGCTGCCGCCGACGAGATGTTGACGATCGATCCGCCCGCCCCGCCATGACGGGTCGACATGCGCTTCACCGCTTCGCGGGCACACAGGAACGAGCCGACGACATTGATGCGCATCATGCGCTCCAGCCGCGCGACGTCCATCTCGTCGACACGGGCCTTGACGTCGACGATGCCGGCATTGTTGACGAAGGCATCGAGCCGGCCATAGGCGCGGTCGACGGCCTCGAACATGGCCACGATATCGGCCTCGCTGCCGACATCGCCCTTGACGGCTAAGGCCTCGCCGCCGCCGGCCTTGATCTCGGCGACCACTGCGTCAGCGGCAGCCTGGTTCGAGGCATAGTTGACCGCCACGCGGTAGCCGGCCTTCGATCCTAGCCGGCAGACCGCGGCGCCAATGCCGCGGCTGCCGCCGGTGACCAGCAGCACCTTTTTCGCCTCGCTCATTCCTGGCATCCCTTCAAGACAAACACATCCCACGGCACTTTCGAAAACCCGCTGCCGCCATAGGCCGAGGATTGGCGCAACGCCGGCCCGAGGTCCGGCAGGATCAGCGTCTTCGGCGCTTCGACCCCTTCGGCCGGCAGCAGTCCGATGTTGCCCTTGTCATCCGACGTGTAGATGACGCCATGCCAGGGCGTGCAGGCAGCAAGCTCCTCGCCGGTGACGTCGCCTTCGGGGCATTTGTACATCAGCGCGCCGTTCGGCCGCGACACGCCTTCGTTCCACATAACGATACCGTTGAGCACCACATTGTTGTCGAGGATCATCCGGAACGAGTTGGTGACGGTCGCCGAGGTGCCGGTCGGGGTAAAATCGATCTCTGCGCCGCCCTGCGCGTCGCCATAGACGGCTAGCTCGATCGGACAGGCTGCATGGGCACTTGCGGCGGCCAGCACCATGCCGGCCGCGATCGATGCGATCGGAAGCACCTTGGAAAGGCTAAGGGAACGGGTCGTCATTCTGCCGCGCAGATCCCTTCCTCCGGCACGCATTCCAACAGCCGGATCAGCACCAGACCTCAGAGATCAAGCACCAGCCGTTCCGGATCCTCCAGGCTTTCCTTGACGCGGACCAGGAAGGTCACCGCTTCCTTACCGTCGACGATGCGGTGATCGTAGCTGAGTGCCAGGTACATCATCGGCCGGATCACGATCTGGCCGCCGACCACGACAGGCCGCTCCTGGATCTTGTGCATGCCCAGAATGCCCGACTGCGGCGCGTTGAGGATAGGCGTCGACATCAGCGACCCGTAAACGCCACCGTTGGAAATCGTAAACGTCCCGCCTTGCATGTCGGCGACCGACAGCTTGCCGTCGCGGGCGGCGATGCCCAGCCGGCCGATGTCCTTCTCGATCTCGGCGATCGACATCTGGTCGGCATTGCGCACGACCGGGACGACGAGGCCCTTTTCGGTGCCGACGGCGACGCCGATATGGGCATAGTTCTTGAAGATGATGTCGGTGCCGTCGATCTCGGCATTGACCGAAGGGATTTCCTTCAGCGCGTGGGTGACGGCCTTGGTGAAGAAGCCCATGAAGCCGAGCTTCACGCCGTGCTTCTTCTCGAACACGTCTTTGTATTTGGTGCGCAGCGCCATCACCGCTGACATGTCGACCTCGTTGAAGGTGGTCAGCATGGCGGCGGTCGACTGCGCTTCCTTGAGGCGGCGCGCGATGGTCTGGCGCAGCTTGGTCATGCGCACGCGCTCCTCGCGCGAGGCGTCGTCGCCGGAGGATGGCGCGCGCACGGCAACCGGTGCAGGTGCCGCCTTCGGCGTCTCTGCCGGCTGTGACGGCGCGCCTTTGGAGATGGCGTCGAGCACGTCGCCTTTCAGCACCTGGCCACGCTTTCCCGAACCGGAGATCTGGTCGACCGAGAGATTGCTTTCGGCGATCAGCTTGGCCGCGGCCGGTGCGGGCGGCATGGTGCGCGGTTCGACCGGGCCGGCGTCGCCGGCGATCTTGGCGGTCTCGGCCGCGGCCTGCTTGCCGGTCGATGCGGCATCCGGCGACGAGGCCTGCGACACCGCCTGCGGCTTGGTAGCCGGAGCGGCGGCCGCGCCACCTGCCGAAATCGAACCGAGCAGCGCGCCGACACCGACCGTCTCACCTTCCTTGACGGTGATCTCACCCAGCGTGCCGGCGGCGGCGGCAGGCACCTCCACCGTCACCTTGTCGGTCTCGAGCTCGACCAGCGGTTCATCGGCGGCGATTGTATCGCCAACCTTCTTGAACCATTTGCCGACGGTCGCTTCAGTGACGGATTCGCCGAGAGTGGGAACGCGGATTTCGGTAGCCATTGTGCCTGTCCGTTTTCTTTCGGTTCTGTTGTTCGCCCAGATATTCTCTATTCACCAAGCGCGTCTTCGAGCAAGGCGGCGAGCTGGGCGAGATGCTTTGACATCAGTCCGGTCGCCGGCGAGGCGGCGGCAGGACGGCCGGTGTAGCGCACCCGCTGATGCTTGGCATCGATATGCGCCAGCACCCATTCCAAATACGGGTCGATGAACGACCAGGCGCCCATGTTCTTGGGCTCTTCCTGGCACCAGACCATCTCGGCATTGCGGAACCGCGACAGTTCGGTGATCAGCGCCTTGGCCGGGAACGGATAAAGCTGCTCGACGCGCAGCAGATAGATGTCGTTGATGCCGCGCTTCTCGCGCTCCTCATAGAGGTCGTAATAGACCTTGCCCGAACACAGCACGACGCGGCGGATCTTTGAATCCTTGACCAGCTTGATCGCCTGGCCGGAAAGCAGCTGCGCATCGTCCCACAGCAACCGGTGGAATGAGCTTTCGCCCGAAATTTCCGGCAGCGTCGACACCGCCCGCTTATGGCGCAGCAGCGACTTCGGCGTCATCAGGATCAGCGGCTTGCGGAAATCGCGCTTCAGCTGCCGGCGCAATATGTGGAAGTAGTTGGCCGGCGTCGTGCAGTTGGCCACTTGCATGTTGTCTTCGGCGCAAAGCTGCAGGAAGCGTTCGAGCCGGGCCGAGGAGTGTTCCGGACCCTGGCCTTCATAGCCATGCGGCAACAGGCAGACGAGGCCCGACATTCTGAGCCACTTGCGCTCTCCGCTGGAGATGAACTGGTCGAACACCACCTGGGCACCGTTGGCGAAGTCGCCGAACTGCGCTTCCCACAAGGTCAGCGCCTTCGGCTCGGCCAGGCTGTAGCCATATTCGAAGCCCAGCACCGCCTCTTCCGACAGCATCGAGTTGATGACTTCGTAGCCAGCTTGAGCCGCCGACAGATTGTTGAGCGGGATGTAACGGGTCTCGTCGCGCTGGTCGTAAAGGACCGAATGGCGCTGCGAGAAGGTGCCGCGTTCGGAATCCTGGCCCGACAGGCGGATCGGATTGCCGTCGAGCAGGATGGCGCCGAAGGCCAGCGCCTCGGCCGTTGACCAGTCGATGCCTTCGCCCGACTCGATCGCCTGGCGGCGGTTCTCGAGGAAGCGGATGATCGTCTTGTGCGCCTCGAAATCCTTCGGCACCTCGGTCAGCTTCTTGCCGATTTCCTTCAGCGTCTTGACCGGCACGGCGGTCTTGCCGCGCCGCTGTTCGTCCTGGTTGTCGGCGGTGCGCAGGCCCGACCAGGCGCCGTCCAGCCAATCGGCCTTGTTGGGCTTGTAGTGCTGGCCGACTTCCCATTCGGATTCCAGATGCGCCCGCCAGTCGGCCTTGAGCTGGTCGAGTTCAGCCTGGCTGATGTGACCCTCGGCGATCAGCCGGTCGCCATAGATCTGCACGGTCGTCTTGTGGGTGCGGATGTTGCGATACATGATCGGCTGGGTGAAGGCGGGCTCGTCGCCCTCATTGTGGCCGAAGCGGCGATAGCAGAACATATCGACCACAACAGGCTTGAAGAACTTCATGCGGAATTCGATCGCCACCTTGGTGGCGTGCACCACGGCTTCCGGGTCGTCGCCATTGACGTGGAAGATCGGCGCCTCGATCATCTTGGCCACGTCTGATGGATAGGGCGACGAGCGCGAGAAGCGCGGGTTGGTGGTGAAACCGATCTGGTTGTTGATGATGAAGTGCAGCGTGCCGGCGACGCGGTGGCCGCGCAGGCCGGACAGGCCGAGGATCTCGGCGATCACGCCCTGACCGGCGAAGGCGGCATCGCCATGCAGCAAGAGCGGCAGCACTTTGGCGCGCTCTTCCAGCGGCACGATCTCCTCGCGGCTGCGGCCGAACAGGTAATCCTGCTTGGCGCGCGCCTTGCCCATCACCACCGGATCGACGATTTCCAGATGCGAGGGGTTGGCAGTCAGGGACAGATGCACCTTGTTGCCGTCGAACTCGCGGTCCGACGAGGCGCCGAGATGGTACTTGACGTCGCCCGAGCCCTCGACCTCGTCGGGTGCGGCCGAGCCGCCCTTGAACTCGTGGAAGATGGCGCGGTGCGGCTTGGCCATCACCTGGGAGAGCACGTTCAGCCGGCCGCGATGCGCCATGCCGAGCACGATCTCCTTCATGCCGAGCTGGCCGCCGCGCTTGACGATCTGCTCCAGCGCCGGGATCAGCGCTTCACTGCCATCGAGGCCGAAGCGCTTGGTGCCCTTGTACTTGACGTCGATGAACTGCTCGAAGCCTTCGGCCTCGACCAGCTTCTGCAGGATCGCCTTCTTGCCGGTGGCGGTGAAGGTGATCTCCTTGTCGGCGCCCTCGATGCGGGCCTGGATCCAGGCCTTTTCCTCGGGGTCCGAAATATGCATGAACTCGACGCCGAGCGTCGAGCAATAGGTTCGGGTCAGGATTTCCAGCATCTGCCGGATGGTGCCGAATTCAAGCCCGAGCACATTGTCGAGGAAGATCGGCCGGTCATAGTCGGCTTCGGTGAAGCCATAGTTCTCCGGCGACAGCTCGTTGTAATCCTCGAGCGGCTTGGCGATGCCGAGCGGATCGAGATTGGCGTGCAGATGGCCGCGCATGCGGTAGGCGCGGATCATCATGATGGCGCGCACTGAATCGCGCGTCGCCTGGTGCACGTCGGCATCGGACAGGACGACGCCGTTGGTGACCGCCTTGTCCTTGACCTTCTTTTCGATCGTCTTCTCGACGATGCCCCAGTTGCCGTCGAGCGCCGAGACCAGTTCGCCATTCGCCTGCAGCGGCCAGGAGGGCTTGGCCCAGGAGGCGCCCTTGGCATTCCTGCGCACATCGCCGGCATCGTCTTTCAGCCCGGCGAAGAACTCCTGCCATTCGGGATTGACCGAAGCGGGATCGTCCTCATAGGCGGCGTAGAGCGCGTCGATGTAATCGGCGTTGCCGCCATAGAGGAATGAGGTGAGCGAAAATTGGTCGTTGGCCTGATCTTGTCTTGCCATTTTTGTCCGCGGAGCCTGGCTCCGTCTCCTGTTTTTGGAGGGGAATAGGGGAGTAGGGCTTTTTGCCGCTGCTATTTTCCCTACTGCCCTACTCCCTTACTCCCCTATTCCCTTACCCTTTGATCGCCTCGACCAGCGTCGTGCCTAGTCGCGCCGGCGAGGGCGATACTTTTATCCCGGCCGATTCCATCGCCGCGATCTTGTCTTCCGCGCCGCCCTTGCCGCCGGAGATGACCGCGCCCGCATGCCCCATGGTGCGGCCGGCCGGCGCCGTGCGCCCGGCGATGAAACCGGCCATCGGCTTGCTTCGGCCACGCCTGGCTTCGTCCTTGAGGAACTGCGCGGCGTCTTCCTCGGCCGAACCGCCGATCTCGCCGATCATGATGATCGACTTGGTCTCGTCATCGGCGAGGAACATTTCGAGCACGTCGATGAATTCGGTGCCCTTGACGGGGTCGCCGCCAATGCCAACGGCGGTGGTCTGGCCGAGGCCGACATTGGTGGTCTGGAACACTGCCTCATAGGTAAGCGTTCCCGACCGCGAAACAACGCCGACCGAGCCCTTGCGGAAGATGTTTCCGGGCATGATGCCGATCTTGCATTCCTTGGGCGTCAGCACGCCCGGGCAGTTCGGCCCGATCAGCCGCGACGTCGAGCGGTCGAGCCGCGCCTTGACCTTGATCATGTCCATCACCGGGATACCTTCGGTGATGCAGATGATCAGCGGGATCTCGGCCTCAATCGCTTCCAGGATGGCCTCGGCGGCACCCGCCGGCGGCACATAGACGACGGAGGCGTTGGCGCCGGTCTTTTCCTTGCCCTCGGCGACGGTGGCGAAGATCGGCAGGCTCTCGCCCTTTGCGCCGGTCCACGTCTCGCCACCCTTCTTCGGGTGGATGCCGCCGACCATTTTCGTGCCGTGATAAGCCAGCGCCTGTTCGGTGTGGAACGTGCCGGTCTTGCCGGTCAGGCCCTGCACCAGCACCTTGGTGTTCTTGTCGACGAGAATGGACATTTTTTTGCGACCTGATCAGTGATTGCGGAAGGGGTTCATGGCGACCACGGAGCCATAAGACTGCCCGTGGTTGAGGTCTTCGGTGTAGAGTATCTTGACGCCAAGGCGCTCGGCGGCGGCGATGATGGCGCCATCCCAATATGAAATCTGGTAGCGTTGCGCGTTCGCGATGCCCCGCATTACAACGGCGCTATCCAGATCCTGGCAGGGCTTCATGGAGATCGCGGCGACCCATTCGGCCGCCTTCGCCGGCGCCAGTGTGACCTCAGCTCGCTTGGTCACGTTGACATAGAACTCCTGCAGCACCTGTGCGGAGGTCGAATAGTCTTCCTTGGCGATCAACTCCACGGCGCGCTCATACTTCGCGCGCTCGGCCTTGTGTCCGATGGCGGCATAGACGAGGATGTTCGTGTCGAGGAAGCAGTCAGCGATCATAGAGAGCTTCCCGGTTCCATTTCTTGCCACCCATGTCGCCTGCCGCCTCGCGGGCGAGCCGCAGAAGGGCCTGCCGTGCCTCGTCCTTGGCGTACCGCTTGGCGGCCACTGCCGAGAAAAACTCCCGCACCATGGCGTTGACGGTCGTTCGCTGTTCGGCGGCTGTCAGCTTGACCTGCTCCAAGACCTCGTCTTCGACTGCCAGAGTGATGTTCTTCATTTCTCTTTTCTCCTGCGCCTACTTCACACAGTATATGTGTAACTGTGTGGCAGTCGCAAGTTCGTTACAGCCGCTTCAGGTCGGCGACGGTGAGGTCGCTTTTGGCATTGCCGGTGTTGAGCGTCGTTGCCGGCTCGAACATCAGCACCACGGGTTCCGCGGTCAGCGAACGCGGCCGGTGCTCGACACCGCGCGGCACGACGATGAAATCGCCCTCGCCGAGCTCGACCGGACCGTCGCAGAAATCGATGGCGATACGCCCGCGCAGCACAAGGAAGGCTTCGTCCTCATTGTCATGCGCATGCCAGTCGAACATCTCGCCGAACTTGGCGACCTTCGCCTGGCTGTCGTTGACGTCGCCGGCGATATGCGGATCGAAAACCTTGCTGATGGTCCGATCGGCCGCCTCGACGAGGTTTATCTTGCGCGGAGGCATCCGCTCAGCCCTTCACCGCCGCCACGATCTTCTTGGCTGCGTCGTCGAGATCATCGGCCGACACCACGTTGAGGCCGCTGTCGTTGATGATCTTCTTGCCGAGCTCGGCATTGGTGCCTTCCAGGCGCACCACCAGCGGCACTTCCAGCCCGACTTCCTTGACCGCGGCAATGACGCCCTCGGCAATGATGTCGCACTTCATGATGCCGCCGAAGATGTTGATCAGGATACCCTTGACCGCCGGATCCCTGGTGATGATCTTGAACGCCGCCGTCACCTTCTCCTTGGACGCGCCACCGCCGACATCGAGGAAGTTGGCCGGCTCGGCGCCATAGAGCTTGATGATGTCCATCGTCGCCATGGCGAGGCCGGCGCCGTTGACCATGCAGCCGATATTGCCGTCGAGCGCGACATAGGCGAGGTCGTATTTCGACGCCTCGATTTCCTTTTCGTCCTCTTCGGTTGTGTCGCGCAGTTCGAGCACGTCGGGGTGGCGGAACAGCGCGTTGTTATCGAACGACACTTTCGCGTCGAGCACGCGCAGCCGGCCGTTCTTCATGACGATCAGCGGGTTGACCTCGAGCAGGCTCATGTCCTTCTCGACGAAGGCCTTGTAGAGGATCGGGAACAGCGTATCGCCGTCCTTGGCCGCATCGCCGTCGAGCTTGAGCGCGCCGTTGAGCGCCTTCAGGTCGGCTGCCGTGACGCCTTTTTCCGGATCGATGGCGACGGTGATGATCTTTTCGGGCGTGTCATGGGCGACCGCTTCGATGTCCATGCCGCCCTCGGTCGAGACGACGAAGGCGATGCGGCCGACCGAACGGTCGACCAGGATCGACAGATAGAGCTCGCGCTCGATGTCGGCGCCGTCTTCGATGTAGAGGCGGTTGACCTGCTTGCCGGCCGGACCGGTCTGCTTGGTCACCAGCGTGTTGCCCAGCATCTCGTTGGCGTTGGCGATGACGTCGGCCACCGATTTCGCCAGCCGCACGCCGCCCTTGGCGTCCGGGCCGAGCTCGCTGAATTTGCCCTTGCCGCGTCCGCCGGCATGGATCTGGCTCTTCACCACATAGAGCGGGCCCGGCAGCGCCTTGGCGGCGGCTTCCGCTTCGCTCGCCTTGAACACCGGCACGCCTTCGGCCACCGGCGCGCCAAAGCTCTTCAGCAGCGCCTTGCCCTGATACTCATGGATGTTCATTTGGATGGTCTCCGGATCGACTGGGGGTTCACTTACTGGAGATTCATTTGGAGGCGAGTTGCGGCGCGATCTTGACGCAGGCCTCGGTCAGGCCCTGCACCGTCGCCACAGAGGAGTCGAACATCTTCTGCTCGCTCTTGTTGAGTTCGATCTCGATGATGCGCTCGACGCCGCCGGCGCCGATCACCACGGGAACGCCGACATAGGTGTTCTTGACGCCATACTGGCCGGAGAGATACGCCGCGCAGGGCAGCACGCGCTTCTTGTCCTTGAGATAGGCTTCGGCCATCGAGATCGCCGAAGCGGCCGGCGCGTAATAGGCCGAACCGGTCTTGAGCAGGCCGACGATCTCGGCGCCGCCGTCGCGGGTGCGCTGCACGATCTGGTCGAGCTTCTCCTTCGAGGTCCAGCCCATCTTGATGAGGTCGGGCAGCGGAATGCCCGATACCGTCGAATAGCGGATCATCGGCACCATGGAATCGCCGTGGCCGCCGAGCACGAAGGCGGTGACGTCCTCGACCGAGACCTTGAATTCCTCTGCCAGGAAATAGCGGAAGCGCGCGCTGTCAAGCACGCCGGCCATGCCGACGACATGGCTGTTGGGCAGGCCTGAGAACTTCTGCAGCGCCCAGACCATGGCGTCGAGCGGGTTTGTGATGCAGATGACGAAGGCCTTCGGCGCGTACTTCTTCAGCCCGGCGCCGACCTGTTCCATGACCTTGAGGTTGATGCCCAAAAGGTCGTCGCGGCTCATGCCGGGCTTGCGCGGCACGCCGGCGGTGACGATGCAGACGTCGGCCCCTTCGATGCCGGCATAGTCGTTGATGCCGGTGAGCCTGGAGTCGAAGCCATCGACAGGCGACGACTGCGCGATATCGAGCCCCTTGCCCTGCGGGATACCTTCGGCAATATCGAACAGCACCACGTCGCCGAGGTCCTTGAGGCCGATCATGTGAGCGAGCGTGCCGCCGATCATGCCAGAGCCGATAAGCGCTATCTTGTTGCGTGCCATGTGAAGATGTTTTCCCTTTGTCGGTGACGACGTCTCAAATCTCTGGTGATTTGATGGCGGCGTCGAAGAAGAGGCCGGAATGCTGCGGGGAACCGCGAATTTTCGCCGCACCCAATAGCCCCGGCACGGAAAAAATTCAAACGATTATTTTGGTGTCAGTATTTTCAATCGGTTAGATCATTTGGGATTTACGTAAACGTCAAAGTTTGTAAGCCGACTTGGGAAGAAATAGCCGACGAAGATGGAAATCGTAAGGCTGGATGCAGGCGATGACGCCCTTGTGATGGCGGTCGCCAAATCTCCCCCTTGAGGGCAGGCTATCGCATATGGAATTCCTGAGATGTCTGCCCGGCACGTACCCCCACTCCTAACCCCTCCCCACAAGGGGGAGGGAGACTTCCGTTGGCGCTGACCCAGGAGCATCGCCTGTCTTTTCGGCGCCAAGAAGAATTAAAGGCACGCGGCAGCGTTCCCTCCCCCTTGTGGGGAGGGGTTAGGGTGGGGGTTCTTCTTCGCAAGAATCCATGTGCGATAGCCCTGCCCGCAAGGGGGGAGATGTCACCGAAGGCGACAGAGGGGGTCGCCGCGCGTGACGCGCTGGCGCCATCTGTGCCGCGCCCGGTCGAACCAACCCCCCTGGCCTGCCGGCCATCGCCCCCTCGAGGGGGAGATCCATTGCCACGCGATTTCGCCAATCTTCAACGAAGCAGGAATGAGCGGGGCGCTAAGCTGCCAATCGCTTTTCTTTAGGCCTGCGCCTGCGACGCTTCCGACACCGCCGGCTTTCCTTTCTGCCGCTCCGCCCAATCCTCCAGCCAGTCGCGGCTTTGCATCTCGATCAGCCGCGATGCCGTGCGCTCGAACTCGAAGGCTTCGACGCCGCGCTTGGCTGCATAAAGTGCTTGCGGCGGCGCTTCGGCGCTCGCCACCAGCCGCATACGATGGTCGTAGAGCGTGTCGATCAGCAGGATGAAGCGCTTGGCCTCGTTGCGCTTGCCTTCGCCGAGCACCGGGACGTGGTCGATGAAAATGGTTGAGAAGCGCCCGGCGATCGCCAGGAAATCGCGCGCGCCAAGCGGCTTTTCGCAGAGATCGGCGAAGGAGAACCGCGCCGCATCGCCCGCCGCACGCGGCACGATCACCTGCCGCCCTTTGAGGGCCAGCGACGTCTCGGCGGTCGGCGCGCCCCGCGTCATGGCTTGCCAGGCCTCGTCGAGTAGCTGGTCCGCCGCCGCATCGGCCGGCGTCACATAGACCGGTGTCCGGGCGAGCTTTTCCAGCCGGTAGTCCTTGTCGGCATCGAGCGCCAGCACCTGTGTGTGCCGCTCCAATATGCCGATGAAGGGCAGGAAAAGCTGGCGGTTCAGCCCGTGGCTGTAGAGGTTTTCCGGCGCCACATTCGAGGTGGCGACCAGCACCACGCCGCTGGCAAACAGCGCCGAAAACAACCTGGACAGGATCATCGCGTCGGCAATGTCGGTGACCGAGAACTCGTCGAAGCACAGCACCCAGGCTTGCTCGGCAAGGGCCTTGGCCACCGGCGGGATCGGATCGTCTTCCCTGACGTCGCCATTCTTGCGCGCCTGCCGGTGCTTCTGGATACGGTCCTGCACGTCGGCCATGAAGTCGTTGAAGTGGACGCGGCGCTTGCGCCGCACCGGCAGCAAGTCGAAGAACATGTCCATCAGCATGGTCTTGCCGCGGCCGACGCCGCCATGGATGTAGAGGCCTTTGACGGCCTCATGCGTCTCGCGCTTGCGGGCGAACAGCCAGCCCAGCGCGCTCGACTTATGCGCCAGCCGCTTGGCCGAGATCTCATCGGTCAGCCGGTCGAGCGCCGCAACGATCCGTTCCTGCGCCGGATCGCGGTCGATCGTACCGGTTTCCACCAGATGGTCGTAGCGCTGCCTAACGGTCGCATGGGTCTGGAGGCCGTCACGCAGATGCATCGGTCACGTCGTTCTGGAGCGATTCCGGGAACCGGAATTGCGTAAAACAAAAACTATCTCGTAAGCGAAATCGGCTGGCCGTTGGAAGTCTGGCCGTCGAATTTCGAGCCGCCCGAGGAATAGAGCCGCGCCAGCGCACCGCCGCTCTCGTCATAGAGCGTCAGCTGCTTGCCGGCGACGTTCCACGACTTGATGCCGTCCATCGGCGCCGGGCAATGCAGCGGACCGGCGCGGAAGCCGGCGCCGAATTTGGTCTGCGGTGTCGCCACCTTGCAGCTCTGGCCCGCAACGCTGGCGTTCCAGACACCGGCGACGCTGGCGGCGGTCACGTCCGAAGCGCCGGCCGGCGCCGAACCATCCGAAGGCAGCGCGGCGACCTGCGTGTTCGCCGGAGCGGTCGGGAATTGCGAAGGGTCGGTGGTGCCGGGCGATGCCGGCGGCGGCAGTTGGTTCGCCGTCACCTTGCCGGCGGGCGCGGCCTCCAGCGGTGCCGGCTGCTGGTCATCCATCGAGGAAAAACGTGAGGTCGAACAGCCGCTCGCAACGAGCGCCGCCAGCGATACGGCCACCAGACCGGTTTTCGAAAAAGTCATTCCAACCTCCGTCGGATCCGGCTGGGGGGAAGCCGTCCGCACAATCTCACCCCCACCAAGATGGAGAAGGTGGCGAAATTTCAACCCGATATGGTTAAAATACAGTTTGCAGCCAGAAGTGTTGCAATTTTATCGCAATGGGGACGGCTGACCGCTTGTCGCGCGTCGCTTGGGAATTCCGGTCAACACTTCGTCGGTGGACGCTTGCGCGAACCGCCTTAGCGCCTATGTCTGGAAAACGAAACCCTGCTGGAGCCGCAAATTGGCCGCGAGAAAGACTGCCGCCAATCGCTATTACAGCGGCCCGCCCAGCGACCATTTCGACGGCGCATTGTTCTTCAATCCCGACGGCCAGCCACCCGGCCGTTTCGCCGACCTGCTGAAATGGCAGTTGAATGGCCAGCGCTCGAAATGGCCGGCGAGCGATGCAAGCCCCTTTCCGCAGGCGAAACCGACGGCTCGGGTCGAGGGCGCCGCGCTGGAAGTGACCATGGTTGGTCATTCCACCTTGCTGGTCCAGACGGCCGGTCTGAACATTCTTACCGATCCGGTGTGGTCGCTGCGCGCGTCGCCGCTTTCCTTCGCCGGACCAAAACGCATCAATGCGCCAGGCATCGCCTTTGCCGACCTGCCGCCGATCGACCTCGTTCTGGTCAGCCACAACCCCTATGACCATCTCGACCTCGCCACGTTGAAGCGGCTGAAGGCCGGCCACGACCCGCTGGTGCTCACCCCGCTCGGCAACGACGCCATCATCGAAGCCGCCGTGCCCGGCATGCGACTGTCGGCGCATGACTGGGGCGACAGGGTCGAGATCGGCAATGGCGCCGCCGTCCATGTCGAGCCGGTGCATCACTGGTCGGCGCGTGGCGCCCGCGACCGGCGCATGGCGCTGTGGGCCGGCTTCGTCGTCGAAACGCCTGACAGCAAGCTCTATTTCGCCGGCGATACCGGCTTTCACAATGGCGTCAACTACCGGCTGATGGCCGAGAAACATGGCGGCTTCCGCTTCGCCATCCTGCCGATCGGCGCCTATGAGCCGCGCTGGTTCATGGCGTCGCAGCACCAGAATCCCTGGGAAGCGGTGCAAGGCATGACGCTATGCAATGCCGCCCGTGCCGCCGGCTGTCACTGGGGCACATTCCAGCTCACCGACGAACCGATCGACGAGCCGGCGCGTAAATTGACCGAGGCGCTCGACGATCAAGGCATCCCACGCGAGCGTTTTCGCGCCTTGCGGCCGGGCGAGGTCTGGGATGTGCCGGAGCACATAGCGCCCTGATCCGGTTTCGACGGAACCCCAACGCGGCAACCGCGTTTTCATGTGGTTGAAAAATCTGCCGGTTTGCGAGGCATTGCCATGCTCAAATGGATCGTCATTCTCCTGATCGTCGCCGCGGCGGCGAGTCTGCTCGGCATGCCGGCGCTGGCAGGTGCCGCCGCCACCGGTGCGCGCATCCTTATCGGCATCGTTCTGATCATTTTCCTGCTGATGGTGCTGGGCATTTTCGCCGTCACGTAAGTCCGGCGCTTTCGCCGTGACCAAGCGGCTGCGCACTGGTAATTCCTGCCCGTTTCCGCCATATAGCGCCAAACGGACACGGAATTTTTCGGGAGCAATGGCCAGCACCGCCCCTTTCGCCAAGATGAACGGCATCGGCAACGAGATCATCGTTGCCGATATGCGTGGCCGTGCCGATCGGGTGACGGCGGCGGCGGCGATTGCGCTGAATGCCGATGCCGCGACCAGCTTCGACCAGATCATGGCGATCCATGACGCCAGGACGCCGGGCACCGCCTTTTTCATCGACATCTTGAATTCCGATGGAACCAGCGCCCAGGCCTGCGGCAATGGCATGCGCTGCGTCGTCCAGGCGCTCGCCGCCGAGACCGGCCAGAAGATCTTCACCTTCGAAACCGTGGCGGGCATCCTCAATGCGCGCGAACATGCCGACGGTTCGATCTCGGTCGATATGGGCACGCCGCGCTTCGGCTGGCAGGATATCCCGCTGGCCGAGGAGTTCCGCGACACCCGGATGATCGAGCTGCAGATCGGCCCGATCGACGCGCCGGTGCTGCATTCACCCTCGGTCGTCTCGATGGGCAATCCGCACGCCATCTTCTGGGTCGACAATGACGTCTGGTCCTATGAGCTCGATCGCTTCGGCCCGCTGCTCGAGAACCACCCGATGTTCCCCGAGCGCGCCAACATCACCATCGCTCAGGTTACTTCGCCCGAAACGATGATCATCCGCACCTGGGAGCGCGGCGCCGGACTGACCAAGGCCTGCGGCTCGGCCGCCTGCGCCGCCGTCGTGGCCGCTGCCCGCACCAACCGGACCGGCCGCAGCGTCAGTCTGTTGACCCCCGGCGGCGGCATGCTGCATGTCGAATGGCGCGACGATGACCACGTGGTCCTGACGGGCGCCGCCGAATGGGAATTTTCCGGCAGCTTCGACCCGTCGAACGGGACATGGGCCCGCGACACCGAAAGCGCGGCCTGATGTCCGCTCTGCCCAAGAGCCCGATGTCCCAGGGCATCGATGTCGTCACCTTCGGCTGTCGGCTCAACACCTATGAATCGCAGGTGATGCGGCGCGAGGCTGAAAGTGCCGGTCTGGGCGCGCTGGAAGGTGGCGCCATGATCTTCAACACCTGCGCCGTGACAGGCGAAGCAGTGCGCCAGGCCAAGCAGGCGATCCGCAAGGCGCGCCGCGACAACCCGCAGGCGCGCATCATCGTCACCGGCTGCGCCGCGCAGACCGAGCCTGAAAAATTCGCCGCCATGGACGAGGTCGATCTCGTGCTCGGCAATGAAGAGAAGCTGAAGGCCAACTCCTATCGCGCACTGCCGGATTTCGGCGTCAACGACACCGAAAAGGCACGCGTCAACGATATCTTTTCGGTGCGTGAGACCGCAGGCCACATGGTCGACGCCATCGAGGGCCGGGCACGCGCCTTCGTCCAGGTGCAGAATGGCTGCGACCACCGCTGCACCTTCTGCATCATTCCCTACGGCCGCGGCAATTCGCGCTCGGTGCCGATGGGCGCCGTGGTCGAGCAGGTCAAGCGGCTCGCCGGCAACGGCTATGCCGAGATCGTTCTGACCGGCGTCGACATGACATCATTCGGCGCCGATCTGCCGGGCGCGCCGAAGCTCGGCAGGCTGGTGAAAACAATCCTGAAACAGGTGCCCGACGTGAAGCGCCTGCGGCTGTCCTCCATCGATTCGATCGAGGCCGACGACGATCTGCTCGACGCCATCGCCACCGAGCCGCGGCTGATGCCGCATCTGCATCTGTCGCTGCAGTCGGGCGACGACATGATCCTGAAGCGGATGAAGCGCCGGCATCTGCGCGACCAGTCGATCCGCTTCTGCGAGGATGTGCGCAAGCTGCGCCCCGGTATCGTCTTCGGCGCCGACATCATCGCCGGCTTCCCGACCGAGACCGACGAAATGTTCGAGAACTCGGAGAAAATTGTCGAGGAGTGTGGCCTGACCCATCTCCACGTCTTCCCGTTCAGCCCACGCGAAGGCACGCCTGCCGCGCGCATGCCCCAGCTCCGCCGCGAATTGGTCAAACAGCGCGCCGCCCGGCTGCGCGCAGCCGGTGAAGTTGCGTATATCAGGCATCTGTCGTCGCTCACCGGTACGCGTCAGTCGATCCTGATCGAGCGCGACGGCCTTGGCCGCACCGAGGGTTTTACGCTTGCCGCACTCGGCACGGGCGCACCGGGTGAGATCGTCGAGGCCGATATATCCGGCCACGATGGTAGCAGGCTGATCGCGGCGCCCCTCGCCGCCCGCGCGGCCTGAGAAACGCAAAGCATGGCTGGTTTTTTCAAGAAGATATTTTCGTTCGGCAAGAAAGAGGTGGTCGAGGAGCGGGTCGACGAGACCGCCCCGCTGCCGCCGATCAAATGGGAAGCGCTCGAGGCGCTGAAGCCGGCGGCCGAGCAGGTCGTTCCGGAGTTCTTGAAGCGTGACGAGCTGGAGCGCGAGGCGGAAACTGCGCCGACGCCGACGACGGTCGAGCCGGAAGTGATCCCCGCGCCGGAATCGGCGCCTGTCGAGAAGCCGGTGCCCGAGCCGGCACCGGCCATTCCGCCAGCACCGGAGCGGACTATTCCCTCCGAGCCGGAACCCCTGCCGGAGCCCGAGCCGGAAGAAGAACCCGCGCCCGAGACGCCTGCCGAGCCGCCGGCGCCCGAGGAGATACCAACGCCTCCCGCCGTTCCGGAGCCTGCTCCCGAACCGCAGCCGCAGGAGGTCCCGCCACCCGCGCCGGCCGAGCCGGAGATCGTCCCGTCACGCCCGGAACAGCAGCCGGAACCGGAACCGGTCGAAGTGCCGACGCCTGCCGAGGTTCCGGCCGAGACACCAGCCCCGATCGAGGTGCCGACACCGGGGCCGGCCCCTGCTCAGCCATTATCAGAGGTCAGCGCCGCCCCTCATCCGCCTGCTGGCACCTTCTCTCCGTCTGAAGACGGGGAGAAGGAAGAAGTTTCAGCACCGACGCCCGAAGCCCCGCCTGCCGAAATCGCACCTCCCATTCGCCAGCCTGCGCCTATCGAATCGCAGCCGGTCATTGCGGAAATCGCGCCCGAGCCGCAGTCTCTTCCACAACCCGCGCCGGAGCCGAAAGCCGCCCCCGGCAAGGTGACCGTCACCAAAAAGGTCGAGCAGAAGGCCGAGCCGCAGAAGGCACCGGAACCGGCACCGAGGCGCTCCTGGTTCCAGCGCATGAAGGACGGGCTTGCCCGTTCGTCCAAGGAACTCACCGGCAACATTGCCGGCGTCTTCACCAAGCGCAAGCTGGACGAAGAGACTTTGCAGGACCTGGAGGATGTGCTGATCCGCGCCGATCTCGGCATGGAGACGGCCTTGCGCGTTACCGACGCGCTGGCCGCCAGCCGCTACGGCAAGGACGTCTCCGACACGGAGGTCCGCGCCATCATGGCGGCCGAGGTGGAAAAGGTGTTGACCCACGTCGCCATGCCGCTGGAGCTCGACCTCTCGCACAAACCGCATGTCATCCTGGTGGTCGGAGTCAACGGCACCGGCAAGACCACCACAATCGGCAAGCTCGCCGCCAAGCTGACCGATGGCGGCCTGTCGGTGATGCTCGCCGCCGGCGACACGTTCCGCGCCGCTGCGATCGAGCAGCTGAAGATCTGGGGCGAGCGGACGAAATCGCCGGTCATCGCCTCCAAGATCGGCGCCGATGCCGCAGGGCTCGCCTATGACGCCTTCGAGAAGGCCAAGGAGGCCGGTTCCGACGTGCTGATCATCGACACCGCCGGCCGCCTGCAGAACAAGACCGAACTGATGGCGGAGCTCGAAAAGATCGTCCGCGTGCTTGGCAAACTCGACCCGGAAGCACCGCACACCGTGCTGCAGACAGTCGACGCCACCACCGGCCAGAACGCGCTCAACCAGGTCGAGATCTTCCGCAATATCGCCGGCGTCAACGGCCTGGTGATGACCAAGCTGGACGGCACGGCGCGCGGCGGTATTCTGGTGGCGATCGCGGCAAAGCACAAATTGCCGGTCTATTTCATCGGCGTCGGCGAACAGGTCGACGACCTCGAACCTTTCTCGGCAAGCGAATTCGCCAGGGCGATCGCTGGAGTAGCTTAACAAGCATGTCCCAAAAAGTTGCAGACTTTTTGGATCAGATCATGCGCAAGAAAGAGATTCCATGAACCCACCCATTCTCGAACGCGATCCGTCGGACCCGCAGAAGCAGAAGAAGGAAGGCGTCAATCCGCTGCTCAAGCTGGTGCTGGAGCTGGGTCCGTTGATGGTGTTCTTCTTCGCCAATGCGCGCGGCGGATGGCTGGTGCAGAAATTCCCTGTTCTGGCCGAGTTCGGCGGGCCGATCTTCGTCGCCACCGGGCTGTTCATGGCCGCCACGGCCATCGCCCTGATCGCCTCGTGGCTGCTCACCCGCACCTTGCCGATCATGCCGATGGTGTCGGGCGTCGTCGTCTTCATCTTCGGCGCGCTGACGCTCTATCTGCAGGACGACATCTTCATCAAGATGAAGCCGACCATCGTCAACACGCTGTTCGGCGGCGTGCTGCTCGGCGGCCTCTACTTCGGCAAGTCGCTGCTTGGCTATGTCTTCGATTCAGCCTTCAGCCTCGACGCCGAGGGCTGGCGGAAACTGACCTTCCGCTGGGGCCTGTTCTTCCTGTTCCTGGCCATCGTCAATGAGGTGGTGTGGCGCAATTTTTCCACCGACGCCTGGGTTACTTTCAAGGTCTGGGGCATCATGCCGATCACGCTTCTGTTCACCTTCAGCCAGATGCCGCTGATCCTGCGTCATTCACTCGAGGACAAGGCCGGCAAAGAAGAGAGAACCGGAAAGTAGAAAAAGCGGTTCTGCGTTCGTGAGACAATGAACCGTTCTGGGGAGAGGGACATGGAATTCATCACCACGCGCGACCAGTTGAGGACGATCTACAAGACGCCACGTCCGACCGACGGTTCTATCCGCAAGGAGCTGAAAAAACTTGACGGCCATTGCCGCTCCTTCATCGGCAAGAGCCCGTTCGTGCTGATCGGCTCGTCCGACGGTGCCGGCAACGCCGACGTGACGCCGAAGGGCGACAAGCCGGGCTTTGCCACCGTTCTCGACGACACCACCATCGCCATTCCCGACCGGCCCGGCAACAACCGGCTCGACACGCTGGAGAACATTCTCCTCAATCCCTCTGTCGGGCTGCTCTTCCTCATTCCCGGCATGAACGAGACGCTGCGCGTCAACGGCGATGCCCGCATCACCGTCGACGCAAATTTGCGCGAACGGCTCGCCGTCGACGGTAGGGAGCCGCAAAGCGTCGTCGTGGTCAGCGTCAAGGCCGCCTACATGCACTGCGCAAAAGCCTTCATGCGCTCGGACCTGTGGAAGCCGGAAACCTGGTACGACCGCGCGACGCTGCCGACGCTCGGCCAGATCATGCGCGATCAATTGGCGGTTGCCGATTCCGCCGAGGCGACCGATCGCTGGCTCGACGAGGAATACAAGAAGACGATGTGGTAGGTTTTTCGACCCACGATTCGTCCTGACTGGTCCATCTTGCTGAACATTCTTGCCATTTCCGGAAGCCTGCGCGCGGCTTCCACCAATTCGGCCCTGATCGCAGCACTGGCGCGCAACGCACCGCCCGGCTGCCGCGTCAGCGTCTATGACGGGCTTGGCTGTCTGCCGATCTTCGACCCCGACGACGAGGGCGAGCGGACGCCGCTCGAAGCCTCCGAACTGATCGATGCCGTCACTCGAGCCGACGGCGTGATCGTCTCCTGTCCGGAATATGCCCATGGCGTGCCGGGCGGGCTGAAGAACGGGCTCGACTGGCTGGTCTCGCGCGACGCCGCCGTCGCCAAGCCGGCTATGCTGGTGCACGCCTCGCCGCGCTCGCTGTTCGCCCGCGCCGCACTGGCCGAGATCATGCGCACCATGTCGTTCGCGTTGTGCGAGGGCAATATGCTGGAGATTGTGCTGTTGGGGAAGAAGCAGCCGGAGGTCGAGAGCATCCTGGCGGAGCCGGCGAACCGGCTGGCGATGCGCGATGCGCTGAATGCTTTCGCGGACTTTATCCGCGCCCGTTGAGTGCCGACCCACCACGCATTCGTCATCCTAGGGCGAAGCAAGGAGCGAAGCGACGCGGCGCAGACCCTAGGATCCATGCCGCGACCTTTGCCGAGAATGCATCGGTCCAAGAAGGGCAGCCTAACGTTGGATACTACACGGACCGCCAAAGACAGTATTGCACCGTTGTGCCCTGCTCGAAAGTCGCGGCATGGATCCTAGAGCGTTTCATATTTTGACGGAAGCGTAGCCTGCGTTTTCGAAGTAGTTCTTGCATTCGGCTGCCTCGATGGTTTCGACGAGGTGGCCGATGTGGCGCC
>NZ_JAMYVQ010000031.1:0-74009 GCF_040324155.1 Mesorhizobium sp. M0011 | reverse complement strand
GGCGCCACATCGGCCACCTCGTCGAAACCATCGAGGCAGCCGAATGCAAGAACTACTTCGAAAACGCAGGCTACGCTTCCGTCAAAATATGAAACGCTCTAGTTGGGTCAAATCTTTGCGTTGATCATTTGCGGCTTGAGATGCAGTGCGCTCCAGGATCGTCAACCGGAAATCAGGCTGGGAGCCGCCACATTCGTACACGACCTGCACCACGCAATTCCGTTTCCTCAAGTGGGTCGCAAGCAAATTTTGGCCCAAGCAGTTGGCGCGTTGCATCGGAGATACGGATTTCACCGGGCTCCGCGGACGTTTGAATACGTGAGGCGAGATTAACGGTCTCGCCCCACAGGTCATAGGCGAACCGCCTTTTGCCTATGACGCCAGCGACGATCGGTCCCGAGTGAATTCCAATTCTCAGCCTTATCGGTTCTCCTGCGAAGAGTTCGCGCTTGACCGCCTTGCGCAGTTCAACTGCATAGTGCGTGAGGGCTCGTGCATGATCGGATCGCGCGGTGGGCAGGCCAGCGACCACCATGACACAATCGCCGATAGTCTTGATCTTTTCGCAGCCGTGTCGTTCCGAGAGCCTATCCGCCGCCTTGAAGAAGTAATTCAAGATAGCGAGCGTAGTCACCGCTCCGACGCTGCGCGCTCTTTCGGTAAAACCGACGATGTCGGCAAAAAGCACACTCACCTCCGCGTGGTTGTCGGCAATTTTCTTTTGCGCTTTCAACCGCTCCGCGATCGACGCCGGAAGAATGTTGAGGAGCAGGGATTCCGCGCGCTGGTATTCACGCGACAATCCCTCCTGACTCTTCCTCAACGCCTCATTGGCCGAATGTAACTTCTCGTTGAGTTGGCGCTCCCTCTCTTGCAGAAGAGTCATTTCATAAGCCTTCTGTTGAAGCCGCTGCTTGTTGTCGCGTTCGGCAGTGGCATCAAGAAAGAGCAGCCACACGCAGTCATCATCAGCAAAAAGATGAAGGTCCGCGACACGCCCGCTGGGCAGTTCGACCATAGGCATATGAAATGGAAGCTCCGGGCAAGGCAGCAAACCCTCCATGAATTCAAGCTGGTCGGCTACAGGCTTACCGATGCGAAGGCATGAGAGCCCGTAATGTTCAACGTTACCGCCCTTCGCCGCTGTCCGCAGCTGGGCGTCAATTTTCACATACGCAATAGCACGCTCGTTGTAGAAGAAATCGTAAATCCAGCTTCCGACCTCTCTTGGCAATCTTTGCATGGTCTATTTGGTGACCATCGAAGCGAGTTTAAGAAACGCATCATCGACATGCTCACCCGAGAGCGCACTTGTCAGATAGACTTGCCATCCGCGTTGCCTCAGTTCGTCAATTTCTCTATCTGGTATTACCCACCGATCGGCCAGATCTGATTTGTTGAAAAGCAGTACGAACGGCATAGCACCGAATTCAGCCTCGACCCGCTCGCGCAGCGTGAGTGCAGCGGTAAGGGTAGCGGCGCGGGTTCCATCGACGACAAGCACGAGGCCTGTCGCACCTCGCACATGGCTGACGCGGAATGAGCCGATATCATCTTCGCCGGCCAAATCCCATAAAATCAGATCCACTGTTTTGTCCGGGAGTGCGACACTCTTTTTGTCGATTTTCACTCCCACCGTGGTCAAGTAGGTCTCTGAAAAGATGCTTTTCACAAACCTGCGAACCAGGCTCGTCTTTCCAACAGAGAACCCGCCCAACATACAGATCTTTTTTTGCAACATCTTGGGCTCCGACCTAGTCCAAGTTTACCGTAACGGAAACCCGGCGATTGGTGGAGCTACCAGCCTGACTATTTTCAGGCACCGCCGGTTCAAAGGTGCCCGCGCCCCGAACCAGCAGCAGTTCCGGGGCGACGCCGCGCTTGTTGAGAAGCGCACGAACTGTCTCGGCACGGGCGGCGCTGATCGACGCGTTGGCCGTCTCACGGCCCGTGGTGTCCGAATGGCCGGTCAACATGAACCGCGCAGTTACGCCTGACTTGCGGGCATTTTGGGCGAATTCCTTTATTTGATCCGCCAATCTGTCGAGAACCGGCGTCTGCTCTGGTCCCGGCACAACTTTGCCGGAAGAGAAGAAAATGTCGGTCGTCTGGATAGACTCTCTCAAATGATTGAGCTCTGCAAGGTCCAGCTCACGCAGTTGCGAGACATCCAGAACCACTCCGTCCGCCGAAAGTTGTTCAGCGGCGGCCTGCGCCCGGTCGATCCAGGCGGCAGGAGCCTCGCCCACGACAACGATGCGACCCTGGATGATCGAAAGTCGGACCGATTTCGGCGGCGTCAGCGACGCCGTCAGCCGCTTCACCACAAACTTCGGATCAAGGCTCTGGTAGAATTGCCACTGTGAATGAACGCGGGCAGGATCGACCTCCGTTCCGGACAGCAGAGCTTGCGGGTCGGCGGCAAGCGGGTCTCGCAGGCCGGAAATATAGAAATGTCCACCCCTGGTCGATTGTTGGGCGACGACAATTCCCGGTTGGGCCTCAAGTCGCGACACATAATACTGCCAGTGCTCCGCCGCGCGTGCTTCGGGGCTCACATCACGAACCTTGGAAATGTCGAATTCCGGTCCACCTGCCGAAAGCTGTCGGGCCGCTGCGCGCGCCCGATCTATCCAGGTGTCGGGAGCCTCGCCCTCGGCAATGATGCGATTATTGACGATCGAAAGTCGTACTGTATCCGGTGGATACAGCGACGCCGTCAGCCGTTTCAACACGAACTCCGGCTCAAGGCTCTGATAAAATTGCCATTGTGAATGAACCCGGGCGGGATCGACCTGCGTTCCAGACAACAGCGACTGCGGGTCGTCGGCAAGCGGGTCTCTCAGGCCGGCAATATAGAATCGGCCATCGCGTATTTTTTGTTGTGCAACGATGATGCCCGGCTGGGCCTCCAGTCGCGACACGTAGGCCTGCCAGCGCTTCGCCTCGAGTACTTCGGGGCTTACGTCACGAACCTTGGAGATGTCGAATTCCGGTCCGCCTGCCGAAAGCTGTCGGGCCGCTGCACGCGCCCGATCTATCCAGGTGTCGGGAGCCTCACCCTCGGCAACGATGCGCTCATTGTCGATTGATAGTCGTACTGAATCCGGCGGAGCCAGCGACGCCTTCAGCCGCTTCAGCACGAACTCCGGTTGAAGGCTCTGATAGAATTGCCACTGCGAATGAACCCGGGCGGGATCGACCTGCGTTCCAGACAACAGCGACTGTGGGTCGGCGGCAAGCGGGTCTCTTAGGCCGGCAATATAGAATTGGCCGTCGCGCGCCTGTTGTTCGGCAACGATGATGCCCGGCTGGGCCTCCAGTCGCGACACGTAGGCCTGCCAGCGCGACACATAAGCCTGCCAGCGCTGCCCGGATTGCCAGGAAAGAAAGAACCAACCGCCTGCCAGAATCAAAAACAGCAGGGCCACGGCGGCCACCAGCCACGGAAATCCCTCGTTTGATTCCTCCTGCTTCTGCTCCACGCAGGTCCGCAATTGCGCCTCTACCCCGGCCAACTGCGAACTGTCGCCGTCAAACTCTACTAAAGCCTGTGAGCATTCCTCATGGATGCGAAGCAATACATCGCGAACTATTTCATGCAATTCCTCTGGCGGATTTCCCCGGATCACCGAAACCAGGGTCGCAAACGGTCCAACTTCCGACCAGAGACGAAGGTCGCCAAAACGGATAGTGTCCAGGCCGCTCTGCTCTCTCTCGTTGAATGAATCTTTCACAAAATCTTGAATTGCACTAAGCATCGACGAAATCAGCTGGGGATCTTCGCTCGTCGCATTGTCGGCAGCTACATGCGCTATCAAAAGCCCGGAATTACGATTAATGAGAAAGGCATGCTCTACACGATAGATAAGAGAATGCTTTAGGACAACTTCCGAGAAGCTCGCACCTGTCCTCCAAGCTTCAAATCTCCACTTGAGCCCATGCCAGGTAAATATATGTCTTAAAGTTTCATTCAGTGACTGAAATGTCTGGTCGATCTTTTCCCCGATCGACTTGCGGATTGCCGGCAGAAACACCGGGTATAATATATCCGTCAGCGTGCGCGGGCTCTTCTGGATTGACCGTTGCACAGCCCGTTCGACAGCTGGCGCAAGCGCCTCGCCGAGCTGCGCATGAGTCGCTCGCGCGACCGCAATGGGAAGAACATCGCCCACCGCTGCCGCAAGCTGCTCGGGTTCGTCCAGCAGATGCGTAACTCGTGAAAGCTCCGAAATTTCGCGGCTGACCAGCAACTGGCGCAGCGTTTCCATGCGAGGATCGGCGGTTGGAACTCCGTCGAAACGCGCACGATAGTCCGGATCAACGTTCCGGGCAATTTCGACCAAAAGACGAGCCAGAGCCTCGCGATCAATTTCTGTATCGTTCGAGGCTGTTCTTTGTGGAAGACTGATTGGGTCGACGGTTGACGTCAAGGTCCCATCAACTCACTTTCCAGCTACGATCCGAGTTGCCCTTGCTGCCGACGGGATCCTGATTCAGACATTTCGCAACCTCTACAAACAGGCCAGCCAAAAGATTTCGGTCGGTCTTAACGTTGCTGAGATCGGCAAACATTTTCTCTATCAGCATCTGAACGCCTTCATTCTTCTGCTTAATTTCCTCACGCAACAAATGATCGTTTCGATTTATCCGGTCCGAAACGTCCCGCTCAAGCGCGCTCAATTGATCCGATAACGCACGCACCTGCTTTTCAAGTGCCTGGTTTTGCTCGCGAAGATTCCGGTCAATCTCCTTGTCGGCATCGGCTCGTGAGTCTTTTTCGTTCCGCAATTGCGCCGCGAGCGAATCGATCTGCTTCTTTGCATTTGACTCGTACATCTCAAGATTGCGCTTGGCTTCGGATTCGACATCCTTGAAGCGCTGCAACACCCGTTCTTCAAGCTTGGAAAAACGGCGGTCATAGTCCTGCATCTGGTTGCCGAACAGCAGATCGCGTATCTTGTCGACACCTACGGCGTCGCCGGCGCCCCCGTTTTCGCGAACCTGGGCCGCCATGAAGTTCAGCCCGCTTCCGTCTGCATTACCAATCAAATTTGCGTCCGCTTTGTTTGCGGAGGAAACGGCACTCGAAGTACTCGAAGATTCCTTGGCCATCCTTATACCCCTCTATTTGAACCACCTGCCACAGCGCAGAGACCCATAAACAGGTGAAGATGCCAGCAAAATCCGCGACCTGCAAGCCGGAATCTTCTTGGCGCAAACCAATTTGCGTGCTCTTTTTACACCTCTTGGACCGGCCGAAAAAGCACCAGTACCGCTAGGTGTTGCTCTCACCCCTCTCTGTGATAGCAACCATAGCCGTTTAATCTAATTGGTTATCGAGCGAAATCTACTATGAAGCCGAGTGATACAGTGGCATTATGTATATCTATTTAGACAGACGTAAGTAATGAGTTTTCATTAGAAATTGCTAAAATAGCTGATCCAGTGAGCAGCATATTGGCTCTCGCTCCGCTATATACTGCCACCATCAGCTTCCGGCGCGATCTCAACAGTAGAAGGAGAATCTTCTTCTTACACGAGGAATCGCCGATCAAGAATGCAGCCCGGAATCGAGGTGTTTCGGTCGATAGGAGAGAGCAATAGGTCCCAATAGCTGGCAGTCATTCAACCAAAGCTTCAGTGGGCTTGCATTGCTGCGTCGTCGATTGCAAAGGACGGCAGTTTGCCATAGCCAGGTGCCAGGGACCGCAGCTTGTGGTCATGGTGCCGATTTCAGGGATCGACATGAGTATGCGGCATGCTTGGTTTTGACGTGCATCTGCGACAGCCGGCGTCCGATCTCGGCGGCACGGATGAAATGCTGCGCCAGGCTTCTAATGTCGCTAGCACGACAGGAGCAAGCTCGCACTGCAGCCAAATGGCGGCGCGACGGCTCGGAAGAGTTTACGGGAGACTGTTTGGACGCAGCATCCTCGATGACCGTTTCCTTTGGCGGGGAAATCGCCGGCTATGTCTTGGGGCTCTTGTACCTTCGAACCAGGCGTGGGTAAGACGGCATGGCGCATAATCCATTGGTTTCAATCGTGGTTCCTGCGTACAACGCAGAGGTGACGCTGGCGCGCGCACTCGATTGCCTCCTCGATCAGGAAATCGTGGATTGGGAGGCGATCATCGTCGACGACGCCTCCGCGGACCGCACCCCCGCGATCATTGCCAGTTATGTGGAACAAGATTCCCGATTTCGGACGTTGAATTCTTGCGCCCGTGGCCCCGCCGGCGCGCGCAATAGCGGGATTTCGACGGCGCGGGGCCACTGGCTCATGTTTCTGGATGCGCACGATTGGGTAGACGCCAGCTTCCTCGCGAAAATGCTAGCCGCACTGGAGGCTGCGCCCGATTCAGTGGCCGCCTATTGCGGCTCCCAATGCGTGATGCCCGATGGCGAACTTATCTGGTTGAGCATCTCGTCAGAGGTTGCGATCCAGCCCTTTGAAACATTTGCCCGCCGGTGTTCCATCGCCACCCACGCGCTGCTGCTCGACCGGGAGACAATCGTCGAGTTGGGCGGTTTCGATGTGTCGCTGCGCACATGCGAGGACTGGGATCTGTGGCAGCGCCTCGCCCGTCTCGGCAGAAATTGGGTAATGGTCGACGAGCCGCTCGCCTTCTACCGGGCTAGCCCCAACTCGCTCACCCGCAATTCATCTCAGATGCTGGCCGACGCGGAAATCGTCATCGCCCGTGGCTTCTCTGCCGACTCCAGAGTCAAACACCCGGTGACTATCCACGCCAACGGAGCGAACTCGGCGGATGGCCGCACCGCTTCCGAAGCACTCGCGTGGTTCGCATTTTGGAACGCCGCGTCGGATTGCGGCGGCGGCTCGGGCTCGATCAACCCGCAGTCCCTGCGCGCGCTTCCGGCCGGACGCAAGTGGGCGAGTGAGATCGCCAAGGTAGCCATCAACGGCCTTGCGGTGGGAAGCCTGTCTGTGCCGGCGCAACTGGCTGCCAGGTGGGGAAGGTTCGGCCGCGCCATCACCGAGTTGATTACCGAACTCGGCAAGGTCTGGGACAATCCCGCAGCGGCTCGCCGCATCCAGTATCAGCTTGAGCAAATGCTTCTCGACGCCGACGATCTTGGCGCGCCGCGCAGGCTGGCGCGAACACTTGGAATCCGCGTCGACGCTCGAAATCCGACCTCGACCGAACTGCCGGAAGGAATCGACCAAATCTATGCCTACCTGATGATGGATGGCCACATCGAGGCCGTCGTACAATTCGGCGTGCTCGGGACAGTGACAAGGGATCATTGGATTGAACTGATCCGGAATTTCGTACCGCAAAAGGAGGCTGGCGCCAACACTCCGAACACGCTTCCAGCCCGGGCATTGTCAGGCACAGCCGAACGCGAGCCTGATCCGGACAGCCATTTCGGCAAACTCGCGAGATTGGCTGCGCAAGCGCGGGAGTTGGTCCGGTCGAGCGCCGAACCTGCGGAGCCTTCTGCCGCGCCGCGCCGTGCACGGCCCAGGCACGACGAGAATCGCACGTTGTTCTGGAATGGCTATTTCACGACCGAGGATCCCTGGAACTACAGTTCGTCCTATGAGCAGGAAAAATATGAGCGGCAACTCGAGATTCTGCCTGCGGGTCCCATCGGACGGGCACTTGAGCTCGCCTGCGCGGAGGGCCACTTCACGCGGCAGCTGGCGCCGCGAGTGGGCCATCTGACCGCAACCGACATCTCCGCCATAGCCGTGGGACGGGCCCGCGCGCGATGCAGCGATCAGCCGAACGTCGAATTCGGCGTACTGGATTTCTCCGCAGACACGCTGCCGGGTGAAATGGATCTGATCTTCTGTTCGGAAGTGCTCTACTATCTGGATGATCTCGCCGAGTTGCGGCGCATTGCCAAAAAATTCGCAGAGGCGTTGGCGCCTGGCGGCAGTTTCATCAGCGCCCACGCATTCGTGCTGCGTGACAATGTTGAAAGGACGGGGTTCGACTGGAACACATTCGGGGCACAAGCGATCTCAGAGGCGCTCGCAGCGACCGAAGGTCTCGTCCTCGAGCAGTCGATCCAGACCGAGCTCTATCGCATAGACCGCTTCCGCCGCCTGTCACCGCACGATGTAGTGACGGAACCGAGGATTGATCATGCGCCGATCCGCGCGCCCATCGGACTCGGGGTCGCCCGAAATATCGTCTGGGGCGGGGCGCGGGCCTTGCGCCGCGACGTCGCGCGCAGCGAGCGGCGGCCACGTATCCCTGTCCTCATGTACCACAGCGTCGCCGAAGAAGGTCCGGCTGCCCTCGCCCGTTTTCGGCTAACGCCCGCCGCATTCGCCAGCCAGATGGCATGGCTGCGCGCCAATGGCTTTCACGCGACCACGTCCGAGCAACTGGAACGGTCCATCGCCAACCGTCAGCCTTTCGCTGGCCGCCCAGTGCTCATCACCTTCGATGACGGCTTCCAGAATTTTGCCGACCAAGCCTGGCCAACCTTGCGCGCGAACGACCTGACCGCGGAAGTGTTCCTGGTGACTGACCTGGTGGGTGAAAGCGCGCAGTGGGATGCCGAAAACGGTCCGCCGACGCAGCTTATGGATGCCGGGACGGTGCGGCGGCTCGCCGCCGAAGGTGCGTTCTTCGGAAGCCATCTCGCGACGCATCGCGCGATCGATGGTCTGTCGAGCTCTGACTTGGCCGCCGAACTGCTGCGCTCTCGTATGTTCATCGAACGTTGGACCGGTCGGCCAACCTCGGCGTTCGCGGCACCCTTCTCTGTCACCGACCGACGGCTCGGCAGACTGGCCAAGGAGTCCGGCTATCGGATCGGCTTCGGCAGCAGACACGGGCCGGCGGACCTTAATTGCGATCCCATCGATCTTCCACGCATCGAGATTCGCGGGGATCGCTCGCTCGACGACTTTGTCGCCACCGTCGAGGCCATGCTCGATTAAACGGTGAACTTTGTCACGGTCATCGGTCCCGCTCACGTGCGCAAGATCGACGAAACGCTCCGCACTCGCCAGACTGCTGCGATCGCCCGATGTCACCCCGAGATCGGAATGACCTGCCCCGGCGGCTGAGTAAACACTGCCAAAATACCCGGCGCATCAGCATATTCAAGCGTGGCATGCGTGGCACCTATCAGGCCCTGCGTAGAAAGCATCTTCACCGCTACCTCTCCGAATATGACTTCCGCCATAATTCACGCGCAGCCCTGGCATGAACGACGATGCGTGGGCCGGTCGCAGCCCTGATGGTATCGTCGGCAAACGCCTCGCCTCGGGTTACTTCATACGGAAGCGACGCCGCTTAAGCCGACCCAGTGCAGGCTAACTGTATTGGATAGCCGCTTTTCCCTAGCAGATGGATTTCAGATTACGAGCAAATAAGGAAACGTCTCCGAAGTAATTCGGATACATTTCCACAAGCTTTTCTTGCTTATCCACCTCGACCAAGACAGCCTTTATCTCACTGCCCCTTAGCTCGATTTTTTGCTCGATCTCTTTCAATTTTCGTGCGCCTAATATAAGTGCCGTGAAAGGCTCGACGGTCAGTTTACGATCTTCCCGATATTGAAGCAAATAGAATCGAGTTTTTTCCGCTTGATGTACGAAATTTTCTGGGCATCGGGTAGTATTCTTGATTTTTTCTAGTATGCCGATCGCATCTATACGCTTGTTGAGATCCCGCAATTCTCGAACCCGGTCATTGTGATCCGGAACACTTACATGAACGGGGCACTGCTCAACGTGCGCGAATTCCGCCGACATAAGCTGGAAAAGGCGAAGCCAATCCTGGTCGCCCTCTCCGTGCTTCAAATCCTGGCCCCGGAATAGCCCGACAGCCTCAACCGCAGTTGCCCATGAGTGCTGAAGCTTGGTACGAACTTGCAACTCGATGCGTCGTCCGTCGAAAGCCTCGGTGTCGGCATCTCTGGGTCGGTATTTGAAAACAATATGGTGACTTCGATACCCGTCCGGCTTCGGCTCATCGATATAGTTAAACTCCCTAGAGTGGATCTCATGGGGGAACTTGTCTCGCATCGATGCGAGAAGCGAGCGAACACCTTTGATATCGGCCATGATCGCTCGGCAACCGCCGATGTCGTTCATGGTGTCCAAATTGGTGGTGGACTCTCGAAGCTTCCGACGAATGGATGCCATGCGCTTCGGCCGGGATGCCATGTCGCCCTCCAGTCGCAGGGCTCTTATGTGATGACCGACAGAGAACCGAACGCTGCGCATCGGCAGAAAGTGCGAGTCGCGCCAGCTATTGGCGATTGAGAAGATTTCGAGTGCGTCCACATACTGGCCGACAGTGATGTCTCGTCCGAACTGAATAGGTTTTGCCAGCCGGTCGCCTGCCTTGCGAACGGCTTTCATGCTGTAGGCAAGGCGCGGGTACTCAGTCATTGGAGCCAAGAAATCAAGATAGCCCGCCTCATTCTGGACTGGCGGGACTATCGCAGGGGAATCAGATCCCAAGAGTCATATCCGTTTGGGTAAGCGAAGGTACCATAGCGCGCGACATCGGATCTCCGCGAGCGATCGTCTCGGCCGTATCTGCCTAGATCGCGCCCCTGGACATGACGCGGACGTAGATGCCGTCACGGTCAGCCAGCTTATAGTTCTTTTCAGTGCTTTAAGGGCGACGCCGACAACATAGCAATTGCCTCCTGGAAGATACCTCAGGACAATTGAAGGCTTCATGGCAGGAAATTGCCTTTTCTCCATCGCATTGGGCATTAAAAAGCACCACCGTGAGCCTTATTGCTCTGATGGTGGTACCTAGAAATCCGGGTGGGCGATATGCGAAGGTCCATCAAAGCCAATCGACGTTTGAGTGGGCCTGAATCATTCCCACTCGATTGTTCATGTCGGCGACGATCAGCGTCGGTGGCGGCAGTCATCGAGGATTGGTCTTCGAACGATCTCCTCCCCATCGGCGGTGGCGCGACCGATAGGCCGCATGTTGAGGACGGCCATGCCGAAGCCGGATGCGACGGCCGAGCGCACCGTTTCGTAAGAGCGCGTGCGAAAGCGCACCTCCGGCCGTTTCGCCAGCTCCTCGATCGGCTCTCGAACGCGTGAGGACGATGCTGGGAAATCTTCCTGAATGATCCGTGCGGAACATTGGAAACCTTCGGACGGGTTCGTTCTGGAGCCCAATGCCCTAGAGGCAGCAACAGAGACCGAAGCCAACCTAGCGCTCACTGCCGGACCGGGAGCCGGCAAGACGGAGATGCTCGCAACGCGCCGACTTTCTCCTGCGGACGCGAAGCTGCAGATACCCAAAGCGAATCCTTGCGATCTCCTTCAAGGTCGATGCCAGCACGAACCCCAAGGCGCGCGTAAGGCGCCGGTGCGGCCACCAGCTTGGGGAACGCTTCGACAGCTTCACATTCCATCGCTTCGCGCTCCGCATAATCCAGCAGTTCCGCCTCGCGCTCACCGGGCAGGACGTACTGGCTGCGGACTTCTCCGTCGGGCCGGCTCGCATCCAGGGCCAGTCGATTACATTCAGGGACATGATCCCTCTTGCGAAGACGATCGTCGAGGGCAGCGTGATCGCGCGGAACGCGCTGAGGAAACATACAGCCAGGTATTCTTGGACGAGTTCCAGGACTGCACCGATCTCCAGTACGGCCTCATTAAGGCCTGTTTCCTTGGAACCGGCGCGCAACTCGTAGGGGATGTCATGAAAGACAGTCTATCGCTATCGTGCAAAGGGAATGCCTGAAATCCGCCTCCCAGGTCAGCCCGGCGATCCGGAATTCGAGGCTGCCTACGAAAAGGCGACGCAAGGCCAGGGCCTCAAGGCAGCTATTATCGACCTACCCGGTCGGGCGTTGCCAAAGACATTCGGTCATGCTGCGCGGCGGCTTGAAGCGACGATGGAATGGCTGGACTTTGACGAAGCGACGCAGCGGAAGAATGCCCGTCTTATTGAACGCTTCCTTCGGATGCAGGTCGATCCTGCCTGTCCGCTAACTTGGCGCGATACGCCCGTCGAACATCTCGACGCCGACCATCTGCGTTCGATTATAGAAAGCGTCTTTGCCGCCACAGGACGGTTGCCAAGCACCTGCTGGTCGCAATCAAGAAGCTCTTGTGGGTGGGGATCGAAATTGAGAAATGGATCAAACCGCAGAACGAATCCTCACTGTCGATCCACGTCCGGATTCCTAATCGACCGCCAATCCCGCGTGGCGGGTCCCCATTCGGGAAAAGTTCGAGGCGCGCCATCCGATTGGCTCCCCGCCCCGCACCTGCTACGCGCTCGCGTTCTGGCTCGGCAACCGTCGAGGCGATATCGCCTCGTTGGAATGGGACGATTTGGTTTTCGAGGAGATCGAACTGTTCGACGGGGCTCTAGAGGTGATCGAGGCCTTCGATTTCCGGCAGAAGAAAACCGCAACCATCACGGCGGGCGCGAGATGTTTATTGGCGCCGCTTGATCGTTCGAAAGGCGGCACGGTGCTGAAGAATGCCTATGGGCACCCATTCGCGGAAAAGAGCCTCACCGGCATGATGGCACATTGGCACAAGCAGGCCGGCATTCCGGAGGGGTACACTCTGCACGGGCTACGCCGTACCTTCGGCACGTATCTCGCCGAATGCAACATCCAAGCGCACGCTATCATGGAGGCGATGGCATTCTTCCATGACGGTGACGGACGAATATGTCCGAGAGGCCAACAAGAAGCGAATGGCTGTCGACATAGCCCGCGCCATCAATGAGCGCGAGGCCAAACGCGATGCGATGAAGCAGCGAGCGGCCCTGCGCGTCGTCAAGTAAGTGAAATCAACCGACCATGCGCAGCGTGGCCATATCAGCGGCCCTTTTTTTGGGGCCCACAATGGGTCCAAAACGTTTTGGACCGACGCATATTTTGATCAATAGACTCAATGGTTATGGTGGTGCTGGCAGTCACTGGCGAACCAATCTCTGTCCGATTTCCCTGTTAGGCGCGGAAAAACAGCGAATTTTCGCGATTTTCCGCGCACAAGGTGAGTTTTTGCCGGAAACTCGGCGCAAATTCAACGCCTTAGTAAAGGATTCCCTGCGCGTGCTAACAGCGAAATGATCGTGGCCCAACAGGGACATCCAGAACGGCGCTTCAAACTTGAACGTCCTGGCTATGTAGGTGCCGCGGCGTTTGCGAGATCTAGGCCGAGACGTCGCCGTAGCCTGTTGGATACTCATTTGCCTCGAAAACATGGTGATGGACGCGGCCAGTAAACATCTTCAGCAGATCACCGGTCACATCCCGACTTTGAAATCTCACATCGGACTGAAGCGCCCGGTTGCAGGTGTCCATATCGGGATAGCGAATGGCAAGAGCCATTGCGTAGACGGGAGCACCCTCGTCCCGCGCGGTGCCATCCAGGACGCGAACCTCTTGCGCCCCGGGAAATTGCGTCCACAGCGGCACCAGCTTTTCCTTGACGAAGTGCCGGAATTCGCTCTCACGCCCAGCATGGATTTCACCTTCGAAGAAAGCGCAGCGGATGATCATTTTGAAGTTCCTGATATCTGCGATGGAGAACGTCTGACGGTCCCCGGGTTGCAAAACATGCGGCTTGAGGGCGCACCGGTGATGCGCCCACCTCGGCGGAAGGCCTATTTGCCCCAGATTTTCTTGTACTCGTCGCGGTAGCCATTGTCGGGGTCGAACGCATTCTTTGGGCCGCCATCGAACTCGACATTGTCGGCCGTCACCACATGCAGCGGCGACAGATAGCCCGACCATTTCTCGCCGGCGATGGCGCGGTTGAGTTCGTCAACCAACTGCCAGCCCTGCAGGTTGAGCGGTTCGGCAACCGTCACCTTCTGGAACTGGCCGGCGCGGATGCGCTGATAGGCCGATTCCGAACCGTCGCCGGCGGCGACATTGATCGGCGCATCCGTGCCGGCCTTGCCGGCAGCCGCAAGCGAGGGTCCCATGAAGTCGAAATAGAGGTCGTTGATGGCCAGAGAATGCGTCCAAGCATCGCCGTACTTCTGTAGCAGTGAAGTGGTGAGCTGCGGCATGCGCTGCGAGGTCTCGGCGATCGGCGTGTCGACATATTCGAGGACCTTGCCGCCCAGCCGTTCGATCTCCGCCTTCATCTTGTCGGCCTTGGCGATGGCGATGGCATAGGTCGAATCGGTGAAGATGATGACGCCGGGCTTGCCCTTGGCATCGGCATAGGCCCAGTCGGCCGCGGCCGTGGAGACCTGCATGGCGTCAGTCGAGACGTTGGCGAAGACGCCACTCTTTTCATCAGGCCCGATCACCGGCCCCGCATGCCAAGAGACCAGCGGTATACCGGCGGCCTTTGCCTGTTCCAGCGCCTGCGCCTGCTCGATGGCGTCGAAGCCGTTGATGACGATGCCATTCGGCTTCAGCGCCATGGCCTGACCGAAGGCAGCGGTGCGGCCACCAATCGAGCCAGCGCCGTCGATCACCTTGACCTCCCAACCGATCGCCTTGGCTGCTTCCTCGACGCCGGTGGTGACACCCAGAATGCCGCCGTTCTTGAGATCGCCGGCGAGCACGACGATCGTCTTGCCCGGCTGGGCCTTCGGACCGCTGGTCGGGCCGTCCCAGGCCGTGACCTTCTGGGCATATTTTTCGACTACAGCCATGGCGTCGGCCATCGCATCCGCCCGTGCCTGGCCGGCGAACAGGACCGGAGCAGCGATTGTCATGGCCATCAAGGCGACGGATGATTTCAGGAATGTTCTGCGTTGCACGTTGGTACCTCCCTTGGTTTCAAAAATTGGCTGTCCGGAACTGGACGTCCGCGGGTTGCATGGGCGCCAGGTCACTGGCTGATATGCCCAGCCACCGGGCCCAGACCGGCTGGATGCGCGTTGACATAGATGGAATAAAGCGATGTCTGGGCAGTGATGTAGAGGCGGTTGCGCTTCGGACCCCCGAAGCACAAATTGGAGACGATTTCGGGAACCATTATACGCCCGATCAGCGTCCCGTCCGGCGCGTAGACCCGAACCGCATCGGCGCTGGAGGCCCAGATGTTGCCATCACGATCGACGCGGAATCCGTCGAAGAAACCTGCCTCGCATTCGGCTAGGGTACCGCGCGGGCGTGGCGAATAGCCATCTTCGGCAACATCATAGCCCTTGATCGCGCGCGGCAGGCCCTGGACATGGCTTGCGCCGGTGTCCGACACGTAGAGGATCTTCTCGTCTGGTGAAAATGCCAGTCCGTTCGGCTGCACCAGGTCGGTGATGACCGCGCCGACCTTGCCCGAGGTTTCGTCGAGCCGGTAGACGTGGGATCCGCCGATCTCGGGCCGGGCGATCCTGCCTTCATAGTGGCTGTCGATGCCGTAGACCGGATCGGTGAACCAGATCGTCCCATCGGATTTGACGACCACGTCGTTCGGCGAATTGAGGCGCTTGCCGTCGACGGTCTCGACAAGGGGCCGCCAACTGCCATCATGTTCGAGGCGCGAGACGCGGCGTCCACCATGCTCGCAGGCGACGACCCTGCCTTCGCGATCGAGCGTATGTCCGTTCTGGTTGTTGCAATGCGTCTCGAAGACACTGACAGAGCCGTCGCCTTCGTCGTAGCGCAGCAGCCGGTCGTTGGGGATGTCCGACCATAGCAAATGCCTGGCGGCCGGAACGTAGACAGGTCCCTCGGCCCAGCGGCTGCCGGTCCACAGCTGTTCGAGCTTGGCATGCCCTATTGTCAGCTTTCGGAACCGATCGTCCAGAATCTCATAGTCGCTCATGTCGTGATCCCCGAGGCTTTGGCTTGTCACTTCGAGGATTGCGCGACAGTCTTGATCCTGGCCCTGTGTGCCGCGCCGCGCTTGCGCTGAGCGTAGCCGGCAATGCCGATAGCGACGAGCAGCGTCACGCCATTGAACAGCGGTTCGACGAAGAACGAACCACCGAACTGCTGGATGCCGGAAATGCCGACGGCGAGAATGATGACGCCGGTCATCGTGCCCCAGACATTGACGCGCCCGGGCTTGATCGTGGTCGAGCCGAGAAAGGCGCCGACCAATGCCGGCAGCAGATATTCCAGCCCGACGCTGGCTTGGCCGATACGCAGCTTGGAGGCGAGCAGCACACCCGTCAGCGCCGTCAGGAAACCCGAGGAGATGAAGGCGCCGATGACGAAGCGACGCACCGGAATGCCGTTGAGAGCGGCGGCCTTCGGATTGGCACCGATGGCATAGACGTAGCGGCCGATCGGCAGATATTCGAGGATGATCCAGAGTGCTGCGGCGATCGCCAGCACATAGAGGCCTGTGATAGGCAGCCCGAATACCATCGTGCCATTGAGGGCGTAAAAGCCGTTGGGCAGAACACCGACCACCTGCCGGCCGCCTGTGTGCCAGAGCGCCAGCGCATAGAGCACCGTGCCGGTGCCGAGCGTGGCGATGAATGAGTCGATGCGGGCAACTTCAACCAGAAGGCCATTCAGGAATCCGGTCGCAGCCCCGAGAAGCAGCACGATCAACACCGCCAGTGGCCAAGGAATGCCGAACATGGTCTGCAGGCTGATGGCAAGGATGTGCCACAGCACGATGCCGTAGCCGACGGTCAGGTCGATGCGCCCGGACGCCATCGGGATCATCGCCGCCAGCGACAACAGCGCGATGATCGCCTTGTCGGAGATGATCGAGCGCAAATTGAGCAACGTCGGAAAGGTGTTCGGCAGCAGGATTGAAAACAAAAGGATCAGCAACGCCGTCAGGATCACCAGCCCGTAGACCGGCAACAGCCGGATGATCTTCTGCCCCAATGGCAAACCCGCCATTTCGCCGCGGGTCGGTTCGAGTGCGCTGGATTCGATCGATTGCATGGCTTTGCTCCGGAAAAGTCAGGCGGCTTCGGAAGCCGATGCCGCGGTGATCACGGCGGATGTGGTCAGGTCGTTGCCGGTAAGTTCGCGCACGATCTGTCCGCGTGAAAACACCAAAGCGCGATGGCAGATATGGGCGATCTCCTCGAAGTCGGTCGATACCACGACAACTGCGAGACCTGCTTCGAGTGCACGGCCGATCAGCCGGTAGATCTCGGCCTTGGCGCCGACATCGACGCCAGCGGTCGGGTCTTCGGCGATGAGCAGCTTTCGGTCGGTGTGCAGCCAGCGGCCGACGATCACCTTCTGCTGGTTGCCGCCGGACAGGGCTTCGATCGGCAGGTTCGGATCGTTGGGACGCAACCCGACGGCACTGCCGATCGCCTGTGCGAGCGCCGCCTCCTTGGAAGGCGACAGGAAGGAGAAAAGCCCACGCTTGCCGGCGCCGGGATTGAGGAAACTGTTCTCACGGATCGACAAGGAGCCAGCGATTGATTCCTCGGTCCTATCGCGAGCGATCAGGCCGATGCCGGACGACATCGCCGCGATCGGACTGGACAGGTCCGGCACAGCCCCGTGGATCGTCACCGAGCCGGAAAAGGCTTGGCAGCCAAACAGCGTCCGGCCAACCAGTTCCTGCCCCGCACCGCGCAGGCCGACCAGGCCGAGCAACTCCCCCCTGCGCACGTCGAAAGACACCGGGCCGGCGCCGGCGCAGACAAGGTCGCGCACGGAGCAGATCGTCTCGCCGGCCTCGGTTGCCGCTTTGGTGAAAACCTGGTCCACCGGGCGACCAACGATCATCTCGACAAGTTCATCCGGGCTGGTATCGGCCACTCTCTTCTGGCCGACCAGGCTGCCGTCGCGGAGCACGGCGACCCGGTCGGCGATGCGGAAGATCTCGTCAAGCCGATGCGAAACGTAGATCATGCCGACGCCGCGCTGCTTGAGCGGACGGATGGCGTCGAACAGCCGCTCGACTTCGTCAGCGGGAAGACTGGCTGTCGGCTCGTCGAGCACCAGCACATCGGCCTCGGTGGCCAGGGCGCGGGCGATGGCAACCAGCGACTTTTCGGTGCGCGTCAGATCCTGAACGCGTGTCGTCGGATCGAAATCACAGCCAACCAGCTTGAGCGCCTCATGCGCCCTCGCCTCGGTCGATCGCCAGTCGATGAGCCCCGAGCGGAGCGAAAAGCCTTGGGCCAGGCCGACATTCTCGCCGACCGTCATCCATTCGATGAGGCCGAGATCCTGATGGATAAACGCGACGGGCTGGCGCTGGTTCGGCTGCGGCGGACGATGGTGATAGGGCTCGCCGCGAAACAGGATGCCGCCGCCGTCCGGCCGGTGGATGCCGGCGAGCGTCTTGATCAGTGTCGACTTGCCGGCGCCGTTCTCGCCAAGCAGCGCCAGGATCTCGCCCTTGTGCAGATCGAGCGACACGTCGGAGAGCGCGCGGGTGCCGCCGAACTCCTTGGTAATCGACCTGAACTCGATCAGTTTTTCCTCGGTCACAATGCGTTCCTCCCAAGACCGCCAAATGATGTTATCGATAACATTTCTAAGCGTCAAGCGACAAAAATTCAGGCCAGCCGATCAGTTGGCCTTGCCGTCGAGCAGGCGCATCATCTCGGCCGAATCCTTCGGCCCCAGCCCGGCGGCGCAAAGCAGGCGGTGGATCTCCACCACCTGTCCGGTCATCGGCATCGGTGTCTTTGTCTTCAGCGCGAAGGCCTGCAGCGAATCCAGATCCTTCAGCATGTTGTCGATGCGGCCGGTCGGCGCATAATCGCGGGCGGCGAATTTCGCCATGAACTCCTGCATGATGCTGGAATCCGCGCGTCCGCCTTTGAGCGCCTCCGGAATTGCCCTCGGATCGACGCCGCCGGCCTCGGCGAGTTTCACCGCTTCGGCAACAGCCTGGAAAAGCACCGCGCAGAAAAGCTGGTTGATGAGCTTGGTTGTCTGACCGGCTCCGCTCGGACCCATCAAGGTGTAGTTGGCGCAAAGATGCCGCATCACCGCGCGCGCGTGTTCGAAATCGGATGACTCGCCACCGGCCATGACTGTCAACCGCCCGGCGAGAGCGCCGGGAACACCGCCTGAAAGCGGGCAGTCAAGCCATTTCATGCCAGTCTCGCCCGAGAGCTTCTTCGCCATCTGCGCGGTGTCGACCGGGTCAATCGACGACATGTCGATCAACAGCTTGTCCGGCGATGCCGCAGCCGCGACACCACCGTCGCCAAACACCACCGAACGCACGATATCGGCATGGTTGAGGCTGAGAACGACGAAGCTGCTGGCGCGCGTCGCCTCGGCGACCGACGCGGCGGCGGCTGCGCCCTTTGCAGTCAGGGCGGCGATCTTGGTCTTGTCCAGATCGAACACCGTCACTGCTTGCCCCGTCTCGATCAGCCGGGTGGCGATCGCCGATCCCATGATGCCGGCGCCGACAACGGCGACTTTTGTTGCTTGCGTCATCTCAACGTGCCTCTTTCCTTGTCCCGGCTGCAGGAGCGACATTGAAGTCGCCAAGCCCCTTCAACGCCGCATTGGCGATCCTGTCGACCGAGGCGTCGATGTCCACGGTGACCACCAGCGGTTCTTCGCCCGGATTTTCCAGCGCGGCGAGCTGGCTGTCGAGCAGCGCCGGCGGAAAGAAATGGCCGCGGCGCTCGGCGATCCTGGCTTGCAGCACGGCGCGCGATCCCTCCAGGAATACGAAGACCACCGCCCCAGCCGCTGCTTGGCGAAGGCGGTCACGATAGGATTTCTTCAGAGCCGAGCAGCTCACGACGAGCCCGCCACCCTCCTCATGTGCCTGGCGCAAGACGGCGCCGACCAGATCGAGCCATGGCCAGCGATCATCGTCGGAAAGCGGCATGCTCGCCGACATCTTTTCGACATTGCCGCGCGGATGCAGCGTGTCACCTTCGATGAAGGCGAGGCCGAGCCGCTGGGCAATCTCGACGCCGATTCTGGTCTTGCCGCAGCCGCTGACACCCATCACGACGATGAGTGCGGGCTCAAAGACAGGTTGTGATGCCGCCATCGACATAAAGCGTGTGTCCATTGACAAAGGATGATGCCGGTCCGGCCAGAAAGACCGCCGCGCCGACCAGTTCGCCGACGTCGCCCCAGCGCCCGGCCGGCGTGCGATTTGTCAGCCACGTCGAAAATTCGGGATTGTCGACTAAGGCCTGGTTGAGCGTCGTCTTGAAGTAGCCCGGCGCGATGGAATTGATCTGCAGGCCATGCTTGGCCCAGTCGGCGCACATGCCGCGCGTCAGATTGCGCACCGCACCCTTCGTAGCGGTATAGGGCGCGATGTTCGTGCGAGCCAGCTCGCTTTGTACCGAGGCGATGTTGATGATCTTGCCGCACTTGCGCGCAATCATGTGCCGCGCCACGGCCTGCCCGACGAAAAACACACTGGAGATGTTCGTGCGCAGCAGCTCGTCCCATTTGTCCGCGGGGAAATCCTCGAGCGGCATGCGAAACTGCATGCCGGCATTGTTGATCAAAATGTCGATGGCGCCGATCGTCGCCTCGATCTCGGCGACGCCTTTGGCGACCGCAGTGTGATCGGTCACGTCGAAGACCGCCGCGCGAGCCTTGTATCCCCGGGCCACCAGCGCATCGGCAGCAGCCACGACTTTTTCGGCGTTGCGCCCGTTCAGCACGATTTCGGCGCCGTGCTGCGCCAGCCCCTCTGCCAGCGCCAGACCGATCCCCTGCCCCGAGCCGGTGACCAGGGCCCGCATGCCGGTCAAATCGAACAACGAACTGCTCACGCGCTCCTCCTGAGGACTGCCCTTCAGCGGATACGATTTCCACCGCGCCGCCGACGTGCCTATTGACATGAATGTTATCGATAACATAGTCAATGGTAAAAATGAACTTGCGAAGGAGACGACGCCGTGACCGACATATTGATGACTGGCCTCTATCCGGATTGGGATATGGAAGACCTCGAGGCGAAATATCGCGTCCACAAGCTCTGGCAGGCCGAGGACAAGGACGCGCTGGTCGCAAGCCACGCCGGCGCGATTCGTGGCATCGCAACGCGCGGCGAGCTTGGTGCAAGTGCGGCGCTGATGGCGAAGCTGCCGAAGCTTGAAATCGTCTCCTGCTACGGCGTCGGCACCGATGCCATCGACCTTGCCTACGCCAGGGCAAACGGCATTCGCGTCACCAACACGCCGGACGTTCTGACCGAGGACGTGGCCGATATCGGCATCGGGCTGCTGCTGGCCGTGGCGCGCAAGATCCCGCTGGCCGACGCCTACGTCCGCGATGGCAGCTGGCGCAAGGCCAACATGCCGCTGGTGACCCGCGTTTGCGGCAAAAGGCTGGGCATTGTTGGCATGGGCCGGGTCGGCGCAGCGGTGGCCAGGCGCGCCGCTGCCTTCGACTGCGCTGTCGCCTATTTCGACGTGCGCAAGCGCGATGACTTGCCTTACGCCTTCGTTGGCGACCTGGTCGAACTGGCGCGACAGAGTGAATTCATGATCGTGACGCTCGCCGGCGGCGACAGCACGAAGCACATCATCGATGCGGATGTTCTGGCTGCACTCGGACCCGACGGGATCGTCATAAACATTTCGCGCGGCAGCACGGTCGACGAGACAGCGTTGCTCGCGGTCCTGGAATCCGGTGCCATAAAGGGCGCCGGGCTCGACGTGTTCTGGAACGAGCCAACGATCGACGAGCGCTTCCTGAAGCTTTCCAATGTCGTGCTGCAACCCCACCACGCCAGCGGCACGGTGGAGACCCGCAAGGCCATGGGTCAGCTCGTTCGCGACAATCTCGCGGCCCATTTTGGCGGACAGACATTGCTGACACCGGTCGTGTGAGAGAGGATCACATCATGAAGTCGATCGTCATCCACGCGGCAAAAGACCTGCGGATCGAGGAGACCGATCCGGGCTCCCCCGGCGCCGGACAGGTCGAGATCGCGGTCGAAGCCGGCGGCATCTGCGGCTCGGACCTGCACTACTATAACCATGGTGGCTTCGGCGCGATCCGCCTGCGCGAACCGATGATCCTCGGCCACGAGGTTGCCGGCACGGTGAAAGTCGTCGGCGGCGGCGTTTCCACCCTCGCCGTCGGCGACCGCGTCGCGATCTCCCCCAGCCGCCCCTGCAATGCCTGCCGCTACTGCCTGCAAAGCATGCAGAACCAATGCCTCAACATGCGCTTCTATGGCAGCGCCATGCCGATGCCGCATATCCAGGGCGCGTTTCGCCAGCGCCTGGTCGCAGAAGCGTGGCAGTGCCACAAGATCGCTGAACATGTTCCCATCAACGAAGCTGCCTTCGCCGAGCCGTTCGCGGTGACGCTGCACGCCATGAACCGTGCCGGCTCGCTGCTCGGCAAACGCGTTCTGATCACCGGCTGCGGGCCTATTGGTGCGCTTTGCATCCTGGCTGCGCGAGCCCACGGGGCGCGCGAAATCCTCGCGACCGATGTCATGGACGGTGTGCTGGAGAAGGCATTGGAGATCGGCGCAGACCGCGCGATCAACGTCGCGACCAATAGCGAAAAGCTCGCCGCCTATAACGTCGATAAAGGGCACTTCGATGTGATGTTCGAAGCTTCCGGCAACGAGCGCGCCGTGCGGGCGGGGCTCGATGTCCTGAAGCCGCGCGGCGTCCTGGTCCAGCTCGGCCTCGGAGGCGATATCTCGATACCGCAAAACCAGATCGTGGCGAAGGAGATCGAGTTGCGCGGAACTTTCCGCTTCCACGACGAATTTGCGCTTGCCGTCGACCTGATCAACCGCCGCCGGGTGGACGTCAAGCCGCTGCTGACGGGCGTTTATACCCTGGACGAGGCAGTTGCAGCTTTCGAGATCGCTGGAGACCGGAATAAATCCATGAAGGTCCAGATCGCATTCTGAAATAGTCGGACGCTGCGGACGCTCATCGGCTCACCGCCTTATAACAGCATCGGCCCCGATCGCCGCCAGCGCGGCGTGAGCCACGTCGAAATCCTGCTCGCCGGTTCCCGAACCGACGCCGATGCCGCCCGCAAGGCGTCCGCCGAAGCGGATCGGCAAGCCGCCGGGCAAATTGGTCACGCCGCCCTGCGAAGCGATCCCGGCCGAGAGCCCGGCTTCGAACGTCATCCCGCCGGTGGCGGCGTTTACCGACGCCGCCGTGCGCGCCTTTGCCAGCGCTGTGCGCACGCTCAGGAAACGAGTGCCGTCCATACGCAGGCTGGCGATGGTCTCGCCACTCGCATCGACCACCACAAGACATTGCGGCACCCCCATCGTGACCGCGCGCGCCGCTCCGGCAGCCACAGCTTTCAACGCACCCTTATGAGTGAGGCTGATGGTCTCTCGAAACATCACAATAGGAACTGCCTTTCACTTGGAACCTTCTGCAGGAGCTCAGGTGCTTTCGCGCTCGACGACGCGACAACCGGTCAGGATGATTTCCTGTTCGTGCTTCTTCTCGCCGCCGCGGATGATCTGGACAAGCCTGCGGGCAGCCTGTCGCCCGATGCCAAAGCAGTCCACGTTCACGGTGGTGATGCCGGGATGGCAGAAGGCGGCAACCTCATAGTCGCCAAAACCGGCAATGGCGATGTCCTGCGGGACCCGCAGTCCACGACGCTTGCATTCCATCAGCGCGCCAAAGGCCGAGAGATCGGAAACGCAGAGCACCGCCTCGGTGTCCGGCCAGCGTTCCAGCATGCTGACAATCGCCTGGCCACCTTGTTCGATGGAGATCGGAGGCACGCCGAAGGAGACGAGCCGGCCGGTCGGCAGGCCGAGTTCCTCGATCGCCCGGACGAAGCCTTCGCGCCTTTGGCTGCCGCGGGTGTCGCGCGAGGTCGTGCCACCGATGTAACCGAATTTTCGGTAGCCTTTCCTGGCCAGCGTCTTGACGAGAAGCCCCATCGCCTCTTCGTTGGAGAATCCGACCACCTGGTCGATGGGTTTCGCCGGCAACTCCCAGGTTTCGACTACCGGGATGCCGGCGCCTTTCAGTAGCCGGCGGGCGCGCTCCGTATGGGCACCGCCGGTCAGAATGATGCCTTCCGGCCGTCGACGGAGCATCGCTTCGATCAGCTTTTCCTCCTTCTCGACCGTGTAGTCGGTGTAGCCGAGCAGAAGCTGGAGCCCCGTGCTCTCCAGTTCATCCGTAATGCCGCGCGCCGTGTCAGCGAAGTTGGAATTGTTGAGCGACGGGACCATGGCCGCAACAAATCCTGTCTTGCGCGAGGACAAACTGCCAGCAGACTGGTCGAGCACGTAGCCGAGGTCGTTGACCGCGACCATGATCTTCTCCCGAGTGGCCTTGGACACTCGGCTGCCTTCCTTCAAGGCGCGTGACACCGTCATGGTCGACACACCTGCCCGCAGCGCCACGTCGACCATCGTCGGCGTGTGGCTTTCCCTAGGCCTCGATGCGGCTGCCTTGGCCATCATGCCGCTCCACCGACCGGCTGCGGTCTGCCCAGGGAAAGCCCTAGACGCTCGGGCACACGATCTCTGCGGCGTCCGGCAACGCTCATGAACCACCCATTGGAATCAACTTCACGCAAAGACATGTTATCGATACCAAATCAACAAGACAACAGCCACATACGAGGCCCAATTGTGTCGTGGTCATGAGCACGCGGTTTGGGCCGCGGTCACCTTTTGGTCTACTATCAGGTCTTCCGCGCCGTCTTGGTGCCTGGGTGGATTCCGTAAAACACCCAGAGAGTTCGATTCCAAACGCAAAAACAAAACGAAGTAAAAATTTAAACAATCAGATGCTTAATATTTCAGTGGGCTCGGAGCCGTATCAGTTCCGTTGATTTCACTGGCTTTTTTCGTGTATCAAAATCAGAAGTCTTCCCGTATGGTTCCGCATAGCCCGCAAGAACCCGAAGATCAACTTCACGGCGCGCTCGAAATCGTCTCGAATACAATCCAATTGAATTAATGTCGGTGATGCTCGGTACGAGACGTCCGGGCGTGACGATCGCGCTCCAGACCCTGGAGGGCGAGGGTTTGATCCGCTCAACGCGTGGGGAGGTCGTCATCCGCGACCGGGCCGGTCTCATCGAGATGGCGGCCGGCTCATCTGGAAAGCCCGAAGCCGAGTACGCGCGCTTGATCGGGCAGCTTCACTGACCCTGAGGTGGACTATCAAATCTCCCGGGCAGGCCGCATCTCGCATTTAGCCGGTTCGCATCATGGGCCGCGATGCCCTTGGAACCGGCTCTTTCCACCGGCGGTAGCAGACGTCGGGCAGGAGTCGGCACGATCAAGCAGCCGAAGCATCGAGTTGAGTGACCGTGCCGACCATGCTGGGCACGAGGGTGGGCCTAATGACCAGGCCCCATATGATACTAGACAATGGCGTCGCTACAATTACGCCTGATGGCCTATGCCGGATAAAGCGGAAGTCGCATGCTCTTGCCGCTGTGCAATTACATGGAACTGGCCTCCAAGTGGCACATTAACCCTATGAGCGGTCGATTCCCAAGGATGTAGCCGCTTGACAGGTCCGCCGCCGGCGCCCCAATAGGCGGCGGAGTCTAATGGCGCTCCTTTAAAAATCGGGCTTCACGAAGTAGCGAATTCCAGTCTGTTCCGATAAGCTTGATCAGATCGCGCGCGTCCGGCTCTGAAATGCCGACTTCTTCAGACAAACGTCGGGCAAGCAGTTGCTGAGTGTCTTTGTCCACGTCCATCGCCGTCCTTTCTCATTGGCTCCTCCTTTGAACCAACTCCCGGAATGCGCTTTCGATCACGGAAGGAAAAAGCCTGCCGTCCCGGCAAGTCAGCAGCCTTCCGTGGTCTTTTTCATCTGGCCAGGAGCAGCCGAGTTAGCATCGGTATCCTGTTGACCTGGCGCTGCCTGTTTGGCGCTGCCAGTTTGTTGACCCGGAGCGCAGTCCTTGGCGGAGTTCGAGCTCGTTCCACTCGTGGTGGTCGAATCCGTCCCCTGATCGGTCGTAGTGCTCGGCATGGTCTTGGTTGCCGAGGTCGACGATCCGCCTGTCGTCGTGTCGGTCGATTGCGCAAACGCGAGGCCAGTTGACAGTGCCATAATGGCTGAAGCGAAAAGAACCTGTTTCATGATCAACTCCATATCGGAACGTCCCTTCGGCACCGAACTTCGCTGCGAAACGACGGTTCCAAGAAAAATAACTAATCGAGGCGCCCGCGGAGCGATGCGGGCCGGCCAAGCGTGTCGATGTCATGGAACGTGCGTCAGCGGCTAAGCGAACTAGCCCCCGGATTGACCTTTCTTGATTTGGGAAGCCTTCGCTTCGGCCGCGAGGCGTTGGTCTCGAAGTCGTGCAGTTTTGTGTTTCGCGCCTCTCTCTCGACCGCACTAGCAATCTTTGCCTCACGGTCTGCACGTTCCATTCGATCTTTGTCGACGCTTCGCCGGGACACATTGGCCTCCTGCCAGAAGACCGTTGAATTTACAGTTTGCTAAAATGTTCCCTCAATTCGGCGGACTGATTGTTGCCATGTGGCCCGCCACTGGAGGCAGTGACGGGCCGACCAAGGCTTACGGCCCCTGGCCAGCAGCGCTGTCCGAGGACGCTGCGCTCTTTCGAACTTACAACCTATGTTACCACGTCGGTCGATCGGCAGTGGCAGAGGCAGCCAAGTAGAGGAGCCGACCTACTTCGGTGTCGAGCCGTCCTGAACATCGTCGAGTGAATGGGCTAAACAGGGCGGATCCACACAATTGCGCCGCTGCTATCGGTCTACGGGGGCGAGTTCACAATTGCAACGGCCTGGATCATGGTGGGTCTCTCACGCGAACGGAGGCTCCTCGCGTTACCCAAATAGCCCGTACTTCGGTGCCGTATTGCTATGCCCGATGCGTTTGCGGCCGTTCGAATTTCCGCAGAGTCGAGTACACGACTATCATAGTTAATTGTGGCTGCCGGTGACCTCGCGTAATCAGAAGCTAACGGTAGCTTCCCACGGAGGATGGTATGTTACATCCAGGTCGGTTTTTGGAGCCGAGCGATATTGGGGTGCTGGCCCACGTTTGTAAGACGGTCTGCAAAGAGCGCGGTGTACGTATTGCTTCGCAGGACGGAGAGCGCATAGCTGCACACGTACTCAGGCTGTTTATGAACGGCTTGACCTGAGGGAATGAACTCCTCGATGCTGAGCGGAATTGGGCTCGACGGAGTGGCTGTTTCCAGGAGCTTCCCGTCAACGACGCAGAAATGAGAGATGCCGCCTGGTCCGTTTGATTGTTGCAGCCGAAGACCCCCGTCGCCTGCGATAGGTCGGGTGATCGGGAACCAAACATATTTTTGAGAGTTTGTAGAGCCCTTTCAGCGGGCGACTAACCGAAATGCTTCTTGCCGTGAACAGTGCAATCTCGACGGCCGTTTTGGCTGGCAGGGGTGCCAATGCGGAAGTGTTTGGCGTGGTCGACCTCACTACTAAAGCTGAGGCAAAAATCGGTCCCGTCACCTTGGGTATGGCTATTCAGTTCGTGGCCAACGCTTCGGTGCTTGGATATGACGTTCGCGGAGCCATGATCTTCTATGGCGAACCGGGCACCCCGAGTCTGAGGACAAGAGAGTGCGAACGCTTGTGGGCGCAGTTTGGCGGCGCACTTCTGCGCCCGTAATCCCCCACGATCTTTCGGATTGCATCTCAGAATGGGAGCTTCATTCTCCATCCGGTGTAAATGTTTGGCAGATCACCGGCACGACGGTCGATCCGACCAGTGGCGCAGGCTCTCACCGGGCCGAACAAACCACTAGGAGAAACGACATGGCCGACCCTCCGCGCCTGTGCTGGCACGATCAAGAGCGCCCGGCAATGCCCTCAAAGACAAGGCGCAGATCTAAGGGATTGGCGCCCTTCAGAACCTGCTTTGTACGTTTCCGGCCTTGCTTTTTTCGGAAAGTGCACCACAGAATGGGTCATTGAGGTTCTGTCTCTCTGGGAGGAAGGGATGGACATTCAAGCACCTGTTTGGCCTACGCAGCTAGCGGCCAAGGAGCTGGTTCGCGAGGCCCTGTTGGGCTCTCAACCGGGCGACATAATTTCCGTGAAGGCGACCATTGCATTGGTGCGCGAGCGCGGCCGTGACCTCCGTGAAACCGACTGCCAACTAGTCGAAATGATCGTTAATACAGCCTCCATTTGGCAGCTTTTCGTCGCGTTCGACGTGCGCGAACCCTGATGCCCCTTCGTTGGTTCAACCCGCCTGTCTACGTCAAAATCGACCGACCGGGATTCCGTCTTGGGATCGGCCATATCGACACTGCCGCCGAGGAACTATTGAAGTGGTCCAACCGTGGCCCAAAAGGCGGTCGGCGGCGGAGGCATGTCTGCCTGCGATGGATGCCAAAATGCCGACTGGTGACTTCTGGCTGCTGTTCGAGGCTGCAGCCGACGAGGAGGAGATGCTGCTACCGGATTAACAACGTTATACGGACGGGGCCATGCGGGTCTGGTAGCTATGGCGGCGGCGAATTAACCAGCGCCTTTAAGGCTTCGGGGTTCGCCCTTAGCACGGTCCCCTCAGCCTCTCCACCATGTCAGGCGGCGCCCGCAGAACGGTGACTTTGCGGAATTTCGACGCTATCAGGCGCTCCTAGGCAGTCGTACTTAGAGGTCACCTGGGGCGGCCCTTCGTTGTCTCGAGATTTCCTTACCAATCCCACACTGCAGCGTAGGGCACATGTGCTTCGCCCGCGTCCAATTCGCTCGCCGAGAGAAAATGGCCTCGACAATTCGAGTTGACTGCCGCTTCAAATCGAGCGCAAGTCCGTGTCACGAATAGTTGTGAACATCTGAATATAATCGAAATATCTTCGACGGTTGTTCCCATTTTGACGACAAGATATTGGAGATGGAGACCATAAAATGAGTGCTTTATTACTTTCTGCCTTTATTTCAACAGATGCGGAGCCACTGGCTCGTCGTTCTCTAACGCGAAATCCAACGCCTGCCCCAGGGCAAATGCCAATTTCGAATGCTCTGTCGCAGCATGCTTATGACGAGCGTTGGCTACAAGATTTGCTGTTTCGGCATCCCGAGTTGATCGTGGCCGACCGCCTTGAAGGCGGCTTCGGCGATGTCGTCCCCTTATGCCGGGAACTCGCCATTCCTCGTGCGGGCGGGACAGTGTTCGCGGATATCCTGGGCGTGGCCAGGAGCGGCCGGCTGATCGTTATTGAGTGCAAGCTTTGGCGCAACCCGCAGGCGCGTCGCGAAGTGTTGGCGCAAATCTTGGAATATGCCGCGCTGCTGCGACGCTGGAGCTTTGGCGATCTGACCGCAGGGATAAAGCGCAGGCTCGCAACCCGTGAGCCGAACCCGATCTTTGCCGCGGCGAAGCTTCGGTGGCCAGAGCTTGAAGAGGCTCCATTTGTCGATGCCGTGACGCGGTCGCTAAGACTGGGTGACTTTCAGCTCGTTGTCGCCGGAGATGGCATCCGCTCAGATACGCACGCGATTGCCGAGCATCTAAATTCGCAAGGCGCCGGTCTGGCCCAACTGACATTGCTTGAAATCCAGATTTGGCAAGCGACTTCTGGAAATATTATCGTTGTGCCTACGGTGCCGCTGCGGACCGAAGTCCTGCAGCAGAGAGTTTTGGTCGATCTCGGCGGTATGCCGCTCTATTTGGAAACGCCAGAACCTATCAGCGCCCTGCCCGCTGACACCATGGAGAATGTTGTCGATCCCGACCGAGTAAACCGGCGGGGCATCAACCGCGCATTCTGGCAGCGGTTCATTGATGAGGTACAGTTCGACCACGCAGACCAACTGGCACCACGCCACGGCGGCGACAACTGGGTGAGAGTTCCCCTGCCCGACCCGCTAGGATGGCTGACTGCCTTTCGGTCGACTGGCAGCAGAGCCGAAGTCGGCCTGTTCCTGACCTTCCGCGAAGAGGATGGTCAGGCTCTCTTTGATGAATTCCACAACGACATTGCAGAATTGCGCGGAGAAACCGGCCTTGATTTGGTCGCGCGGCTGAAATCGGACAGGCCATTTCATGCGGAGTTGGGCGTGTTTAGGCCAAGGTCAGACTTCGCAGACGAAGGCCAGCAGCTCGACTGGCTCTGCCATACGGCTAATCGCTTTGTTTCGTTGATCCGCCCAAGGCTCAGCCTGATGGCGGAGGCTGCCGAATGACAAGGCTGCTCAAATGGGAACGGCTGGCCCTGGAGGGCGACTTCTCAACCATGCCCGCGCCCCTTAAGTGGGATCAATCCGGCCGCTTCGCCCATTTCCTCAACGGGTACGAGGTCGCCGGAGGAATGGACGCTCTAGCCGGCCTTGCCATCGCAATGTCGGGGCAAGCTCGCAAGACGGGCAAATGGCAAGGCAGCGCGCTCGACCTTTGGCTCAGTTTGTTCTTCCAGCAACGCGCCCATCGCCATACCGGATCAGAAGACAATGACCCAATTCTCGACGAACTGTGTGAAGCGCTTCGTGTGGCTCTCAATCAACTGACGCCGGAAGAGGCCAAGGCATTGGCTCTGCGGCTCAAACAGGAGGCCCTTTAGCTCAGCATTTTGCGAATCAGCTTGCGACGCTGAGGTCGCTGAAAAAGCATGTATTGGTTCGGCCTAGATGTAGGCCAACAAAACATTTTGTCGGCCTTCAGCATCACTTTTGCCGAGCGACAAAATATTTTGTTGCAATCTCAAGTCGTGATAACACAAAGAAAAATGCATTTAGTTCAAGTTTCGTTCGATGGATCCGAAGATTTGGTATTTTGCGCCAAGTCAATGGTCGCTATTCTCTGGGTAATTCTCAGGAACATACCGATGTCGGTCGTTCCTGCGCTGGCATTCAGAGGATCTCATGGCCACCAACATCACCACAGTTTCGATCGACGCACTCACCCCTTACCGCAATAACGCTCGCACCCATTCCAAGAAACAAATCCGACAAATTGCCGACAGCATCGAAAAATTCGGCTTCACCAATCCGGTCCTGGTCGACGAGAAGAACAACGTCCTTGCCGGCCATGGCCGACTCTCAGCAGCGCGCCTGCTGGGATGGAAGGACGTTCCAACCCTCTCGATCAACCATCTCAGTGAGGCGCAGAAGCGCGCTTACATCCTCGCCGATAATCGGATCGCCGAGAAGGCCGGCTGGGACAAGCAGATCCTGGCCATCGAGTTGCAGGCGCTGGTCGATCTCGACTTCGATGTGAGCCTCACCGGCTTCGACATCCCAGAGGTCGACCTGATCATCAGCGAGTTCTCGCCGGACAATCAGGATGATGAAGCCGAAGGGGACGAAGCGGAACATCTGGAGCAATCGGCGGGACCAGCAGTAACACGGCCTGGCGATCTGTTCCTGCTTGGCGATCATCGACTGCTTTGCGGCAACGCGCTTTCGGCAGAGCATTTCGATATGCTGATGCAGGGCGAGAAGGCATCCGTCTGTTTTGCAGACCCGCCCTACAATGTTCCGATCGGCGGACACGTCAGTGGTCTTGGCAAGACAAGCCACCGGGAATTTGCAATGGCATCCGGCGAGATGTCCGACGATGAGTTCGCAAGGTTCCTGGAACAGTCGTTCTCACTGATTGCTGGGTCGAGCAAGCCGGGCGCTATCGCCTTCGTGTGCATGGATTGGCGTCATATCGCAGAGACCACATTGGCGGGTAAACAGACGTTCGGCGATCTGCTCAATCTGTGCGTCTGGAATAAGACTAATGCCGGCATGGGCAGCCTCTACCGCTCTCAGCACGAGCTGGTGCTGGTGTTCAAAAACGGGAAAGAGCCGCATCGCAACAACGTCGAACTCGGCAAACACGGACGTCACCGCAGCAATGTCTGGACCTACCGCGGCGCCAACAGCTTTGGCACGACGCGGATGGAAGAGCTCGAAGCCCATCCGACCGTCAAACCTGTCGCTCTGGTTGCCGACGCACTGCTGGACGTCAGCCGCCGCGGCGACGTCGTGCTGGACCCATTTGGCGGCTCGGGGACCACGCTACTCGCGTCGCACAAGACAGGGCGCCATGCACGCCTTATCGAGATCGATCCTCACTATTGCGATCTGATCATCCGCCGCTTCGAAAGGCATACGGGCAAGCAGGCAACGCTCGCCACCACGGGCGAGACGTTCGAGGAACTGTGCGAGCAGCGTGGAAGCCTCGAATCTTCCGACGCACGCGCCAAAACAGCGTCCGCGACCCCGGCGCCTGAAACTGTGGGAGGCCTGCTGTGACACGGAGAAAGAAACCTGCCGACTACTCGATAGGCTACGGCAAGCCTCCAACTGAAACCCGGTTCCAGAAAGGAATGTCAGGCAATCCGAAAGGGCGACCGAAAGGCAAAAAAAACATGAACACTATTGTACGTGAGACGCTCTTTGGGCCGATCCAAATCCAGCAGAATGGCAGGACGACGACGGTGACGGCACTCGAGGCCATCCTCCTCAAAATGCGCAACAATGCGCTTTCAGGCGATTTCCGGTCGGCGGCCCATGCTCTTCAGCTCGCATCCCGTTGTGCCGAACTTGAGGAAAGCCGGCAACCCGATGCAGAGGTCGACGTGTTCGATCCGCAAACAATGGTCGACATGATGCGGGATTATCTCGACCACAAGGACTCGCCAGAGAATGATACCGAGACCCGTTCCAAGACCGGCGACGAGGGAGACGAGGAATGAACGCTCCACTCCCCCTACCGGGCCGACCATCCTCCTCGCCCGTTGCACCGACTGCCCTTCAGCTGCTGTTGGGCGCGGCCCGCGATGACTTGGCGACCTTCGTGGCGCTGGCTTTCTCCGCTGTCGATCCAGGTGCCAAGTATTTGCCCAACTGGCACATCCGAGCGATTGCGCATCAGCTCGAGCGCGTCTCAGCGGGCAAGTGCAAGCGCTTGATCATTACGATGCCACCGCGATCGTTGAAGTCGGTCACCAGCTCGGTCGCGTTCCCGGCATGGATTCTTGGCCGCGATCCGTCGAAGAAAATGATCTGCGTCTCTTATGCTCAACCTCTTGCGGTCAAGCACGCCAACGACTTTCGAACAGTCGTCAACACCGCCTGGTACCGGTCGATGTTTCCGACGTTCAAGGTTAGCCCGCGCAAGAACACTGAAAATGAGCTGCAGACCACGCTCGGCGGTGGGCGCCTGGCGACCTCGACCGGTGGTCAGCTAACCGGCCGCGGTGGCGACATCATCATTATCGATGACCCCTTGAAGGCAGATGAAGCGCATTCGGAATCGGCTCGCAATAGGTGCGCCGACTGGGTTCGCACGACATTGATGTCGCGCTTCGACAATCCCGCTGCCGGTGCCGTCGTCCTTGTCATGCAAAGATTGCATGTCGACGACCTGGCAGGCGTGCTTCTGGAGACTGGCGGCTGGGAGCATTTGAACCTGTCGGCGATTGCCGAGCAGGACGAACGCGTCCAGACAAGTGTAAATCGCTGGCACGATCGCAAGTTTGGCGACTTGCTCCACCCCGCGCGTCTGGGACACGCGGAACTGGACGGTCTAAAGCGCCTATTAGGATCGCTCAACTTTTCCGCGCAGTACCAACAATCCCCTGCCCCACCGGACGGCAACATGGTCAAGAGGGTGTGGTTTCGCGACTACGATCCGCATCAGTTCGACCGTCGGTCGATGACCATCGTTCAAAGCTGGGACACCGCCCTTAAGGGCGACCCCTCCAGCGATTACTCCGTCGGAACGACATGGGCCAAGGATGACAACAACTATTATCTCCTTGATCTCGTGCGCGTCAGGGCAGCTTATCCAGACCTCATCAAGTCCGTCAAAAACTCCCTTTTGGAGCACGACCCTGACATCATCCTCATTGAAGATGCCGGCTCTGGCTCAAGCCTCATCGCCGACTTGGAAAGCCAAGACATCAGCACGACGCCGGTAAAAGCCAGAACCGACAAGGAAAGTCGGCTGTCACGCGTTGCCGCGATGATCGAAAACGGCAACGTCAATCTTCCGAAAGACGCACATTGGAGAGATGACTTCCTGCTTGAGGTGCTCGCATTTCCGCATGGCAGGCACGACGACCAAGTCGATTCCATGACGCAGGCGCTGATCTGGATGAAAGACGACAAGCCTACGGGAAGGTTCTATATCGGCAAATTTTGAAGTCCTGCTCCAAAATCTGGGCGCTTTCGCGAAATGTCAGCTTTGCGCCCACATAACGACGTTGAGCAGAACCCGGCCGCATCCGAGGAGCGGACATTAAAGCGAACGGACGATGTAGCACGCCGATGCCGCTAGACGATCCGAGGTACTGAGGTTGTCGGCTCAATGATCGCAGCTTGTAGCAGAGCGCGAAAGGCTACGGTCAGGACAGCCGCCGCGATCTGCACCCGGAGGGTTCGTTGCCATTGTTTTCGGGCGCCCACACCATCAGTTACGACCTTCGAAGCGTTCGGGGTTTTGAGACGCCGCAACGCCGCCGTCGATTTTCTGTATTTCAAACCGAGACAAAACCCGAAATGTACGTCCTTAACCATTCATTGACTCGCGCCCCTTGCAATCTCTAAATCGGTTCTGAGGGAACGTTCTTGCACGTTGCGTTTTGAGGCGCTTGATGTTGAACCGACTCGATCACCCAAACCTTTCCCCCGATGATTTGCAGACCTGCAAACGGGTCTTCGAGCGGCTTTGTTCCGAGCGAAATTTCGACCATACGAGCGAAGAAGCAGAGCACATCGCTCCGGCGGTGATCCGTCACTTTCAAGAAGGCCACATGGACGAAGGCGATCTTTGGCTTGCCGTTCGAATGTGCCGCACATTTCGGGAGGCCTTGGCAATGCATCGCAGTGTCGGTCGGCTGGCCTACTATCAGGGCGCCCGACCTGGCTCGGATTTGCTGAACAGCCTGGCATAGACTTCGAGTTGGCCATGAAAGCTACGGCCGTACCGATACGCCTGACCGACGCGGCTGCGCGAAGACCCTATGACTAACCAGCTACCACCTCGCAGCTATTCTGAGGCAGGTAGCTGCTTCACGCTCTCTTGATTGAGGAGAGTTGCCAGCCCGATAATGATCTGCGGCATAACAAACGGCTTGGTGATCATCAGGCTGTTGGGCACTCCAAGCGACGGCCAGTCGTCCGCGCCATCGCCGCTCATGTATATCACTGGCATAGTGGGATTGACGGTTCGGAGGTGTCTGGCCACATCCCACCCGGTTCGGCCGTCTCCAAGCCTGATATCTGTGAGCAGAGCCGCAACTCGCTCCGGCTCACGATCAAAAATTGCAATGGCTTCAAGGCCCTTTGAGACGGGAATCACCTCAAACCCGGCCTCCCGGAGGGAGCTTTCGATGTCCAAGAGAATGATGCTTTCATCTCCACAACCAGTACGGAAACCGACGGCATTGAAAGGTATGCCTCCCTGAGTATTCCTCGGCAATTCAACGGCCGCAGGCCCGAAAATGCTCCTTAGACAATAACATATGTTAATGCGGCGAAAGCGGGCTGGGACTCGGAGGGCGCAGCCGAAAGGGAGGAGCCTCACGCAAAACAGTCATTTAGATAGGAACTTATAAACATATGTTATAGTTTGGAGGGTTCTGAGTGGTAGGTCATAGGGGAGCACGATTTGAGGTCTGACTCGAGCGTCGCCTTGTCCCAAGGCTTATCGGAGAGACAGACATCACAGAGGCGCAAGCCCTGGAGTTGATATCGCTTCTAGGAGCGAATTGGTCCTCCCTGATGCGGGAGGCCAAAGGCATCAAGCACAATCTAAGGTCACCAACCATGCCGCCCTCGAGAACATTAGCGCCCCCAGCAAGTTAGGGCCAACCCCAAACAGGTTCTTGATGGCACAGGCTCCCTCTTCGAACATTTTAATCCGCAAGCTCCAGACCATCTCGGAACTCGCACCGTCAGATATTGCGCTCTTGGGGAACATCTCGATTCAGGAGAAGGAATATCATGCCAACGAAGACATTCTGCGCGAGGGCGACAAACCGACCCTTTCCTTCGTCGTTCTGGACGGCTTGATAGGCTCGACCAAACTAACCGGCGACGGCAAGCGTCAGATTTCCTCCTTTTTTGTTCCGGGCGACATTCCCGACCTGCATGGTTTGCATTTGTCGGTCTTGGATTCCACTTTCACACCTTTCATGCCGACGCGGGTGGGCTTCATGCGGCATGACGCTCTTCACGATATTTGCGACCAGCACCCTTCGATAACGAGAATGTTTTGGCGCTCGACGGTGATCGATGCGGCGATTTATCGAGAGTGGGTCACCAACGTCGGGAGACGCGACGCCTATGCTCGTATGGCTCACCTTCTTTGCGAACTGATAGTCCGCCTGCACTCCGTGGGCCGCATTGAGGATCGTGTGGCCCACCTTCCGATCACGCAGGCTGCACTTGGCGACGCACTTGGGCTTTCCACCGTGCACGTGAACCGGGTGCTTCAGGAACTTAGACGCGACGGTCTGATATCCACAGTTGGCTCGCGTTTTCATGCGACCGACTGGGCAGGGCTCGTCCGCGCTGCAGATTTTGACTCTACCTATCTGCACCAAAGGGCTGCGCAAACAGGTGCCGATTTCTGAGCCTGCTGGCTCGCTCATAATCCGTTCAGCCAAGCCCTTCGCGATCCGCCGGTCACAGCTTGACGAACCCGACCGCAGACATAAAATAGCGACGGCATGACTTCTCAAAGATACGACCTCAGGAAGGAGCCCGACGAAACCTGGACGGTGTTTGACGTGTTCACTGGGCAGCCAGCAGACGCGTGGGGCGCTCCGGCGGAGTATCTTGACGAGGAGTATTCCCGCGATCTCGTCAGCGTTCTGAATCTTGTCGACCTGAAGCGAAGGGCCGCCCCAGGTAACCTCTAAGTACGACTGCCTAGGAGCGCCTGATAGCGTCGAAATTCCGCAAAGTCACCGTTCTGCGGGCGCCACCTGACATGGTGGAGAGGCTGAGCGGGCCGTGCTAAGGGCGAACCCGAAGCCTTAAAGGCGCTGGTCAATTCGCCGCCGCCATAGCTACCAGACCCGCATAACGTTGTTAATCCGGCAGCAGCATCTCCTCTTGGTCGGCCGCAGCCTCGAACAGTAGCCGGAAGTCACCAATCGGCATTTTGCCATCCATCGCAGACAGACATGCCTCCGCCGCCGACCGCCACTTTGGGCCACGGTTGGACCACTTCAATAGTTCCTCGGCGGCAGTGCCGATACGGCTGATCCCAAGGCGGAATCCCGGTCGGTCGGTTTTGACGTAGACAGGCGGGTTGAACCAACGATGGGGCATCAGGGTTCGCGCACGTCGAACGCGACGAATAGCTGCCAAATGGAGGCTGTATTGACGATCATTTCGACTAGTTGGCAGTCGGTTTCACGAAGGTCACGGCCGCGCTCGCGCACCAATGCAATGGTCGCCTTCACGGAAATTATGTCGCCCGGTAGATAGCCCAACAGGGCCTCGCGAACCAGCTCCTTGGCCGCTAGCTGCGCAGGCCAAACAGGTGCTTGAATGTCCATCCCATCCTCCCAGAGAGACAGAACCTCAATGACCCATTCTGTGGTGCACTTTCCGAAAAAGGCAAGGGCCGGAAACGTACAAAGCAGGTTCTGAAGGGCGCCAATCCCTTAGATCTGCGCCTTGCGCTTGAGGGCATTGCTGGGCGCTCTTGATCGTGCCAGCACACGTGCGGAGGGTCGGCATTTCGTATCTCCTAGCGGTTTGTTCGGCCCTGTGAGAGCCTGGGCCACTGGTCGGATTGAGGGTCGTGCCGGTGATCTGCCAAACATTTACCCGGACGGAGAATGCTCCCCTTCGAGATGTGTAATCCGAAAGATCGTCGGGTTACGGTCGCAAAGCGCGCCGCCAAACTGCGCCCACAAGCGTTCGCACTCTCTTGCCCTAGACTCGGGGTGCCCGGTTCGCCATAGAAGATCATGGCTCCGCGAACATCGTATCCAAGCACCGAAGCGTTGGCCACCAACTGAATGGCCATACCCAAGGTGATGGGACCGATTTTGGCCTCAGTTTTAGTGGAGAGGTCGACCACACCAAACACTTCCGCATTGACGCCTCTGCCAGCCAAAACGGCCGTCGAGATCGCATTATTCGCGGAAAGAAGCATTCGATTAGTCGCCCGTTGAAACGGCTCTACCAACTCTCAAAGGCAAGGTTTGCTCCCGATCACCCGACCTATCGCAGGTGGGGCGCCTTCGGCTGCAACAATCAACTGAATCAGGCGGCATCTCTCATTTCTGCGTCGTTGACGGGAAACTCCTGGAAAGACAGGCCACTCCGTCGAGCCCAATTCCGCTCAACATCGAGGAGTTCATTCTCACCAGTCAAGCCGTTCATAAACAGTCTGAGTACGTGTGCAGCTATGCGCTCACCGTCCTGCGAAGCAACACGTACACCGCGCTCTTTGCAGACCGTCCGACAAACATGGGCAAGCACCATAATATCGCTCGGCTCCAAAAACCGACCTGGATATAACATACCGTCCTCCCTGGGAAAGCTACATTGAGCTTCTGATTACATAGGGTCACCGGCAGCCACAATTAACTATGATAGTCGTTTACTCGACTCTGCAGAAATTTGAGCTGCCCACCAAAACGCATCGGGCATAGCGCCACTACGGCACCGAGGTACGGGCTATTCAGGACACGCGAGGTGCCTCCGAGCTTAGAATTTTAGGCAAGCTTCGCTTCTTCGCGTGAGAGATCCACCATAATCCGCAGGCAGTGCACTGTGAACTCTCCCCCGAAAGACCGATAGCAGCGGCGCAATTGTGTGGATCCGCGCTGTTTAGCCCATTCACTCGACGATGTTCAGGACGCTCGTTCTATGACAGCGACGCGCTTGGCCTCCCCTCATCGCTCCGCAAGCGGGGCGGGCGCCTTGATTAGTCATTTTTCTGGGAACCCTCGTTTCGCAGCGAAGTTCGGTACCGAAGGGACGTTCCGAGATGGAGTTGATCATGAAACAGGTTCTTTTCGCTTCAGCCATTATGGCACTGTCAACTGGCCTCGCCTTTGCGCAATCGACCACCACGACCACAGGCGGATCGTCGAGCTCGACAACCAAGACAATGCCGAGCACTACGACCGATCAGGGGACGGATTCGACCACCACGAGTGGAACGAACTCGAACTCCGCCAAGGACTGCGCTCCGGGTCAACAAACTGGTAGCGCCAAGCAGGCCGCGCCAGGTCAACAGGATACCGATGCTAACTCGGCTGCTCCTGGCCAGGTGAAGAAGACCACGGAAGGCTGCTGACCTGACCTGTCCCAGGTTGATGCATAGCGGTCGATTCTCAGGATGTCGCCGCATTGGAAAAACCCGTCGTGCTAGGCCGGCACGGCGGGTTGACGCAGGACTATAGTCTTGCATTTCGCAGCGAAGGTCCAAGCTGTGCCAGTTGGTTCTCTGCTTGTCCAACGGCCGTTCCATTACATTAGTTAGTCGACATATATGTTATCGCCGCCTGCAAGCTGTGCCATGTTGGTTCACCCTAGTGGCACCTGTTTTGCATCGCCCGCGACAGCAGGGGAAAACCAACACCCCAGCGAGTCCCGTTATCCCTGGGACGGCCTGCCGCTGCCGTGAATGGGGCGGCGGGCTTTTTTCTTATTCGATGAAACGAACGGTCATGCCGTGAGTTGGCTTCCCAAAGGAGGAGCCGATGAAAAAGGAAGGCGATGGGCGTGTAGACAAAGGCAATCAGCAACTGCTTGCCCGTCGTTTGTCTGAAGAAGTCGGCATTTCAGAACCTGAGGCGCGCGCTCTGATCAAGCTTATCGGCACGGACTGGAATTCCCTACTTCGTGAAGCCCGATTCTTGAAGGAGCGTCATTAGAAGTCCGCCGCCTATTGGGGCGCCGGCGGCGGACCTGTTAAGCGGCTACATCCTTGGGAATCGACCGCTCGTAGGTTAATGTGCCACTTGGAGGCCAGTTCCATGTAATTGCACAGCGGCAAGAGCATGCGACTTCCGCTTTATCCGGCATAGGCCATCAGGCGTAATTGTAGCGACGCCATTGTCTAGTATCATATGGGGCCTGGTCATTAGGCCCACCCTCGTGCCCAGCATGGTCGGCACGGTCACTCAACTCGATGCTTCGGCTGCTTGATCGTGCCGACTCCTGCCCGACGTCTGCTACTGCCGGTGGAAAGAGCCGGTTCCAAGGGCTGGTGCCCTGGCAATTCATGCCAAGCGACTTGGCGTAGGTCGCGCATGTCGACCTGCTGGCCGCACGTGGGGCAGGTGTAGAAATTCTCCCGCTCGTCGGCTGGCTCGCCGCCGTGCTGCCTGCCGGGGATGGGTGGTCCAAGGTCGGATAGCTTGGTCATCTACTGCCCAGCGCTTTTGCTTCTCGTTCTAGCGTCTCACGGTCGTTGCCGTGCTTTGTGATAAGTTCACGCACCTCGGGGATCGTAAGCTGAAACTTGCTGGCGAGATAACCGACCTCATATTCTTCGTCGCCTGATACCCGGTCGCGGTCGCGGAAATCACGCTTGCTCTTGTCGTCGGCCATTGGTGTTGCTCCTAGAGGTTGTTGATCCGCAACGCGCACCGGGTCGCATTGTTCATCCTTCTTGGAACTATTTTAGCTAAAGCTGATTGAATCGCGGGTGTGGGTCAGTTGATGCGTTTGAAGTTCATCAAGCCGATGGAGCCGGAGCTTGTCGATAACCCGCCAGAGGGTGACGACTGGATTCACGAGATAAAGTTCGACGGCTATCGCACGCAGATCATCAAGGACGAAGACGGCATCCGAGTGCTGACGAGGAGAGGGTACGACTGGACTGCACGCTACCAGATCCTTGCCGACCAAGCCGCCGCGATTGAAGCCGACGACTTCATCATTGAGGGTGAAGCCATCGTGGTTGATGAGGCTGGACGCTCCGATTTCCATGCGCTGCAGTCGGCGGTCAGCAGCCGCGAGACCTATCAGGACTATTATCTCGTCGCCTTCGATTTGCTGCACCTAAACGGCCACGACCTCCGCAGCATGCCGCTCGAGGATCGGCGCGAGATCCTGCAGGGAATGATCGAGGCCGGCGGCCGCATCCAATTCAGCGAGGCGATGCCCGGCACGGGCGACGCGGTTTACTACCTTGCCGACCAGACTGGACAAGAAGGCATCGTCTCGAAGCGCCGGGACAGTCTCTATCGCAGCGGCCCGACGATGAACTGGCGCAATCAAGTGCTACGATGAAAAGGAGATGGACATCATCGGCGTTCAGCGTGATCCGGGCCAGGCGGCAAGGGTTCTTATGGCTGACAACGGCCGCTATCTCGGCACCGCCAACGTCAATTTCAAATTCGACAAACGCAAGCGCCTCTGGGACCGCGTGCAGGGCAAGGTGGGCGGCCCTGTGCCGAAAGGCCTGAAGAGAGACAAGGCGGAATGGCTGAAGCCGGGTCTTGTCGGCCGCGTGAAGTTCCTGAAAGGTGAGGAGCAACTACGCCACGCGAAGCTGCTCGATTACCGGGAGGAGGAATAATGGCGGTCGCCAAGAAAGATCAGGAGCGCATCACCTATGCCTGGATGTATGGCTCCCAAGCGCGCAAGGACGGTAAGGAGCGCTCAGTGCCGGAGTATTGGGAAGAACAGGCCGACGCTTGGCTGCAGGGTTTTGATGACCATCCTTTGGCCGACGCCGGCAAGGTCAAGCCTGTCAGTGAGCAGATGGAAGCGGAAGTCGATGAGGCCGGCGTCAGCGAGCATTAGAGCGGCTTGCCGGCGCGCATCATGGCCCGCGCAATCGCGAGCTGCGTTTCCGTCCTGGCGTTCTCTTTCTGCGTCATGTTGTCGGCGGCGATGAGCCGTTTCAATGCCCGCAATATCTCGCCCCGCGTCCATCCCGCCTCTATCATGCAATCGACAATCGCCTGAAATCCGGGCTCCATTGCCTCCTAGCAGTCAATTGCCCGGTCCTGATATTCGTCCTGTCTCCTGGGTGGATTGATCATGCGCTGCATTCTCAGTTGGCGGGGCCTTTGGGCATCGTCTCGGACGTAGTTCCGTCGAGAAGATCGAGAAACGAGTGCATCGCCTTCACCATCATCCGCGCACCGTTTTCGTTTAATGTGAAGGATCGCTTCCCCTCATCAGTCAACAGCCCGACCAGGCAGACCTTGGGATTGTCGCGGTCGTCGATATCGATTGTGACGCCCGATACCCCTGGCAGCATCACGTCCTTTTGCTTCTTAGGCATCACTACGACAGCCTTGACTCGTTCTCACTCTGTTCCCATTTTGGGCAGGCCTCGATCCTTGTCAATGAGACGACCCTAAAATGTGTGGACGCGTTTTCGTAAAATCGACAATCCCGGACATGGTGCGGCGCTTCGAGTTCGCGCACCCCGGCGACATCGAGCGCTTGGGCAACGGGTTCCCGATCTGGAACGGTGCGCCCAGCCTGACCTATCCAATCATTATCCGCGAAGAGCTTTCCACGAGCATGGCCGGTTTCGTTTCTGCGAAGTGGGGACTTGTTCCCGGCTGGGCGCGCGATGGCGGCGGCCGTCCGCCGCCTGTCAATGCGCGCTACGAGACCATTGCCAGCAATGGCATGTTCCGAAAGGCATATGCCGCGCGCCGCTGCCTGGTGCCTGTCGACGGCTATTTCGAATGGCAAAAGCTCGACCCTTCGGGCAAGAAAAAACAGGCTTACGCTATCGCCATGAAGGATGACGATCCTTTTGCCATGGCTGGAATCTGGGAAGAATATGCCGACAAGGCGACCGGCGAGTTGATCCGGACCTTCGCTGTCGCCACCTGCGAGCCAAATACGTTGATGGCGACGATCCATGATCGCATGCCGGTTATTCTGGCGCCGGCCGATTACATGCGCTGGCTCGGGCCGGAAACAGATCCTCGCGACCTCATGAAGCCCTATCCATCCGACCTCATGAAGATGTGGCCGATCGACAGCAAGGTCGGGAAACCAAGCAACAACACGCCCGACATCATCGACGAGATCGGTTTGGGGCCGACCGATTTGTTCGACGTCTAGAGATACTGATCGCCGTCGCCGCGGTGCTCATAGCAGAACCAATGTGATTCCCTGCGCGGCCGGGCAAAGCCCCAGCCGGCGACCTTGCCACAACCGTTACGCTCACATGTGTGGCCAAGCACCTTCACGTGGTCGCGCTGTGCCGGCGTCATGCCTTCGGCTAGTCTCGCTGGTTCGTCGCTCATGGCAGAAAGATTCCACAGTCAGACTTGACGGGCAAGGAAAATGTTCCTTTTCTGTTCTCATGGCACACGAACCGATCGACACGCTGGGCAAAGCGACCCGGCACAACATGCTTGTGAAAGCGGAATGCAGCTGCGGCAATGTCCGCTACTGCCGATCGGCCGACCTGATGATGGTCTACGGCGGCGGCGTCGATCCGCAGACGCTGAAGTTCAATTGCAGCCGGTGCCAACCTCAGATCAAGATCACGCTGCTGGAGGTGCATCCAGAGCACTTGCCGAAGCGTCTGCTGATCCACAAACCGATGAAGATCGACGGCAAGATCACCTGGCATACCGAGCGCTTCAAAGGATGACGAAGACCCTCGCCGATACGTTGGCCGCGCGCGAATGCCTCTATGTAAATTGCGGGCATGCTATGTGCTGCAAGTCCATCAAGCTCGACATCCATGCGCTGATAGATCGCCTCGGGCCAGATCACGGATCGATGCACTGGGACCTGGTCGAGCTTTTTGGCTGCTCGGATTGCAAGGCTGCGGGTCGCGACCATCGACCGGTGTTCTTCACATGTATTCCCGATTACGAGGGTCAGCAACGGAAGCGCAATCGCGAATGGGAGCCGACTTTCGATGGTGAGTAACAGGTAGCCGCGCGGCAGGGCATGGGAGCGTACCGGCAGCATGTGGAGTTGTTGGGCTGTGCGGCGCTGGCCAAGCAGACATCAGGTCCGCCGCCTAACACACACATGGCCATTCTTCCAGGCGCAGTTAAGGTGTGGTCCCGGAAGCCAAGGCCTGTGTGTGCGTCCGTCGGCCATTCCCTACGGTTGGGTAGAGTCATTGTGCTTGGCAATTTTCTCCAAGAGCTTACGTGAGGCTTCGAGGATAAGGCGTGTTACGGCGACTCGTCGGCAGGCTAGCCGCTGTGCTGGTCGGATAGCTTCGTCATGGCTATTTAGTGGTTTACGTCCGGCATGCGATGGTCTTAACGAGCAGTACGTATTCGGCCTCTGGCTTGCCGTAGGTGCCATTTGAGCAGGCCGCAAGGCCGCTGCGGTCCCTAATACGCACTTCGCCCCGCCGAGAATAGATGAGCCCGCGTCCTTCCAGCATTTGAAGCCCAACGGTAACTCCTGGCCGTCTTGCTCCAAGCATGACGGCGAGAAACTCATGGGTGATCGCAAGGCGTTCGCCGTGGATCCGATCGTCACACATCAGAAGCCAACGCGCCAAACGCTCTTCAAGGTTTGATTTGGCGTTGATCAGGGCCGTATAGCTGGTCTGAATGTGGAAGTAGTGGACATAGCGTAACAGGAACAGGCGCAATGTTGGGCTGTTCGCAAGAGCATCCTTGAAGGGCTCGGTTCCGATCCGGAAAGCGCTACCGGGCGACTGAACGTAACATTCATGCGGGGCATAGTCAGCGCCCATCACGAGCGCGGCACCGGTCATTCCCTCAAAACCGACAAGTCCAACCTCGGCCTCCTTGCCTGAAGCCGTCGCGACCACAGAAGCGATGCCGTCCTCCAGGAAGTAAACCGTCTCGATCTCTGAATCGGCTTTCTCTAAGGTCATCTTCAGCTTGAGGGCACACGGCTCAAGATGTGGCTGCAAAAGCGCCAGGTCACCAGGGTTAAGCCGACGCAGCAATTCGTTTTTATAGGAATCGTTCTGTGGATTGGTCATAGCTCAATCCCACTTGGGGCAAGAGCTTTCCAATCTCCTTGCCGTCCGCGCCCGTAAACACGTGCAGACGATTTGGCGAACTTACGCCCTCTGGCGCGCGATTGACAGTGAAATGCAAACTGATGCACGGCGTCCCCTCAGCCGCCGAATTACAAAACAGGGTGTACAAATTTAAAGGGTTGGAATCGTACAGAACTCTGCTTCGTACGAATCCAACAATTTGCGATAGCGGCCAACGAGCCGGCTTGATGTGCACCGGGAAGGAAGCAACTCTGGGGCGGCCTCGGTTTTGGCGGCACGATCAACTGGGCCGACGACAGGTTCTCGGCTTTCGGCGAAGCCATCGCCCGGACGGGCCTCAAAGACTTCGGTGACAGTCATGTACTGACCGGCTCGCTCGGCTTGCGCGTCAAGTGGTGAGTTGCTTGGCTCTTACAAGCTGATGTAGATCATCGTTGAGCGTCGGCTGTTTGGAGTTGCAGAGCTGAAGCTGCCATTCAGCTTCCGGCCCCAATGCTGCCGAGGAGCAATGCGCCTCTGAGGTGACCAGGAGTGAAGAAGCTATGCCAAACCCGCACGACGGGCGCCTTCTCTGATTGCAGCAGTGGCGACAGGATTGGTAACCGGATAGGTTCTGATGAACACCTCAGCCGTGAAATTCGGGAACTCGTCCTTCAGTCGCGAATTGATCCTGGCGACCTGAGGCGTTTCATTGAGCATCGCATGAGCCATTGCCACAAACAGAAGTGTGGCGGGCGAATCTGGCGCAGATTGACGTAGCGCGACCAGGGATTCACGGTAAAAGCCTAGAACGTAGCTGCATCGCGCAAGCATTCCATAATACCAAGGAACATAAGGATTTAGCCGGACCGCTCGCTTGGCCAGTTCGTAGCCACGCTTCGGGTCGCTACCAACAAGAGCAAGGCTACCCGCAAGAAAGGCAAGTGAGTCCGCGTCATTTGGAGCAGCCACCGACACTCGGTCATGTTCTTCGACAGCAGCTTCGACATCGCCCTGCAATGCCCGAAGATCGGCAAGCATTATGCGGGCGTAAATGTCGGCCGGATCGAGCGCCAGCGCTTGCTTGACACATTTGCTCCAGCTCTCGATCGAGCCGGAAAGGTTGTCGGTAAACCCGTTGATGGCTTCCACAGCATGCGCAAGTGCCAGCGCGGTCCAAGCTCTTGCTAGACCCGGGTCGAGTTCGATCGCACGCGCCAGTAGCCGTATCGCCTCCTTGTTCGACTCACGGGTGAAAAGGTGCTTCTGCTCAAGCCCAAGCAGATAGCAGTCATAGGCCTGCAAACTTGCTGGAGCCTTCCGACGAGCAGCATCGCGTCGCAGATTGGCGAGCTGACCGTGGCAAGTTGCAAGGACATTGATGACGTTTTCGGTCACGCTGTCCAGCATCGCAAACAGGTTGTTCGCGGAACGATCGTAACGCATCGTCCAGACATCGACCCCTGTGTGGGCGTCGACGAGTTGGACGCGGATGCGCACCCGCTGCCCGTCCACTTGAAAACTTCCCTCGATCACATAGTCGGCATTCAACTCTCGTCCGAGAGCTCGCACGTCAACACGCCGTCCCTTGTAGGAAAGCATTGTTTGGCGGGCGATCACCGCAAGGTCCCGGTAGCGAGAGAGATCAACTATGAGGTCCGCCGACAAACCATCAGCGATACGAGTCCAGCGTTCTTCTCCGCTTAGATTGTCGAACGGGAGAACTGCGAGGACCGGCGGACCCGGCTCGTCGGTCGAAAGACTTCCGGGTGGTGCATGGCTGCGGTCCTGCTGGCGGTGATCGGCAAGTAACCCAGCAAGCGCCACTTTACTGCGAACATCGAGCTTCCGATAAATGGCCGAAAGATGGGTCCGAACGGTGGTAGGCGCTATGAAGAGTGTTTCGCCAATTTCGCGATAAGTCATTCCCTCCGCAAACTTTGCCGCGACCATCAACTCCCGATCCGATAAGCCGGCGAGAGGATTGCCTACGGGGCGAAGCATCGTTCCATTTTCCTTGCTGCCGACCTGTGGCCAGAACCCGATGGCCTTACATCAGGATGAAAATACTACAGATGCGATATCGAAAACACTGCATTTGCACGATTCCATGCGACGGGTCAGCATCCTAGTCTCTGCAGGTGGGCAGGTTAGGTTGCTTGGCAGGCCTGGTCGATTTAGAACACGGAGGGCTCCATGACAAAGTTGCCTGTCTTGACCGTACTACTGGTGCTTTTGGTGTCGGCGGGGCCATGCTTGTCCGAAGGTACCCAAACCGACAGCAAACTGACTTCGGAAGAAACGGTGAAAGCTGCCAGCGCTGAACTGTATTCCGACATTCTCGTGCGAGCATGCAGGAACGGATGGCGGTATCCGCGCAGCTACATTGAAAACGGATTCAGGCGCCACCTGGCGGAGCTGAAACTGCAGCTTGTCGATCAGGGTTACACTGTCGTACCCGACATGACCGCGAATGATCCGCAGGTCCAAAGAACGATATCGAGGACCAAACGCCGTCTGGTTGGCTCGCGCCAATTCAGCTGTTCCCACCCATACTGGCGCGATGAATGACTCCAACGCGACGGTGTGCAATCTGATAGCCTGATTTCCGGCGGTTCTCCCCAGGTTGGAAGGATGGCGTTGACGAATGGCAGGTTGTTATTCCGGGAGGAGTGACACTCCTCCTGGGGCTGTAAACAACTTCATGGAATGACCGCTCTTCGGCTGCGTGGCTCCGCAAGCTGCCGATCCGCTCCCGGCCCAAAAGCCGAGCTAGCCTCAGTTGGCCCTTAGTAGGCGAGTGATAGCCCAATTTTCCTGCAACGAAGACCCGCTAGGCCCGCTGACCGACGAAGAAAGTGCGATTTCTCCTGTCGTTGATCTCCCTTGCAGCCGGCTGGCCCAGGATTGCCGGTGCAAGCAGTCGAACATGCTATTTCGCTAAAACCTGGAACCTATTGGTGCACTGAGCCTTGAGTCGCGGTTCGGAGGGTGCATGAGTAAGGCAGCAAACGGGCTCTCTTTCGTCGAGTTTCAGTCGCCGACTCTGGTCGCAACGGCGCCCGAGGGCAGCGAATGGATTCACGAGATCAAGTACGATGGCTACCGCACTGAGCTGATCATGCAGCGTGGCAAAGCACGGGCCTTCACGCGCCGTGGCTACGACTGGTCGCATCGATACCGCCGGATAGTTGAAGCAGCGGCGGGCTTGCCGGTGAGGACCGCGATCATCGATGGGGAGGCTGTCGTTCTCGGCGACACCGGCCTTCCGGATTACCAAGCCCTGGAAAGAGAGTTGGGCAATCCAGATTCCGCGAGACTCATCTTTTATGCGTTCGACCTGCTGCACCTTAACGGGCGCGATCTTCGGCAACTGCCATTGGTGAAGCGCAAGGCAGCCCTGGAGAGGCTACTGGAGAACACCGCGCCGACACTGACCTATGCCGAACATCTGGAGGTAAGCGGCAAGGATGTGTTTCAACATGCCTGCCGGATGGGGTTGGAGGGGATCGTATCCAAGCGCGTCGATGCGACCTACGGCTCGGGGGTTCAGACCAGTTGGTTGAAGGTAAAGTGCATCAAGAGCGACACCTTCCCTATCGTGGCTTTCGTAGAGAAACTCGGTGCTCACCCGCGCCGCATTGCATCGCTTTATATCGGGCGCCGCGAGGGCAACCGACTGCTCTATGCCGGGAAGGCTCGCAGCGGGTACACCTTGAGCGCTGCGAAACTTGTGCGAGAGCGGCTTGACCCGCTGATCATCAGCAAGTCGCCTTTGTCAGAGCCGATTGTGAAGCCGAAAGCGACTTGGGTGAAACCACACGTGCTGGCCGAGGTCCAGTTCAGCGGCGTCACCGATCGCGGGGTGCTGCGCGAGGCAGTGTTCAAGGGTTTGCGCGAAGACCTCGTGCCAATCCCGGCCAAGCCTCAAGCGCCATCAAAGCGACGCGGGCCAACCCGGAAACATGGCGTTCCCAGTGAAAACATCCTGCAACTGCTGCCAGACGCTGTCTCGCCCTCCAAGGACGAGCTTGCGCGTTACTGGGAGAGGGTTGCGGATCATGCCCTGGTTCATCTCGGCCACAGACCGCTGAAGCTGGTCCGCCATGCTCATGGCGCGACCTTCTATCACAAAGGCGCACTGCCGCAGATCCCGGCGGCAGTGCATCAATTGCGGCTGCAGAAGCGCGAGGGTGGCGAAGGTGTGCGCGTGTGGGTGGACGACCTTGCCGGTTTGCTGGGACTGGTCGAGATGGATGCGGTAGAGCTGCATCCCTGGAACGCCACCGTCGACGATATCGAACATGCCGACCGTATTGTTCTGGACCTTGACCCCGGCGAGGGCGTGGAGTGGGAGCAAGTCATCGAGGCCGCACTGGCGCTCCGCGACATCCTGGAAGCGGAAGGGCTGGAGAGCTGGCCGAAGGTTACTGGCGGCAAAGGCATTCACCTGATGGTCCCGCTGGAGAGCAAGATCACGCACGACAGCGGCCGCCTCTTGGCCAGGTCCTTCGCCAATCGGCTCGCTGAAGCGCATCCGGACCGCTATCTACTTTCGGCCTCGCCGTCGGCTCGAACAGGCCGCATCTTCATTGATTACCTCCGCAATGGTCGGGGCAGCACTGCGGTGGGCGCCTTCTCGCCACGGGCGCGCCGCGGTTTTCCAATCGCCCATCCGGTGACCTGGAGCCAGGTTGAGGCAGCCATCCGTCCAGATGCCTTCACGATCGACCGTCCGTTCAGGGCGGCCCTCAGAAAAGCTGCGTGAGCGCAAACGCCGGAAATGAAGAGTGCTCGCCGGAGACATCCCGAATGAGATCACGTCGTGTCTTTGCCGGACCGGCCGAGTTCTATCCAGGCTGGCGCATGATCACTCGGCTTTTCCCAACCGCGCACGTCAGCGTCAACGCCGGCGTCACACAACCTGTCCGAAAGGGATGGGCTGACCAGAAGATGATCCATCCTCAGGCCGGAACTTCGATCATAGCGACCCTGGTAGGAGAAGTTCCAATAGGTGTAGACGCCTTTCTCCGGGTGGATGCGGCGGACGCCATCGGTCCAGCCGCCATCAAGCATTTCGGCATAGGCTTGCCGGCTCTCCGGAAAGTAGACTGCATCGCCTAACCAACGTTGCGGCACCACGGCATCGATCGGGGTGGGCACGACATTGTAGTCGCCGCAGAGAATGCTTGGGACGCCTTCCCTGAGCAGCAGCTTGCCGTAGCTGATCAGGCGGTCGAACCAGCGCAGCTTATACTCGAATTTCGGGCCAGGAGCGGGATTGCCGTTGGGCAGGTAGAGGCAGCCGACGACGATCCCATCCACCTCAGCCTCAATATATCGGCTGTGCGTGTCGTCAGGATCGCCCGGGAGCCCACGACGGCGCTCCAACGGCTCTTTTCCACGAGCGAGTATGGCTACGCCGTTGTAGGACTTTTGCCCGTGCCAGATTGCGCCGTAGCCGGCGTCCCTGATGGCTTCGGCGGGGAATTTCTCATCCGAGGTCTTCAATTCCTGAAGGCACACGACGTCATAGTCGGTCTGACCCAGCCACTTGATGAGCACAGGCAGGCGGCCGTTCACACCGTTGACGTTGAATGTTGCGATGCGGGTCATCAGGAGCTCTCTCCAAAACTCTTCACGCGGTATCAAGGTGAATGGCTCAGCAGTTGATCCCTCACTACGCTGCACAGGAAGACCGCATGCCGTCGGACCCTCTGCCATCAGATTTCGACATCGTTGATCCTCTCGGCTCCTTTTAACCGCCGAGCGTGGGGAAAGTTCAAGATGACAGCGATAGGATGAGTCCGGCCGAACTCGAGCGAAACTCTCAGGCAGGTGCGATGCGGCCCTCGACTGACTGAATGTCTGAAATGCGCCTCGAAGCCGACATCAAGAGTCGGCGTGCCGAACGTCCTGCCTGGCAGAGAGCGAACAGGCAGCTTACGGTATGATGATCCTCAGACGGGGCCGTTCGCGGCCCCTAAACTCGCGTTGAAAATCCTTGGCGCGCCATTGCAGTAGTGATGTCACCGCCTCCCGCAGTTTCATTGGTGGCGCAATCGTAAGGCCAAACGTCCAAAGAACTGCGCCTTGGGCAAATAGCCAAGGTCACTTATCAAAACTGATGGTTATGATAAATTCGCTCTCTCTGGGCGGAGTTTGGCATGAAGCGTCGACTGATTTTTGCAGTGTGCATCCTGATAAGTCAGGTGGCGGTCGGAAACGCCCAGACGGTTGAGACGGCGGTAGCACGCGCCCAGACGACTTCCGACAACAATATCATCCAGAATGCCGCTCTTTCCAAGGACTACACCACCCTTATAGCAGCTGTGAAAGCGGCCGGGCTGGTTGAGACGTTGGAGGGTAAAGGCCCGTTCACTGTTCTCGCGCCGACAGACGCCGCATTTGCAAGATTGCAGCAAGGTGCAGTGCAGGTTCTTCTTGCGCCCGAAGCTAAAAACGAACTCTCCAAAATCCTAAAGTGTCATGTGATTTCCGGAGATCTGAGTACCGACGCGATCCTCGCTGAGATAGCCGCGAACAACGGAGCCTACTCGGTCGACACAATCGGGGGATGCTCTCTCACTTTTCGGGCGGCAGGAAGCAATATTTCTGTAACGGACCAATTTGGCGACATTGCCAGTCTCGTTGCCAGCGACGTGAAACAGACGAACGGCTTGGTCTACGCGGTCGACAAAGTACTTTCGCCCGGCGCTCCAGACACCTCTCACGAAATTCACGCCTCTAGGATCTTTGCCGGACCGAACGAATATCCACCCACTAATTTCGCGGCTTATGGGATTCTGGCATTCAAATCGAAAGTTACCATCTACGACCAGGAACGGCAAAAGATGCTGTGCGAGGCGTTTGTGAATGCCGTCCTGCCGTCGTCGTCGCTCGTCGTCCCTACAGCGGCCCAAATGGTAACGGTATGGCCGATGGACAGCGCCGAGCATGCAAAGGCCGCAACCAAGGCGAACATAACCAGGACCTGCGACGAAGCCCTTCAGGATTATGGACTGGCTGTTTCGCAAAAGGCAGTCCGCGATGCAGTTGCAAGCGGCGTTGCTGTCGACGGCGACGGGCCTTTTCTGATTGCGTGGGCACCGCCGACGCAAATCGGAAAGCCTGGTGCTGTGGTTCTTAAAGCCGACCTTTCAACAGTGACCGAATACAAGATGGCAAGTGACATCATGCACCGGTGGGTAGTGGAAATTGAAAACAGGCCCGAGCTTTGGAGATCGGGAACGTTCGATAGAAGCTTGATCGCAACAGCTCGCGAGTGGGCGGATCACTACGGGTCCCTGATCTTTTCAGTCGTCGGTGTAAAGTGACGCCCTTCCTAGATTTCATAGCCGGGTTCGGTGTGTCCGGAGTGGTGGGATTGGTGCTTGGGCTCATTGCGATGACGATCATTGCGCCAAACACCACTGGTGGAGCGTTGCTAATCATTTTTGTTGGGATAGCAGTGGGGATTATTTTCGGCGCGATTTACCGCTCATTTAGACCAGCTAAGACGCCACCCGAAACGAAACAGTGAAATTTGCTGAGTACACGAAACGCGCTGGACTAAAAAAAAGATATTGAGTAAAAAAGCCGCCGAAGCGGGTTTTTCGTTATCAAATACTAGCCAAAAGCGCGGGGCCGAGGATCATTACCTCCGGCGGCCTGTCTGGAGGCAAAGCGCGGGAATATTCGAGGCCGCCCAGAGCGATCTGCAGGGCATTTGCTGATCCAGCAGAGCCGGGAGATCGGACTGAAGGCACGGATATTTGATGTGATTCTGTACCTCTTCTCAAGCAGCGTTCTGACGGTCGCTGGCGCAGACAGACCGTCAGAACGCCGATCATCACGATGTACGCTTTTGGACGCGGCAAATGTCGACCTTCTGGCCGAAATGAGGCGCATTGCAGACTGGCGACTCTGGGCCGCAAGCGGGAGGTCGGCTTTCGGGCATCGAGCTGACCTAAGCAGTCATTCAACTCATGGCCACAAGTAGCTCATACACGCTCCTCTTGACGCGGCGTGCCACCCTAGCCGATGTCGGGCTGATGTGCGTGGACGGCAGGACGTCCTTGACCACCGCTTCTGGCGCCGCCGATTGGCGAGCCGCCTCTCCATCATTTGCGATGGAACGGAAAAGAAACCATTCAGCATCAGACTGCCGCTTTTCGACGCACCTTTTCGAATACGTCGGAACGAGCGCTTGTCGCGCAGCCCACGATGCCCCCATTGGTGAACCGGTTCCATGAAGAGTCTGACAATACGCCACCGCATCCTCGTCAGTTTCGCTGCCGTTCTGGTGGTCATGTCCGTGATAGCCGTCATGGCGTACGCCTGGTTTCTTCAGGCGGGCCAGGAGGCGACTGAGGTCGAGAAGGGCATCCTACCGGACCTTTATCACAGCACCGAGATCATGACGGGCCAGATGGCGGCCCATAGTCTGCTTCAGGAATTTGCCCTTCAGGAAAACCCGTCGGACAGAAGCACGCTTGAAAGCGCGATCACGACCAATCGCGACCAAGTGCAGCGATCGATGGACGACTATGAGGCAACAATCGTCTCCGACATCGACAAGCAGAATTATGCACTCGTCAAAGAACTCGCCAACCAATTCCGTCTGGCTGAAACTGCTGTGCTGGACACAAGCCGGGCTGCCTTGTCGAAAGGTGAAACTCCCAATGAAAGCCCGGCCCTCAAGAACACCGTAGAGCCGATTTTTGTAAAATTGCAGTCCGCTCTGCAGGCCATGGTTGAGGATCATAGAGGCGAGGCAAACAGTGCGACCCAGCGGATCAGCTCGATCGTTAGAACGGCCGAAGTCGGTTTGAGTGTTGGCTTGTTGGTAGCCCTCGGGCTAGCCCTTCTTTTGGGTTACCAACTGTTTCGCGCCATTACAGGTCCGCTCACCCGTTTGGTCAACGCGGTTCAATTGATGCGGCAAGGCGACTTCAGCGAACGCCTCGATCTGATGCGCCGAGACGAATTCAGTGTGCTTGCCGACGGCTTCAACGCAATGGCGGACGATCTCACAACCCTCATTGGTCAGGTTCAAAGGTCCAGCATACAGGTCGGCACGTCGATAACTGAGATCGCCGCCACCTCCAAGCAACAGCAGGCAACTGCGACTGAAATCGCAGCGACCACAACAGAAATCCGCGCGACAGCCAAGGAAATCTCCGCCACATCAAACGAGCTGGTCCGCACGATGAACGAGGTCTCCACAGTTGCCGAACAAACGGCTGCCGTCGCCGGCGGAGGTCAAGCCGGGCTGACCCGTATGGAAGAAACCATGCAGCAAGTCATGGAAGCGGCCGGCGCGATCAATTCCAAACTCGCGATCTTGAGTGAGAAAGCCGGCAGCATCAATCAGGTGGTGACGACCATCACAAAAGTCGCCGATCAGACGAATCTGTTGTCGCTCAACGCTTCCATCGAGGCTGAGAAGGCAGGCCAATATGGCCGGGGTTTTGCAGTTGTAGCGACGGAAATCCGAAGGCTCGCGGACCAGACGGCTGTCTCCACCTACGATATTGAGCAGATGGTCAAGGACATCCAGTCGGCAGTCGCGGCCGGGGTGATGGGCATGGACAAGTTTTCCGAGCAGGTCCGCCGGGGTATGCAGGAAATCCAGCAGGTCGGCGGGCAACTCTTCGATATCATTCAGCAGGTTCAGGGGCTGGTGCCACGTTTCGAAGTCGCCAATGAAGGCATGCAAGCACAGGCGACCGGCGCGGGGCAGATCAGCGACACGCTAACCCAGCTAAGCGAGGCAGCTCAGCAAACAGTCGAATCCCTTCAACAATCGACGCTCGCGATCGACGAGCTCAATCAAGTCTCAGGCGGCATGCGAAGTAGCATTTCGAGGTTCAAGCTGCGAGCATAGCGAGTCGGCAGTAGGAGGTGACAATGCTATTCCTCGCCTTCAGCATGGGTCCGGATCGCTACTTGATCGATGTCCACCAAATTGAAGAGGTGCTGCCCTATTTCGATGTGAAAGTTCTTCCGGGTGCGCCAACTGGTGTGGTGGGTTTGGTCAGCTATAACGGAATACCCATCCCTCTGATCGATGTTACCCATCTTGCGCTTGGCCGGCCATCGGAGCGCCTATTGAGCACCCGGATCGTTGTGACGCGCTATCCGGCGCATGATGGCGAGCAACGCCTGCTGGGGCTGATCGCGGAACGGGTGACGGATACGCTCGAGCGACACCCTGCCGATTTCGCGCCGTTCGGACTTGAACAAGGAACCCCGCCCTATCTTGGGCCGGTGGCTTCCGATGGTTCGGAGATCATTCAGTGGGTCAAAGTGGAAGCGCTGCTTTCGGAAGAGATTCGTACCGCTTTGCTCCGCCAGGCCGCAATAGGTGATCAATGACCGGCGCAATAGAAAAGCTCCTGATGGAAACCATCGGACTGGACAGTGCCAGTGTTGGTCCGACAGTGGTTCGTCAGGCGGTCAGAGACCGGATGGAAGCATGCCGGATAACCAACCCTCAGGCCTATAGGGAACACTTGACCGTTTCCTCGCAGGAGCTGCAGGAGCTGATCAATGCGGTGGTGATCCCAGAGACCTGGTTCTTTCGCGACCGAGAAGCGTTCACGATGCTGGCGCGGCATGCGCGCGTGCACAAGCCTGCTCAGCCGATAAGAGTCCTGAGCCTGCCATGTTCAACCGGCGAAGAGGCTTATTCGGTCGCCATGGCGATGTTCGATGCCGGCTTTGAGGCGCACGAGTTCAAGATCGATGGCGTGGACGTCAGCAGTCGCAATATCGCCACGGCTGAACGCGCCATCTATGGGCGCAATTCGTTTCGCGGGAGCCATCTCGAATTTAAAGATCGCTATTTCGAAGCGGCTGAGGGCGGGTTGCGGCCTATTGCTGGGGTGCTGAAACAGGTTCGGTTCAGGGTAGGAAACCTGTTCGGCTCTCGCGCTTTCGGGCAAGAGGTCTATGACATCCTGCTTTGCCGCAATTTGCTGATCTACTTCAATCGAGAGCTGCAGGATCGCGCATTGAGCTGCCTGAAGGACCTGCTGGCCAAGGACGGACTTCTTCTGGTCGGTCCGGCGGAAGCAGCTCTTCCAAGGTTGCATGGCTTTATTTCCGCTGAATGGCCATTGGCCTTTGCCTTTCTGAAATCGGAGGCCGTCAAGACCACGGCGCCGAAAGTTCCGGCCGCCGTCCCGGTGCGGGCGCCAAGCCCGAAGGTCAACAAGAGCGAGCCTCTTCTTCCGTTCCGACCGACAATTGGCAATGAAGGCCGTAGGCAGGCTCCGACCAAGCCGCTTGCACAGGCCTCGGAAAGCCTCATCGCGGTTGAACGGATCGCCAATGCAGGACGGGTAAAGGAGGCACAGGAGGTCGCCCTGGCGCATCTCAAGGAATTCGGTCCTTCCGCGGAAATCTTCTACCTGCTGGGCCTCGTCCAAGATGCGGATGGTTCTGCACCCGAAGCCGCGCGAAGTTATCGCAAGGCGCTCTATCTCGCACCAAATCATCGAGAAGCTCTCGTCCATCTGGCCTTGCTGCTTAGCAAGCAAGGCGACCATAACGGCGCCGAGGCGCTGGCCGGCCGGCTGGGTCGGGTCCAGAAAAGGAGCGGCGGCTGATGGCGGCTTCGACAAAGATCGCTCAGCCGGTGGAGGAGATTGCAATCGACGACTGCTGGCGGCAAATAGGCGTACGGGGCGACAAGTCATGTCCGCTACTGGAGCAGCATCTCCACTGCCGGAATTGCCCGACCTACAAGAAGATTGCACGACGCCTTCTTGACCGTGCAGCGCCCTCGGCATACCGCGACGAATGGCATGATAACGCTGATCGTGCAGGGATCCATTCGACAGACAGCGACGCGCTGCAGACGGCCGTTCTCTTCCGTTTGGGGGACGAATGGCTTGCACTGCCGGTCGGTATTTTTCATGAAGTGGCTGAATCTCGTCGCGTTCATTCACTTCCACACCGCAGGAACAGTGCACTGCTCGGTATTGCGAATGTCCGTGGTGAATTGCTCATTTGCCTGTCCCTGGCCGAATTGCTCGGGATAGACGAGCGCAAGGAGGGGGAACAAGGCACACGCACCAAGGTATTTCGCCGCCTAGTCGTGGTAGGCGAGCACGACAAGCGGGTTGCTTTTACGGTTGACGAGATCCACGGCTTACATCGGTACCAAGAACGCGACACTCTCGATGTTCCGGCCACGATTGGCAAGGCAGTGTCGGCCGCTACAGTTGCCGTGCTGCCGTGGCAGGGACGAGCCGTTGGCTGTCTCGATCCACGACAACTGCTCACGATGCTTGACCGGAGCATCGCATGACAGATGGAGACTTCAGCCAGGTTTCGATGCTCACCCTCTTCCAGGCCGAACTGGAGACGCAGTCACAGGCTCTAACCTCTGGGCTTCTGGCACTCGAACGCGATCCTATCGCCCCCGACGCCCTGGAAGCATGCATGCGTGCCGCGCATTCCCTGAAAGGAGCTGCCCGCATCATCGACTTGATGCCTGCGGTCAAAGTTGCAAATGCGATGGAAGACTGTCTGGTCGCAGCGCAACGTGGGCATCTGAGGGTGCGACGGGAGCATATAGATGCGCTTCTGCAGGGCTCTGACCTTTTGAAATTGATCGCATCGGGATCATCGAGCGAGAGTGCCAACTCAGAAGTAGAAAGCTTTCTCGCGAAGTTCGAGGAATTGTCCCTCCCCGAGGCAAAGCCCGGGACCCAAGATTCTGCAGCTGATTTCGCAACTCCAGACCATGCCCAGGAGCAACTGGCGACGACCTCTTCAGCGAACGTCCTAGTTGCGGCGGTACCGCAAGCGCACGGCAGCATCGGCTCTGATAGAATGGTCCGGGTGACGGCAGACAGCCTGAACCGATTGCTCGGGTTGGCTGGCGAGTCGCTGATGGAAGCTCGGCGGCTCAGGCCATTCGCTGATGGGCTGCTACGGCTGAAGCGACTTCAATCGGACCTCGCAAGTGCGTTCGACAATCTTCATGCAGTGCTGCCGCCGGTTTTAAACCATGCGGCGGTGATGGAGGCGCTGGCTGAGGCGCAGCGAAAGCTTCGGTTAAACCAAGCGTTCCTGGCGGAGCGTCTCGATGAATTGGATTCAGTTGATCGGAAAGCGACCGATCTTGCCAACAGGTTGTACGACGAAACGTTGGCGAGCCGGATGCGGCCTTTTGAGGACGGCGTGCGACACTATGCGAGAACGATCCGCGACCTCGGTCGTACCCTTGGCAAGCGGGTGCGACTGGAGATTGTAGGCGGCTCGACCGGCATCGACCGCGATATTCTCGAGCAGCTTGATGCCCCTTTGGGGCATCTCCTGCGCAACGCTGTAGACCATGGGCTTGAACCGCCTGAGGAGCGCATCGCGATGGGGAAACCCGAAGAGGGGCTCATCAGGCTCGAAGCGAGGCATAATGCCGGGCTGCTGCAGATAGCCGTGGTGGACGACGGCAGGGGGGTCGAGCTCTCGAAGCTGCGCGAGACCGTCGTCGCCCGGCAACTTGCAACCAGGGAAAGTGCTGACACACTCAGCGAAACCGAATTGCTCGCATTCCTGTTTCTGCCAGGCTTTTCGATGAAAGCGGGCCTTACCGACGTCTCCGGTCGCGGTGTGGGGCTTGATGCAGTGCAAGCCATGACGAAGGAAGTCCGGGGAGTCGCAAGCGTCTCCTCAGAATTTGGGCACGGAACCCGATTTCAACTGCAATTGCCGCTGACGTTGTCGGTCCTGCGCACGCTGCTCGTCGATGTTGATGGGGAGCCCTATGCTTTTCCACTCGCTGCCATTTCCAAGACTTTGAAACTGCAGCGGACGCAGATCAATCTCCTGCAGGGCCGGCCACATTTTCGATTGAATGATCGACAGATCGGGCTGGTCACCGCGCGCGAGGTGCTGGATCGAGGTGAGCCCGGATCGGAACCGAACGAACTCTCGGTCGTCGTCGTGGATGCGGGTCGGGGCGATGCGTACGGCCTGATCGTCGACCGTTTTCTCGGGGAACGCGAGTTGGTGATCAGACCTCTGGACCCACGGTTTGCCAAGATCAAGGACATCAGCGCAGCAGCCCTGATGGAAGACGGTTCGCCTGTTCTGATCTTCGACGTCGACGATCTGATCCGATCGGTGGAGAAGCTTGCATCATCCAGCGGACTTCGAACTCTTCGGCGCGCCGCGGGCGGTCCCGAAGCGAGCAGGCGCAAGCGCGTGCTCGTGATTGACGATTCACTGACGGTTCGCGAACTCCAGCGCAAGATGCTGGGCAATTACGGTTATGAGGTCGAAGTTGCGGTCGACGGTATGGACGGGTGGAATGCCGTCCGGTCTGGTCCTTTCGATCTCGTCGTCACCGACATCGACATGCCTCGTATGGATGGCATCGAGCTGGTGAGTTCGATCAGAAAGGACGCTCATCTTAAGAACACACCCATCATGATCGTGTCATACAAGGATCGGGAAGAAGATCGCGCGCGCGGGCTCGACGCAGGTGCGGACTATTATCTGACCAAGAGTAGCTTTCAGGACGAGGCGCTGATCCATGCCGTCGTGGACATGATTGGCGAGGCGGTTGAATGAGAACGAGATGGGAAGCCAGCGAATGAGAATCGGCGTGGTCAACGACATGCCCATGGCGGTTGAACTTCTGCGTCGACTGGTCCTGTCGACCGGCGAACATCAGGTCGCGTGGATCGCGACCAATGGGCGAGAGGCGGTCGAGGTCTGCAGACGTGATCTGCCGGATCTCATACTCATGGATCTAGCGATGCCAGAGATGGACGGCGTGGAAGCGACCCGCAGAATCATGGCGGAAACCCCGTGCTCAATCTTGCTGGTGACCGCTAGTATCGAAGCCAACCTCGCCGGCGTCTACGAAGCAATGGGTCATGGCGCGCTTGACGCAGTCGATATTCCCTCAGTGGGCATCGAAGGTAACGCGTCCTCGCAATCCGCCCGGCTTTTGACGAACAAGATAGGGACGATCGGCAAGCTGATTGGTGATGCGCCGACCCAGGCAAAAAGGCGGATGTCACGTGCGGCTGAGCCGACACCTCGACGCCTGATTGCAATCGGTGCCTCCGCGGGCGGGCCGGCTGCCGTTGCCGCAGTCCTGAGTTCGTTTCCCGTTGACTTTGGCGGCGCGATTGTACTCGTCCAGCATCTCGATGCTCAGTTCGTTCCAGGCCTCGTTGATTGGCTGGGGCAGCATACGCCTCTCCCGATCAGTCCGGCGCGGGAAAGGGATAGTCCTCAAGCCGGCACCGTTCTCGTTGCCAGTTCTGCGGATCATCTGGTTTTCAAGTCAGCTCGGCAACTTGGCTATACGCCCAGCCCCAAGGACAATGTTTATCGGCCGTCCGTAGATGTGTTCTTCGAAAGTGCGGCGCAATGGTGGCCCGGCTCGGTGACTGGTGTTCTGCTCACAGGCATGGGCAGGGATGGTGCGCGCGGGCTGAGACAGCTCCGCGACAAGGGGCATCTCACAATCGCGCAGGATAAAGCAACCAGTGCCGTCTATGGCATGCCGAAGGCCGCCGCCGACATCGGCGCGGCTGTTGATATTCTTCCTTTGAGTGCTATCGGCTCACGTATAATCGAAGCCTGCGAGCGCTCCACGTGAAAGGGCCCGTCCGATGACGCAAGAACCAGAGCTGGTCCCGCCACTCGCAGATAATTATTCATCCATGGTTCTGCTCATCGATGATCAGATCATGGTTTGCGAGGCGGTCAGGCGCGCTCTAGCCACCGCGCCCGATATTTCCTTACACTTCTGCACCGACCCATTGAGAGCGATGGCGGTCGCGGATGAGGTAAAGCCAACGGTTATTCTGCAGGATCTCGTCATGCCCGGGGTCGATGGGCTGCATCTGGTGCGAGAATACAGGAAGCATGGGTCGACACGCGCGGTCCCAGTCATTGTGCTGTCGAGCAAGGAAGATCCAGCCACCAAGGGCGAGGCGTTCGCTGCGGGAGCGAACGACTATCTCGTCAAACTGCCGGACCGTATCGAGCTGATTGCACGTATTCGATATCACACGCGGGCCTATCTGGATCACGTCCAGCGAGACGCGGCGTACCGAGCGCTAAGGGAAAGCCAGCGACAGCTGATCAGTGCAAATCTCGAGCTTGAACGTTTGACGCGGATCGATGGCCTGACGGGTCTAGGCAACAGGCGCTATTTTGACGAATATCTGGCGGCTGAATGGAAGCGCGCTTTTCGCGCACAGTCCCCATTGTCGCTGTTGATGATCGATGCAGACAACTTCAAACGATACAACGATACCTATGGCCATATGGCCGGCGACGAGGTGCTCAAGCAAATCGCCCGCGTAATCCAGAGTGGTTCCGGCCGCTCCACCGATCTCGCTGCGCGGTACGGAGGCGAAGAGTTCGTCATCGTGCTGGTCGACACTTTACTGGAACAATCCAGCGCGATCGCAGAGCGGCTCGTCCAGAGCGTGCGGGAATTGAACATACCCCACGGCCCGGATCGCGTGACCATCAGCGTTGGCGCCGCAACAGCGGTGCCCACCGAGAACGAGACGCCAAACGATTTCGTCAATGCCGCCGATTTGGCTCTGTTTCGTGCCAAATCGGAAGGACGAGATCGTGTTGCGCTTCATATGTCCCGCAGCTAGAGAAGCTCAATGCACCTCCGAAGAGCGGGTGTGTAATTTGAGGCTAAGATGGGGCGTGAGAGCGGCACTCGGTTGAAGATAGGAGCCGGACAACGGGCTTGAAGACTGGTTGGGCAAACGTTGGGAATGACAGCGACAGCGAGCTGGCCAGGTTCCGCTCCCTCCTCCTTATCATTGCGCCGCTTAAAACCCCAGGGTTGATTGCCGTGTGAAGCACTGGCGCGGCGAGGAAAACTTGCGGCGCGCTTCGCTGCAGAATTCCGGGAGGAGAAGGCTGAGCGTGTTCCAGAGGTCTATTAACTCCAGCAGGCGGAACCTTGCGAGCCTCGAAGCCTTCTTCCTGTTAGCTAAGGAGGAAACCAATGGCAAATCTGGGAAGACTGGCTGTCGCGATGCTTGGCATTCTTGCTTACCAAAATCGCGATAAGATCGGTGACTTGATCCGCGGCGCGGGAAATCGAGATCCAAACAACACACAAGGCGGGCTCTTGGATCAGCTGTCCAAGGGCGTCTCCGGGACCGCGTTTGGGGACATCCTCGACCGCTTCAGAAATGCAGGAGCGGGATCGAAGGTCGATTCGTGGGTTAGTACCGGACCCAACGAACCGATCGACCCGAAGGACGTGGAGACGGCAATTGACGAGGACACTCTCACTGCGCTTTCGATGCAAACTGGTCTGTCGCGCGATGAGTTGATTGCCCGGATCACTAAAGACTTGCCCGAGGCGGTCGACAAGCTGACGCCAAGGGGCGAACTGCCAGCAGCGACCGATGAGATCGCACTCCTAGATCAGGTGCCGCCACGCACTCCAGAGCGGTAAACGGGGGATTACATCGACCGTTAAATTGGCCGCGCCGCAATCCGGAGCGCATGACTGAACGGGCGGGCCACGGCCTGCCGTTGGGCGCCGCGAAGGAAAGAGTGGTGAAAGGGGGCGATCTTCTCTTTGGACTGGTTGTGATGAGGCGGGACCCTGGCACAGGTCGGCGTTGAGTTCCACTCTGCATTTTATTCAACATGACCCTAAATTGATTGGTCCACCCGGTTCCGAAACGACACAATGCGGGCTCGGCTGAGGCCCCTCCGTCTTTGAGGTATCGTCCTCGCGACCGCGTAAACAAGAAAGTGAATGATCGACCGACGTGACGCGATCACCCCATGTAGCGGCTTGCCGATCGAGCTTCAAAGTCAGCCTGATAGACTTTTGAAATAGACGTCATACAATCCCATTTTTCTGCTTTCAATGAAAGCAAAGCGAAATGGCCGAAGAACGCGCCCAACGCCGTCTTGCCGCCATATTGGCCGCCGACGTGGTGGGCTACAGCCGACTTCTGGACCTGGACGAGCAAGGAACATTGAACGCGTTAAAGAGGAGGCGGAAGGAGATCCTGGAACCACTGGTCCGCGACCGTCACGGCCGTGTCGTAAAAGTGATGGGTGATGGCGTCCTAGTCGAGTTCGGAAGCGCAGTGAACGCGGTGTCATGCGCCGTCGAACTCCAGAAGCGGATGATGGCCGCGAACGAGGGTTTGGCGTTCGACCGACAAATCAACCTGCATATCGGCATCAATCTGGGCGATGTCGTTGTCGAGGACGGCGATCTGTTCGGCGATGGCGTTGTTGTCGCAGTGCGGCTTCAGGCAATGGCCGGGGCCGGAGATATCTGCGTCTCCGGCAGCGTCTACGATCAAGTCAAGCGAAAGCTTGAATGCGACTTCGACGAACTCGGTCCGCAAGCGATCAAGAACGTTGCCGAACCGGTATCTGTTTACCGGATTCGGTTATCGGCCTCATCTGAAAGTGGCGGACCGGCAGAGAAAGCGCCGCTGCCGCTCCCCGGCAAGCCCTCCATCGCCGTCCTTCCCTTTACGAACATGAGCAACGATCCGGAGCAGGAGGCTTTTGTCGACGGCCTCACCGAAGACCTGATCACGGATCTGTCGAGGAACAGCGAGTTGTTTGTCATCGCCAGCAACTCGGCTTTTGCATACAAGGGCAGGCATATGGATGTGCGTCGCATCGCGCGAGAACTGGGAGTGCGCCATCTTCTTGAGGGTAGTGCACGGCGGGCAGCTGGACGGGTGCGTATCAACGCTCAATTGATCGATGCGATCGGGGGCGACCACCTTTGGGCCGAAAGATTCGACCGAAGCCTTGAAGATATCTTCGCTGTTCAGGACGAGGTGACCGGCAAGATTGTCGAGGCTCTGGTGGGCCGTCTGACCGCCGCGCCGGGGCGCAACAGACCGAAGAACCTGGAGGCCTATGATTTATGTGTGCGTGCACGGGCCTTGGGCCTGCAAACGGCACTCACCGCGAAAGAAGCCATTTTCCTGCTGAACCGGGCAATTGCGCTCGATCCGGAATATGCGGAGGCGCATCGTTGGCTGGCACTCAACCTCTGGCTGGGCTGGGAGTTCTGGGACGAACCGATGGACCCCAATCGCACAAGTGCGCTTGCCGAAGCACAGCAGGCGGTCGAACTCGACCCGAATGACGCTGGGAACCGATGGGTATTGGGCGTTATACTAGGACATGAGGGTCGCTGGGCGGAATCGGATGCCGAATTCGCCGCCGCCCACAAGCTGGATCCCAACCACGCCGACGCATGGGCAATGCAAGCTGAACTGACGACGGAAAACGGCCGGCCTGCCGAAGCCATAGAGCAGGTGCGCAAGGCGCTGCGGCTCAACCCTCACCCGCCCGGTTGGTACTACTGGATGTTGGGCCAGGCTCAGTATGCCATCGGCGACTACGAATCCGCGGTTCAAACGTTGCGGAGACCCGAAACTTATCGCACGACTTCACGACGCCTGCTTGCAGCAAGCCTTGCGCAACTTGGCCGTTTGGAGGAGGCGCGCTGGGAGGCGGAAATGTTCATGATAAGCAATCCGCACTTCACAATCAGGCATTGGTCAGCTTCGCAGCCTTTCCCGGCCGAGGACGTCCGACGGCATATCGTGGAAGGCTATCGCATGGCGGGGCTGCCAGAATGACTGTCACGGCTATGCCGTCGGGGCCGCAGTGGATAGCGTCTCGAGGCTGCCGCAGCAGCGAATATTTGGTCTCTTCTGCCTGAACGAAATTCGTCAAATCGAGACTTGAACATGGCAAGTGAAGACTTTCGGCACCGGAAAGCACAACGGGAGGATCTCCCGGCCCTGATTACGCTCATGGACGCGGCGATCTCTGAACTCCAGAAGCCCTTTCTAGATGACGCTCAGATCCAATCCAGCCGGGCCATCATGGGGCTGGATACACAACTTGTCGACGACGGCACTTACTTCCTCGTGGAGCACAACGGCGTTTTGGCAGGTTGCGGCGGTTGGAGCCGGCGCGCAACGATGTATGGTGGAGATCAGTCGCCTGGACGTGATGCAGCGCTGCTTGATCCTGCCAAGGACGCAGCACGCATCAGAGCCATGTACACCCATCCGGACTTTGTCCGGCGGGGGGTCGGCCACTTGATCCTTGCGCTTTGTGAGCGTGCCGCCAAGGCCGAGGGCTTCGCCCGTGCTGAGCTGGCAGCTACCGCGGCCGGAGAGCCACTGTATCGCGCCTGCGGGTACCAATCCGTCAAGAAATTCTTCGACGAGCGTGGCGGGGCTCCGGTTCCTATCCTGCTTATGAGCAAGACGCTCTGACCTCCGGCTTACAGGGCAGTCGCACGCAGTTGGCGGCGCTCGCCGGCACGGAATGCTCACCTATACTTCCGCCCCATGGTCCGCTTTTGGTGAATGGACGGGACCGTACGAATGACTGCCATTGGGCGCAAAGCCGCCGTTCGGCTTCCACTATGCCCAGATCGCATGCCGTCACGTTCGGACGCTCAGTCAAAGCGAACGAGATCTAATCCTGAAGAATCAGCCGGCCGGGATTACCGGCGCAGCCGGATCGTGAGGTCCGGGAACATGGCCGGCAGGAACCACTGCCGCCGCGCCTAAAACGTGCTTCTCTTGATCATCAAAGAAAATGTGGGCCCCGAGCGCCTTCAGGATGGGTGCTTTCTCACGGCTGCCTACGAAGTGCGCCTCGTCAGCTGGTGTTCCCCACGCTCTCAGCGTCCGAATTACGCGCTCATGCGCAGGGGCGTTCCGGGCAGTGACAAGTGCGATGCGGACCTTACTCACGTTGCCCTCATTAAGGAAAACTCGGCGCAATGCCGATAACTTGTGAAGAAAATTGCCAAACGGGCCGCGCGCCATCGGATTGCTCGCGTTCGCGGTCTCATGCGCAAGGAAAGCCTCCAGGCCCTTTTCTTTGTAGATTGCGTCGGACTCGGGGCCAAACACTACAGCATCGCCGTCGAACGCGACCCGGACCTCGCCCTGGGGTGTTTCGGCACGATCCTTGGGCGCCAAGCCAAGCCGAGCAGCGGCTGCTCCGCCGTCCACCGCTCCTTTTACATCCGTGTCCGCGTTTGAGAGAAATAGGTCAATGCCCCAAGCAGGAACAAAAGGAGCGAGTGACCGCCCGCTAGTAAAACTGCCTGTCTTGACGACAAGCCCATAATGATCGATCGACTTGAACGCTCGGAGAGAGAGGTCGGGCGAGTTCTGGGACAGAAGGATCACTTCAACATACGGAGCAGCCTCAGGATCGTTCAGCGCGAGTAACCGCTCGACTACCTCAAAGCCAGCACCCCTGCGGAGGATCACGTCCTCGCGTTCGAGTTGCATGGCCGCATACGACTTGACGCCGTAGTTCTCGAATACGCGATGTTCCTCCTCCAGATCAAAAAGAGCGCGCGTAGAGATTCCGATGCGGAGAGGGCTGGCCCTTAGCGTAGACCCTGGATCGCCATTCCCCTTGTCATCTTCGGCTGTAAGAGAGGCTTCCGCGATTTCCATTTGCCCTTCCTCCGATATTAAGACAGCCTAGGCAATGCCCTTTCTATATTTGACTTATTTCCGAAGAATTGAAGATCTGCGGTTCATTGCGGATCGCTGTCATTTCATCGCGATTTCCTAACTTTTCAAATGCCAGATGGACTTGGGAGCATCGACACGTCGTGGGAAGGTCCACTGGTGTGGTCTAAGCCCTCGAAGGCAGCGATATTCGACTGGACTTCATACGGCAACGAAGCATTGGTGTTGCCAGCGCAGCAGAAGAACAATGGATTAACAACGAGCAGAATCTCCAGCCCGCCAAGACAGCGGGCTTCGGTCAGTACAAGCGCCGGAATGGTCCGGGCTTCTAACTGATGGAGATTTGAAATGTCTATCTTTAACAACACCACTATGAAGGCCGACAATGCGGAAGCCGCCGATACGGCACCCAGCGTCGACGACAGCACCCCAACCCGGAAGCCGCGCGAGAAGTCCGTGGTGACCGTCGCGGTGACGGTCAAGAAGGCAAAGGACGAAGCGCCCGCAGCGCCTACCAAAACCGACATCGTCCTCAAGAAGCTGAAGTCGGCCAAAGGCGCTACAATCCAAACCCTGATGGATGCGACGGGATGGCAGGCGCATTCGGTGCGGGGTTTCCTCTCCGGTACCGTCAAGAAGAAGCTTGGCCACGAACTGCTCAGCGACACCGGCAAGGACGGACAAAGGCGGTACCGCATTGCCGAGGCGAAGACCGCCGGTTGACCTAGATGCGCAAAAGACAGGATCTGGATAGTGAGATCGCCGGGATTGGCGGTCTCACGCGTGATGAACTCACGGCAGCATGGAAAAAGGCCTATGGCTGCCCGCCGCCCAAAGGGGTCAAACGTGGGTTGCTTGAACGGTCGGCCGCCTGGCATCTCCAGGCCAAGCGATTGGGTGGTTTACCTTCGACCGTCAAGAAAACACTCGGAGCAGGCAACGCGCGCCAGTCCAACGTAAAGGCTGTCCAACCGAGCAATACTGGACCGGATCGCGAGGACGGTGTTCCGTCGGTCCGAGCAGCGTCATCGGATAAGGCACTAACGTCGCCGCCACGATCCCTTCCGCCAAGAATCGGCTCCCGTCTGGTGCGGGAATGGAATGGCCGGATGCACGTTATCGAAGTGGTCTATGACGGCTTCGTGCTCGATGGCAAGACGTACGGATCGCTGTCGGCCGTCGCCCGCCGCATTACCGGCGCCCATTGGTCTGGCCCGAGGTTCTTTGGCCTATGACAGCAATCCCTCGCCTCAACTGCGCGATCTACACTCGCAAATCGACCGAAGAGGGATTGGAGCAGGAATTCAATTCGCTCGATGCCCAGCGCGAAGCGTGCGCGGCCTTCATCGCATCGCAGGTCGGTCTTGGCTGGAAGTTGATGCCAAGCCACTACGATGACGGCGGGATTTCGGGCGGCACGATGGAGCGCCCTGCCCTGCAGCGTCTCCTACAGGACATCCGGGACAAAGAGGTCGATGTGGTGGTCGTCTACAAGATCGACCGCCTCACCCGTTCGCTGATGGATTTTTGCAAGATCGTCGAGATCTTCGATGCCAGCTCCGTCTCGTTTGTCTCGGTCACGCAGCAGTTCAACACCACAACCTCAATGGGCAGGCTCACGCTCAACGTGCTCTTGTCCTTCGCCCAGTTCGAGCGAGAGGTTACAGCAGAGCGTATCCGCGACAAGATCGCGGCCTCGAAGAAGAAAGGCATGTGGATGGGTGGCGTGGTGCCCCTGGGCTATCGTGTCGAGTACCGCAAGCTGGTGATTGACGAAACCGAGGCACAAACAGTCAGACACCTGTTCGCCCGCTATCTCACCCTGAGGTCAGTGCGCGACCTTGTCGATGAGGCTGCGAGCGACGGGGTTTCCACACGATCGCGACACCTCATAGACGGATCAGTTGCAGTTACCATGCCGTTTGGTCGCGGCAACCTCTACCACCTGCTTTCGAACCCGGTCTACGTCGGCAAGATCAGGCACAAGGATCAGGTCTACGATGGAGAGCACAAGCCAATTGTCACGTCTGCCACGTTCGACGAGGCCCAGGCACTACTTGCCTCTCAGGCGCCGCGGCGGCGAAGCGAGTCCAATGTCACGCAAGCCCATTTGCTCACCGGTCTGCTCTTTGATGAAGCGGGCGAGAAATTGCGATCGGTTCATGCCAATAAGCAAGGTGTTCGCTACCGATACTATGTCTCAAAGCAGTTCGTCGATGAGCGCAGGAAAGGTTCCGAGGGCTGGCGTCTTCCGGCACCCGCACTTGAGTCAGTTGTTGAGCATCGCCTCAATCGGATTCTCAGTGATCAAGCCCAACTGTCTCATTGGATTCGGCAATGGGCAGACTCTGGCGAAATCCAGGCAGCGATGCGGCGAGTTGACGAGATGCGGTCGTGTTGGGCTTCAGGCACTACGGATGCGAAGCGATCTCTCCTCCAAAAGATCGTTCACAGGATCACCCTCAAGCTTGGTTTATTGACCATCGAACTGGATCGCCGCTCGCTATCGGAATTGCTTCTCGACCGAAAGCTGCCACCCAACGATAGCGCCCAAGTAACTTCCATCGAATGTCCAATCGGAATGAAGCGTCGCGGCGTCGAAACGCGGATCGTGCTTACCAACGGATCCAATATCAACCGGGCACCCGATGCCGCCTTGATCAACCTTCTGCGCCGCGCCCACCTATATCTCGGCCAACTTACAGACGGAGTCGGTCGCAGCCTTACCGACGTTGCCATGCTCAACGGCACCGATACATCCGAGGTCAGCCGCCTATTGCCCTTCGCTTTCCTCGTTCCAAAAATTGCGGCCAACATCGTTGCAGGTGATCAACCTGTTGAACTAACGGCGCACCGGCTGTCCCGATTGTCGGACCTCCCCCTTACTTGGACTGACCAGGCTGCACTCCTGGGCTTCTAACCATCCGGCGAGCATCTCGCTGACCAGTCGACCATCGCTTTGGCAAACACTTGGCTACGGAATTCGCCCGACAGAGACGGACGACTAAAAGTCGGGTGTTTTGCGTTTACCGCGGCGTCTCAGCCAAGTGTTGCCCACTACTCGGCGCTAACCCACGGAAATGTCGGAGGTATTCTGAGACGGTCGAAACCCCGAAAAACGAGGGGACTGGATGGTGGGCCCGGAGGGACTCGAACCCCCAACCAAGCGGTTATGAGCCGCCGGCTCTAACCATTGAGCTACAGGCCCCACGCCGGCTGGATTAATGTTTTTCCCGTCGCGGCACAAGGCTTTCCCGACGGGCTTACGGAGATCGCCCAAATCAACCCATAATCGCGCTCTACGCGACCTCTGCGACTTGATCGCAGACCAAGGAGATTTTCATGACCAGACACCTTTTGCCTCTCGCGCTCGCCGCTGCAATCGCTTTTCCGGCGATGGCTGGAGCCACCGATTTGCCGACGCCACCCCGCATCATCGTGTCAGGCGAAGGCGAAGCAACCGTAGCGCCTGATCTGGCGGTCCTGACGCTGAGCGTCATGCGCGAGGCCAAGACCGCGCGCGCGGCGCTCGATGCCAACAATGACGCCATGGCCGCCGTGATCGCGGCGATGAAGTCGGCCGGCATCCAGGACCGCGACCTGCAGACCGCCGGCATCCAGATCAACCCGCGCTACAACTACACCAACAAGCCGGACGGCAGCCAGGAAGCCGAACTCGTCGCCTATCAGGTGACCAACACGCTTTCGGTGCGGGTGCGCGATGTCGACAAGACCGGCGAGATCCTCGACAAGGCAGTGTCGCTCGGCGTCAACCAGGGCGGCGGCATCGCCTTCACCAATGACAACCCGGCGGCCACGGTCACCGAGGCGCGCAAGAAGGCGGTCGCCAACGCCATGGCCAAGGCCAAGACGCTGGCCCAGGCCGCCGGCGTCAGCCTCGGTCGCGTGCTCGAGATCACCGATCAGAACATGGCGCCGACGCCAATGCCGATCAACGCCAAGGCCTTCGACGCCGCGGCCGGTGCTGCGGCTCCGGTGCAAGCCGGTGAGAACGCCTACAATGTGCAGGTCACCGTCACCTTCGAACTGAAGTAGGCGGCTCTGACGATCCGTGGCTGAGCCTGACCACGGCAATCATCAGCCAATAGCGTGCATGAAAAACCCCGCGGGATTGCTCCCGCGGGGTTTTTTCGAGCCACACCCTTCAAACGGAAAGGGGCTCGGCTAGTCCCGGCTGATCTTCGTAGGAGATCATGCTGCCAGACCGACCTTCACTGAAGGTCGTGTCTCCCGGCTGATCCTCGCAGACGATCATGCCTCTATGATCCGCCAAAGCCGGCCTTAGCGATAGATGACGGGGCAGCCGCGCTCATTGGCGAACACGACGACGACGCGGTCGCCGTCCTGGCGGCCCATCACCTTCACCGTACGACGGCTGACGTCGACGATGCGGGCACGGCGCAGACCCATGCGTTCGGCCTTGTCGAGGGCGCGGTCCGGCGAGCAGCCACGGCGCCAGTCGCCACGGCGCTCGTCACGGCGATGGCGATAACCGTCGTCACCGGTATAGACGCCGAAACGCGGGTCGTTGTTGTTGCCGAAGCCGAGGTAAAGGCTGTCGGCGTGAGCGGGAACAGCCGCCAGCGTGCCGAGACCGACCAGGGCCGAAAGGGCTGCCGTCTTGATCGTGTTGAACATCGTCTTCTCTCCTTTTGCGGGCCTTCGCCCCCTTGTGAACCGATGAGGGGGAGAATGCGCTTGCCTATCTGAACTCTTTACGAACCTGCCGTTCATCTCCGGTTCATATGGCGGGAAGAAGGAAAGTTCCGGCCATTTGCCGTCGTCCCCAGCCCTTGGTGAAGGCCAGAACGTCTGACTCGACGCCCCGGTTCCGACCCCGCTGATTGGCCGAATGCATTCGAACGGGAGGCTCCTGCTCACCGTCGCTGGTCCTACGGCTCCTCGTCCAGCACATAGTCAAAATAGTCTTCCGGCTCGGCAAGATCGGTTTCGCTCGCCTTGACCCGGCCGCGCATCGAGATGCCGGCTTCATGCACGGTCTCGGCGCTGCCCGACACCAGCCGGTGCCACCAGTAGAGGTCGCGGCCTTCGGCCACCAGCCGATAGGCGCAGGTGCTGGGCAGCCAGCTGATGGTTCGCACATTCTGCGGCGTCAGCCCGACGCAGTCGGGAACGCGCGCCAGCCGATTGGCATAGTCCGAACAGCGGCAGGTCTCGGCGTCGAACAGCCGACAGCCGACGCTGGTCCAGTAGATCTCGCCAGTGTCCTCGTCCTCAAGCTTTGACAGGCAGCATTTGCCGCAGCCGTCGCACAGTGATTCCCACTCGGCCGGGCTCATCGCCTCCAGCGCCTTGGTTTTCCAGAATGGCGTTTCCATTTCCGGGATGTGGCCCCAGCCGCGGGCAAGGTCAAGCGCGGCAATGGTCGCAATTGCGGCTATCGCCAGGTGAATGACATGAAGTTGCCTTCAAAAGGTCGGTCAATCGCCCCGTACGGCCTCTATCCGTGCCAGACTGGAACCAATCGGCACAAGATCGGTTTCGGCAAGGATGGGACCCCACAAGGAGAATTTCGATGAAACGCCAACCACGGATTCTGGCAGGCACGGCACTTGGCCTGTTGATGGCATCCGCGCCGTTGGGCGCGTTCCCGCTTCAGGGAAGTGTCGCGTCCGGCCTTGCCCAGCGCACGGCAGCCCCATTCATCCTGGCGCAAGCAGCATGCGCCGAAGGCGAAGCGGCCGAAGCCTGCGCACAAAAGCAGCAGGCGGAACCCGAACAGAAGCGCGAACGCAAGAAGGCCGAGCCTGAACAGCAGGCCGCGCCTGCCCAGAGCGAGCAGCCCGCCGAGGAGCAGCAGCCACGCCGGAAGAAGCGCGACCAGCAGCAGCAGACCGAGCAGGCGCCGGCCGAACAGGCAGCACCCGCCGAGGAACAGCAGCCGCGCAGGAAGAAGCGCGACCAGCAGCAGCAGACCGAGCAGGCGCCGGCCGAACAGGCCGCTCCAGCCGAGGAACAGCAGCCGCGCAGGAAGAAACGCGACCAGCAGCAAACCGAGCAGGCGCCGGCCGGCCAGGCGGAACCGGCCAACGACAATCAGCCCGGCGAGCAGGCCAAGCCGCGCAAGAAGAACAGGCAGGACCAGCAGGCCCAACCTGAAGTCGCCCCGGCACCGAAGGAGGCTCCCGCTGGAGAGGCGACGGCCCCTGCCGGCGAACAGCCCGCGGCCCAGGGCGAGCAGCCCCAGGACACGACGAAGAAGCGTGTCAGGAAACCTGTTGGCGAGCAGCCGGCCACAGCCGAGCAGCCAGCCACCGGCGAACAACCGGCCAATGGTCAGACGGCAGCACCGGTACAGGGCGAAAGCCCGGTGCAAGGCGAAGCACCGGCCGATCCAAACGCCGCTCCCATCCTGGACAGCCAGAAGGACGCCGAGCGCAGAGGCGGCCGCAAGCAGGGCGACAAGATCGTCCCCCAGGATGGCGAGCAGCAGAATGGCGGGCAAAATGCCCAGCAAGGTGGCGATCAGGGCCGCAAGCCGGTGGCTGCTCCCATCGACCAAGGCCCGCCCCCCACCGACGACAGGGCCGCACAGCAGGAGATCAAGCCCGAGAAGATCGCGCCGGTGACCGAGGAAAAGGGCACACGCGTAGAGCGTGCACCCGATGAGAACGTCCGCGACCGCCGGCGTCCGAAAGGCGTCGACGTCGTCAGGGAACTCGGCGACCGCGTCATCCTGCAGTTCAACAACCAGACGTTCGTCGAGAGCAATGACGCCCCGCGCATGACCCGCGGCGCCAGGAACGTCTATTATGAGGATCTCTCGGGCAATCGCACCCGGGAAATCGTCGAGCGTGACAACGGTGTCCAGATCGTCACCATCCGCAACCGCTATGGCGACGTCATCCAGCGTTCGCGCATTGCGCCGGATGGACGCGAATATGTGCTGAGCTATGTCGATGAGCGGCACTATGAGGACGACAGCGACTGGCGCGATCCCGGCGATGATCTGCCGCCGATGCGGCTGACAATCCCGCGCGAGGAGTACATTCTGGACTCCGAGGATGTCGAAGATCCGGACGACTACTACACCTTCCTCGAACAGCCACCGGTGGAGAAGGTCCAGCGCCTCTACTCGATCGACGAGGTCAAACGTTCGGCCCGCGTGCGCGACATCGCACGGCGCGTCGATCTCGACACGCTCAACTTCGAATTCGGCTCGGCCTCGATCTCCGACACCGAGGTGCAGAAGCTCGAGGGCGTCGCCACCGCAATGGAGAAGTTGTTGAAGAAGAACCCGGCCGAGACCTTCCTGATCGAAGGTCACACCGACGCCGTCGGCTCGCCTGAAGCCAACCTCGCCCTGTCAGATCGCCGCGCGGAATCGGTGGCGGAGGCGCTGACCAACGCCTTCGGCATCCCGCCGGAGAACCTGACGACACAGGGCTATGGCGAGGAGTATCTGAAGGTCAATACGTCGGCGCCGAACCGCGAGAACCGGCGCGTTGGCATTCGCCGCATCACGTCGCTGGTGGCACCGGTCGCCAGCAACAATTAGGTCATGATTTCAAAACCATGACCTGGTTTGCGGAATCGGCACGAGAAGCATCCATCCCCGGCACTGCCGGGGGTGGATCAACGCGCCGGGTTCAACAAGAATTGTTCGGGGATTAGACACGGCTCATTGAATCGCGGGCGCAGCCACCCCAGATTCGGCGCTGGGCGTTCCCTGCCCCGTCCCGACTCCAGCGGGACGCATTAAGCCCCGCCGTTTGTGAACTGACCCCCGAAAGTTGGACACAACCTTCGGGGGTTTTGCATGTCCAAATACAGCGAGAGTTTCAAGCGCTCGGTTGTCGATAGCTATTTAGGCGGGGA